>NZ_VFWQ01000004.1:0-414537 GCF_006442705.1 Mesorhizobium sp. B1-1-7 | reverse complement strand
GGTTTGGGGGGACTTGGGGGGTGGCCCGTCGCACCAACAATGCCTGAACCCGATGATGGTTCCATGACTTCGAAAATTTTTTAAGAAATATTTGACGCTGTCCGTTGCCCGCGGGCCGCCAGCCAGTCGCGGCCGGCATGGGCAAACACTGCGCAGAGCACGATGGCGCCGCCGACCAGGCTGGCTGCCGGCGCGATTTCGCCCAGGAACAGGAAGGCAAACAGGATCGCGAACGGCACTTCGGCCGAGCCGAGCAGCCCGGATTCCGCCGCCGGGATGAGCCGTGCGCCTTCCGTCCACAGGATCGACGACAGCGCGAAGGACGCGCCGAAGGTGACGAGCAGGACGGCATCCCTTGGCGAGACCGCCAGCGGATCGGTGACGAACCAGCCGAGCACGAACAACAGGAAGGCCGATACCGCGCCGGCCCAGACCACCGGCGTGTCGCGGAAGGCACGCACCATGATCATGTAGAGGCCGCTGCCGACGGTCATCAGCAGCGCCAGTCCGTCGCCGAACAGGTTGCCGGTGCCGAAGCTGGACCAGACCATGATCGCCACGCCGCAGAGCGACACGGCAGCGGCGAGCATGGTCTGCATGCGGAAGGGTTCACGCGTCAGAACCCAGGCCAGCAGCGCGGTGACGAAGGGTGCGGTGGCGTAGATGACGGTGACATTGGCGACGAAAGTGAATTTGAACGCCGAGATGAAGGCAATGCTGGCCAGCGCGCCTTCCACCGCCAGCAGCCATCCGCGCCAGCCCAATCGCAGGCTCTCGCGCCCGCCGGAGCGGCGTCGCCGCCACAGCACATAGAGGCTGATCAGGATCGAACCGACAAAGCCGCGCCAGCAGATGATGGTCAGCGGATCGGCATGGATCGATTTTGTCAGCACGCCAGTCAGCGCAAAGACGGCCGCCGAGCATGACACAAGAACGATGCCAAGCGTGCGCTCGGCGACAGTGTCGGTGGTGGCTGTCACATCAGTCATGCTGCCAGCCTACGCCGCTCCCTCCTGACATCGTAGCGTCAGCAGTGATGCCCATCACAGCCGCTTGCGGAAATGCTCGCCGCCGACGATCAGCAGCCCGGCGGCGACGATAAGGGCGGCGCCCAGGAAGACTTCACGGCGCGGCACGTCGCCCCAGATCGCAAAGCCGAGCGCGAACGCCCACAGCAGCGAGGTGTATTCGAGCGGCGCGAGGATCGAGGCCGGCGTCCGCTTCATGCCCTCGAAGAGGAGATATTGCGCCAGGCCCCCGAGCGCCCCGACGCTGGCGAGAAGCAGCAGCTGGGGCAGGTCCGGCGTGTGCCACCACAACAGCGCCGGCACCGCCGAAAACAGCAGGAAATAGAAATTGTTGAGGAGAAGCTGGATCATCGAGCGTTCGGCAAGCGCGGTCTTGCGCAGGAGCACGATGGCAATGCCCCACAGGAAGGCGGCCGTCAGCACCAGCAGCACCGGCACGGACAGGCCGAGATGGGTAGGATCACAGGCGACAAAGACACCGGCGAAGCCGATCAGGACCGCCAGCCAGCGCAGCATCGGCACCTTTTCGCCGAGCAGGAATACCGAAAGCACGGTGACGATGATGGGGGCCGCGTAATAGACGGTGGTCAGTTCGGCGAGCTGCAGGCTGCGCGCGGCGTTGTAGTAACAGAGCCAGGCGGCAAGCGTGAAGGCGCTGCGCACCAGCATCGGCCGCACGATCGGCGAGCGCATCGTGTCGGCAAACAGCGCTCGTCCGCCGATTGCCGCGCAGGCACCGAGAATGGTGATGCTGCGGAAGAACATGATTTGCCAGACGGTCATGCCGGTGACCAAGAGCTTGATCGAGGCATCCTGCGTCGAAAACAGGAGATAGGCCGCACCGGTCAAAAGGATCCCGGCGAGAACCCTTTCACGAGTTTCGAGAATGGCGACATCGGCCATAAGGTGCGGGACCAGTGTTGCAGGAAGCGACAGCAAGTGCTGTGAAGCGGTGCGAGCGGCCTCGAAAGTCAGGCCCGGCTCCAAGCTATACGGGCGAAAGTCGGCGCAGCGCTACGCCAGGCCGGAGCTTGCGTTGGGGCAGAGGTCGATCGCGCGTTGTCGCGAAGCCTACTGCGTTGCCTGGTAGAGTTCCGAGGCGGCCTCTTTCAGAGCGCGTCGACCGTCGGGGCTGAAATACATCATATGCCCACCCTCGACAACATCGAGATGGATGGGCTTGGTATTGGCAAGCGACTGGATTTGATTCACCAGGTAGCGCGAGGCCAGGTAAGGCGTAACCAGATCGGTGTAGCCGTTGACGATCACGACGCCGAGTGCCGGGTTCAGCGAGCGTGCTCGCTGCAGGTCGTCCATTACCCCGGCATAGCCTTGCCGTGAGGCGCTCGTCCCGTAATCCCAACCATGGCTGATTTCGTTATTGAGCAGGCGATAGCTGACATCGGTGCGGAAATTCAGTTCGTCGCGGGCGTAGCCGACGAAAGCCGAGGTCAAAGCCGGCACGCTGCGGTCGAGCACTGGATCCGGACCGACGACGCGGGCGCTTTCGGGCGCGATGTCGGCGGTGCCGATCATGGCGTCGTATGGGCTGAGCACCTTGCCGCTGGCGCGGGCGAACTCTCTTGCGAACAGGTCGGTCGGGATGCGGGCGGAGTTGCGCCGCACGAGATCGAGCGGCAGGCCGGTGATGTCGGCCACGCGCTGGCTCGCCAGTCGCCCGCCTTGCTCCAGCCCGCTGGTGAGCGCCGTCAGATAATCGCCCAGCGCATAATGTTCGACTTCGGCCAGCTTCTCCCGCAACGCATCGCCCTTGACGCCTTCGGCGCGCAGGCGCACGGCCGCCAGCGACGGCAATTCGAGCGCCCAATGCAACGGCTCGAATTCGTCGGGCCGCACCAGTGTGAACTCCAGCGCCGGCGAGATCAGCACGATGCCGTTCGGACTGATGCCGATATCCTCTTGCAATGTCCTGGCCAGAAGCGCCGCACGGAAGCCGCCATAGCTTTCCCCGGCGAGGAACAGCGGCGAACCGGTGCGGCCGTTCTGCGCGAGATAGAGCCGGATGAAGGCGCCTATCGAGCTGGCATCCTGTTTGACTCCCCAGAAGTCGTGCGTGTCCTGGCCCGGTGCCTCGCGGCTGTATCCAGTTCCGACCGGATCGACGAAGACAAGGTCGGTCATGTCGAGCCAGCTGTCCTGATTGTCGATGAGCCTTTGCGGCGGGGGCAGGAATTCGCCACCGGTTCCCGTGGCGATCACGCGCGGACCAAGCGCGCCGATATGCAGGAAGGCGGACGCTGCTCCAGGGCCGCCATTGAACACGAAGGTGATCGGCCGCTGCGGGTCCTTGGCCGCGTTTGCCGGTGGCTCCAGCGTATAGGCGACATAGAATATCTCCGCTGTGACGTCGCCCTTGCCGGAAAGCAGCGGCAAGGTGCCGGCCCTTGCCTGATAGTCCAGCTTGCGCCCGGCGAGGGTGATGGAATGCTTGGTGGTCTGCGGCGACGGCAGCAGGGACAGCACGCCGCCCGAGGGCGCCGGACGCTCCGCCGTATCAGCCAGGACAGGCTGCGTGAAGGCGGCAAGCATCAGCAGGGCGATCAGTTTCAGCTTGAGCGACATGATGTCTCCGCGAGAACGACTCCCGCATAGGTATGGCCGCGGCGATCGAAGTCAAAGGGCATGATGGGTGGCTCGGTTTTGCCAATTCGAGATTTTTGCCGCGGGTTGTGACAAGTCCCCGATTTCGGACCATTATTCACGGCACGAAACAAGCAGTCGGGAAAGGGCAACAAAATGGACGCCACGGAACTGAAGGCCATGCAGGCCCCGCTGAAGCAGGCCTATCGCGACGACGCTTCGCAGGCGCTGATTACGTTGAAGGCAAGAGGCTCGATCGACGACCAGTCGGTGGCCTGCAAGGTGGAGACGGGGAGGGCCCTTGCGATTGCCGGATTGCACCCGGCAACCGGCGGCTCAGGCCTGGAACTCTGCTCCGGCGACATGCTGCTCGAGGCCTTGGTGGCCTGCGCCGGCGTGACGCTGAAGGCCGTGGCGACGGCGCTCGAGTTCAAGCTCGGGGCTGCCGCGGTTGAGGCCGAAGGCGATCTTGATTTTCGCGGCACGCTCGGTGTCGCCAAGGATGCGCCGGTCGGCTTCCGTGCCATCCGGCTCAATTTCGCTCTCGACACCGACGAGCCGCAGGAGCGTATCGATTCGCTGCTGAAGCTGACCGAGCGCTATTGCGTGGTGTTTCAGACCATCAATCAGAAACCTGAGCTGACGGTGAGCGCACGGCGCTGATGATCTCCCGCTTGAGGGGGAAATGTCGCCGAAGGCGACATAGGGGGATCGGAACATCCTGACGCGACGCCCCTTTGCCGGCAGAGGAGGTCAGCGCTCCACGCGCGGCGACCCCCTCTGGCATGCCGGCCATCTCCCCCTCAAGGGGGGAGATTACGCTCATCACTGCGCGGACGGCTCTTCGGCATCGCCCTCGTCGGTGAAGGGCGAGGCGCTTGGCACGCATTGCACCGACCAGCCCTGCGGTGTCGGCTGCTTCTGGTATTCGGTGATGGCGGCGGTGCACTGCTCGCGCTTGTCGAAGGTGCTGGGCAGCACGACCATGCCGCCCTGCGGCCCGGCGATTACCAGATACCAGACCAACGCTGCGGTCGTAGCCATGGGGATTTCCTTATTCTGCCCGAGAGGGCGCTTGTTGCGGGAGTCGCTACGATCCTAACAACTCCGTGGAAATGACGAAAGCATGACCACGGAGCAGCCTTTACGCTGGAGATCACAGCCGCGTGATGGCAAGGCCGGCTCTGCTCCGGTTCTCGGGGACTACCGCCTCAGTCGGTTGCAAAACAGTAGAATAGGCCGTCGCCGCCGGTGCCCTTCAGCGCCTCTTGGCCGCAGCCGCCGCGCGAAGCATGCGAGGAATTCCAAGACTTTGCCGCAGCCGAATCGTCGAGCCCGGCGCGGTCGTGGTGGCCCATCATGGCAGCCCCTTCGGCGCCGCTCATCGTCCAGTCGCCACAGGTCTGGTCGGCGATCTTGGTGCCGTCGGGCTTGGAGCCGGTCAGCATGTCGTGACGGTTCGGCGTGTCGCCACGGCCATTGACGGTCTCACCCTTCTCGGTGAGCGCCGTCTGCTTGGTGATGCCGTTGGCGTCGCTGTGCAGCGAGGCGACATCGTCGGCGATCTTCTCGCCCTTGGCGTTGAACCAGGGGCCCTTGCCGATGCGGTCCCGCGCGTCCTCGGTGCTGGTCGAGAGATAGGCGTGCCAGGTCTTGCCGGCGACGCCGGCCGCTTCGGCGAGCGAGGCGCAATGCGCGTCGGCGCCCTTCAGGCCGCCGAGATCGCCGCCCTTGCCGGAGCCGGCGCTGGTGACGAAGAAACTCATCTTGGCATCTTGCGACAGGGCTGTGCCGGCAGTCGCGGCGGTGGCGGCAACGATAAGAAGAAGTCTGCGCATATCGGTCCTCCGGTTTTCGAATATCCTACGTTCGAAGAACGTAGCCGGAGGCCTTTTTAATCCCTGAGATAGGCCACCTGAATGCGGGCAGCGGTTCTGGGAGCCGTCGAAAGAGGTGTAAATTTATTCCGGCTGCCTGTAGGCGACGAAGCGGTTGTGCTTGGCCTGGAAGATCAGCCCGGTCTCTTTCAGGTCTGGGCTTGCCAGCGGCACGATGCGCTTGGCGATCTCCGAGGGGTGCGGCAGCGTTGCCGGATCCTCGCCGGGCACGGCCTGCGCGCGCATGGCGGTGCGGGTGGCGCCGGGGTCGGCGGCGTTGACGCGCAGCGGCAGGCTTTGCGTCTCATGCGCCCAGGAGCGCATCATGGTCTCGACCGCTGCCTTCGACGCCGCGTACGGCGCCCAGAAGGCGCGTGCCGAATGCGCGGCGTTGGAGGAAAGCAAAATCGCACGACCGGCATCCGAAAGCCGCAATAGCGGGTCGACCGAGCGGATCAGCCGCCAGGTCGAGGTGACATTGATGGTCATCACCTTTTCGAAGGTCTTGGCCTCGACATGGCCGATCGGCGAGATGACACCGAGCACGCCGGCATTGGCGACCAGGATGTCGAGCTTGCCCCAGCGCTCGTGAATGGCGCCGCCCAACCGGTCGATGCCGGCCATGTCGGAGAGGTCGAGCGGCACCAGCGTGGCCTGGCCGCCGGCAGCCTTGATCTGATCGTCGAGTTCTTCAAGCCCGCCGACGGTGCGCGCGACCGCGATCACATGCGCGCCGGCGGCGGCCAATTCCTTGGCGATGAAATAACCAATGCCGCGCGAGGCGCCGGTGACGACCGCGACGCGGCCGGAGAGGTCGAGGGTCATGCGAGAATTTCCGTGAGGTAGGTGCGAGACGCCCTCGAAGGCAAATGATGGCCTGGCAATCCTATGCCCCGCTGTTCGCCAGCAGCGACAGCGTGCGTACGTTGTCGTGGCCTTCGAAGTCGAGCAGGCGGGTCGGATACTGGCCGGTGAAGCAGGCGTCGCAGAATTGCGGTTGGTCGTTGTCGCGGCTGGCCTCGCCGACGGCGCGGTAGAGCCCGTCGATCGACAGGAAGCCGAGTGAATCGACGCGGATGAATTCGGCCATCTCCTCCACCGACATGCGCGATGCCAGGAGCTTCGACTTCTCCGGCGTGTCGACGCCGTAGAAGCAGGAGGCGCTGGTCGGCGGCGAGGCGATGCGCATGTGCACTTCCTTGGCGCCGGCATCGCGCACCATCTGCACGATCTTCTGGCTGGTGGTGCCGCGCACGATGCTGTCGTCGACCAGCACAACGCGCTTGCCTTCGATCATGCGGCGGTTGGCGTTGTGCTTCAGCTTGACGCCCATGTGGCGGATCGAATCGCCTGGCTGGATGAAGGTGCGGCCGACATAGTGGTTGCGGATGATACCGAGCTCGAAGGGGATGCCGGCCGCCTGGCTGAAGCCGATCGCCGCCGGCGTGCCCGAATCCGGCACCGGCACGACAATGTCGGCGTCGACCGGATTTTCCTGCGCCAGTTCGGCGCCGATGCGCTTGCGCACCTCATAGACATTGCGGCCTTCGACCGAGGAATCCGGCCGAGCGAAATAGACATATTCGAAGATGCAGAAGCGGGTCTTCTGCGGCTCAAACGGGAACAGGCTTTCGATGCCCTTGGAGGTGACGACGACCATCTCGCCCGGTTTCAGGTCGCGCACGAAACGCGCGCCGATAATGTCGAGCGCACAAGTCTCGGAGGCCAGGATCCAGGCACCGTCGAGATCGCCGAGCACCAACGGCCTGATGCCGAGCGGGTCGCGGCAGCCGATCATCTTCTTGGCCGTCATCGCCACCAGCGAAAAGGCGCCCTCGACCTGCCGAACCGCATCGATGAAACGCGAGTTGAGGTCGCGCTCCTTGCTGGTCGCCACCAGATGCAGGAGCGTTTCGGTGTCGGAGGTGGAGGAGAAGATCGCGCCCTGTTTCTGCAGCGCGCGCTGCACCGTCATGGCGTTGGTCAAATTGCCGTTGTGGGCGACGGCGAAACCGCCATCGGCGAGTTCGGCAAAGAAGGGCTGAATGTTGCGCATGCCGGCGCCGCCGGTTGTGGCGTAGCGCGTATGGCCGATGGCGCGGTTGCCTTGCAGGCTGTCGATGACGCGCTGTTTGGTGAAAGTGTCGCCGATCAGGCCGACATGGCGTTCGACATGGAACTGGGTGCCGTCGTAGGAAACGATGCCGGCCGCTTCCTGGCCGCGGTGCTGCAGCGCATGCAGGCCGAGCGTGACAATGGCCGCTGCGTCCTGCCGGCCGAAAATACCGAACACACCGCACTCGTCATGGAAATGGTCGTCGGCCTCGGCGGAAAGCACGTCGTCTGCGTCTGCCATCTTAAGCTCCGCTAAAATCGCCATATAGAGCGGGTTCGCGTCGAAAGCAACGCGCGCCGTGCAGTCGTTCACACCATCGTCGGTCCTGACGCCCGTTCTGGAGCAATTCCAGGAAAAGTGTGAAACGGTTTTCCGTCCGGAATTGCGTCAAAACAAGGGGCGTCAGTTTGCAGGTGCCGCCGGTGCCGGCTTGGCCGTGTTGTCGGCAGGAGCGGCGTCGTTGTCGTCGGGCGCTGGCGCATTGGCGTCGTCGCCGCCGGCAGGCGCATCCGCTGCTGGCGCGTCCGGTGCGGCAGGCGTCTCGGCGGCCGGCTGATTCGGATTGAGTTTCTTGAGGATGGCGTTTTCCGGATCCTCCGGCAGCAGGCTCTCTAGCTTGGCGCCGATCTGCTCCAGCAGCGGTCGCGACTTGGCTTCCGTCACCCAGGCCGGTGCCTTGGCGCCGGCCAGCCAGTTGAAGAACAGCAAGGCGACAGCGACGACCAGTATGCCGCGCGCGGCGCCGTAGAGGAAACCGAGCGTGCGGTCGAGCGCGCCGATCCGGGAATCGATTATCCAGTCGGCGAGCTTCATGGTGATGACCGAAACGACGATCAGCGCGATGATGAAGACGACGCCGGCGGAGGCCGCCATGGCGATCTTCTCGTTGTCTATGTAGGGCTTCAGATAGGGCAGGACCGGCTTATAGAAGAAGAAAGCCGCCGCGGCCGCCGCCGCCCACGATACGACCGAAAGGACCTCGCGCGAAAAGCCGCGAACCATGGCGAGCATCGCCGAGACCAGGGTGAAGCCGACGAGAATTCCGTCAAGCAGCGTAATCGGCATGTCTTTCGCCCCACTCCGATCTCTTTTTCACGGCTCCACGAGCCGCGTTATTCTTCGTCGTCCACACGGCTTCGGCGTGAGCCGGCTATGCGTGCCACGAGGTCGGCAAGCTCGGCGGGCTGGAAAGCGCCGGCCCCGATCCCCCCAGCAAGTTCCTCGCTGCCCAAGGGCAGAACCGCGCTACCAAAACCCAGCTTTTCGGCTTCCTTGAGGCGCTGCTGCGCATGTGCAACCGGCCTCACCGCGCCCGAAAGGCTGATTTCGCCGAAATAGACGCAATCCGCGGGAAGGGCAAGACCGGTGAGTGAGGAAACCAGTGCGGCGGCGACCGCGAGATCGGCGGCCGGCTCGCTGATGCGGTAGCCGCCGGCGACGTTGAGATAGACGTCATGGGTGCCGAAGCGCACGCCGCAATGGGCTTCCAGCACCGCCAGGATCATCGACAGACGCGCGCCGTCCCAGCCGACCACCGCCCGACGCGGCGTGCCGAGCGAGGAGGGCGCGACAAGCGCCTGGATTTCGACCAGGACGGGCCTGGTGCCTTCCATGCCGGCGAAAACGGCAGCCCCCGGGGATTTCGCATGCCGTTCGCCCAAGAACAGCTCCGACGGGTTGGCGACCTCGCGCAAGCCCTTGTCCGACATTTCGAAGACGCCGATCTCGTCGGTCGGCCCAAAGCGGTTCTTCACCGTGCGCAGGATGCGGTAGTGGTGGCCGCCTTCGCCCTCGAAATAGAGCACACCATCGACCATGTGCTCGACGACGCGCGGGCCGGCGATCTGGCCTTCCTTGGTGACATGGCCGACAAGGACGATCGCCGCACCCGTCGACTTCGCATAGCGGATCATCGCCTGGGCGGAAGCGCGCACCTGGGTAACGGTGCCAGGCGCGGAATCGGCAAGATCGGTCCATAGTGTCTGGATCGAATCGAGAATGACCAGATCCGGCCGCTTGCCGTCGGCGATCGTGGCGAGAATGTCCTCGACATTGGTTTCGGCGGCCAGCTCCACCGCAGTGTCGGCAACACCCAATCGCTGCGCTCGCAGCCTGATCTGGGCGACTGCTTCCTCGCCCGAGACATAGACGATGCGGTGGCCCCTGGACGCAAGTGCAGCGGCAGCCTGGGTAAGAAGCGTCGATTTGCCGATGCCGGGATCGCCGCCGACCAGCAAGGCTGAGCCGCGCACGAAACCGCCGCCGGTGGCGCGGTCGAGCTCGCCGATGCCAGAGACGATGCGTGGCGCGTCCTCTATGTCGCCGGAAAGTGTGGTCAGCACCACCGCGCGGCCCTTGCGGGCATTGCGCGTGTTGGCCGGGCCGGAGCCGATGCCGCCGGAGGTGCCTTCCTCGACCAGCGTGTTCCACTCGCCGCAGGCATCGCATTTGCCGGCCCAGCGCTGATGCACCGACCCGCAATTCTGGCAGATGAACTGAACGCGCGATTTAGCCATGGAGCCGCGCCGGGTCGGTAGAAAGTGCAAACCATAGACAGGCCGGCGGGACAGCGCCCCCCTCTGTCCTGCCGGACATCTCCCCCTCAAGGCGGGAGATCAGCAACTTCGATCCTGCCGCCCGTCTTTCTAGGTTGGTAATTGGCGAAAGCCTGCGTGACATCCAATCTCCCCCCTTGAGGGGGAGATGTCCGGCAGGACAGAGGGGGGCGGGACGGAACGAGGCCTGTCTCAAGAGGTCACTCGAACCTCTCCGCGATATGATGTTCCTCGGCAAGGTCGGAGAAGCGGGTGAACTCACCGTGGAACGCAAGGGTGACAGAGCCTGTCGGGCCGTGGCGCTGCTTGGCCACGATCACCTCGGCCTTGCCGCGCATCTCGTTCATCTCGTTTTCCCACTTGACGTATTCCTCCGTGCCGAGCTTCGGCTCGCGGTTCTTGAGGTAATACTCCTCGCGATAGACGAAAATCACGACGTCGGCGTCCTGCTCGATCGAACCGGATTCACGCAAGTCCGAAAGTTGCGGGCGCTTGTCGTCACGGCTTTCGACCTGGCGCGAGAGCTGCGACAGCGCGATGATCGGCACGGCCAGTTCCTTGGCCAGTGCCTTCAGGCCGGTGGTGATCTCGGTGATTTCCTGCACGCGGTTCTGCGAAGACTTGGCGCTCGAACCCTGCATCAGCTGGATATAGTCGATGACGATCAGGTCGAGGCCGCGCTGGCGTTTCAGCCGCCGGGCACGGGCCGAGAGCTGGGCGATCGAGATACCGCCGGTCTGGTCGATGAACAGCGGGATCTTCTGCATGGTCTGCGAACAGGCGACCAGCTTCTCGAAGTCCATTTCGGTGATTTCACCGCGGCGGATCTTCGAGGAGGAGATTTCCGTCTGTTCGGAAATGATGCGGGTGGCGAGCTGTTCGGACGACATTTCGAGCGAGAAGAAGCCGACGACGCCGCCATTGGCCGCCTTGAATGAGCCATCAGCCTGCTGCGCCGGCTCATACATCTCGGCGATGTTGAAGGCGATGTTGGTGGCGAGCGACGTCTTGCCCATGCCTGGACGGCCGGCGATGATGATCAAATCGGATGCCTGCAGGCCGCCCATGCGGCGGTCGAGATCGCGCATGCCGGTGGCAAGGCCCGACAGATGGCCGTCGCGCATATAGGCGGCGTTGGCCATGTCGACCGCGGTCTTGACCGCGTCGGTGAAGCTCTCGAAGCCGCCATCGTAGCGTCCGGTTTCGGCCAGTTCGAAAAGGCGGCGCTCGGCATCCTCGATCTGCTCGGATGGCGACATGTCGACCGGCGCGTCATAGGCGATGTTGACCATGTCCTCGCCGACGGTGATCAACGCCCGGCGCGTCGCCAGATCGTAGATGGCGCGGCCATAGTCGGTGGCGTTGACGACGGTGACGGCCTCGACCGCCAGCCGCACGACATATTGCGCCACCGTCATGTCGCCGACCTTCTCGTCGGCCGGCAGGAAGGTCTTCAAGGTGATCGGCGTCGCCACCTTGCCCATGCGGATGAGCTCGGCCGCGACATCGAAGATCTTGCGGTGCAGGGGTTCGTAGAAATGGCCGGACTTCAGGAAGTCGGAGACACGATAGAAGGCATCGTTGTTGACGAGGATCGCACCAAGCAGCGCCTGCTCGGCCTCGATGTTGTTGGGCGATTCGCGATAGAGTGGTTGCTCCGCCACGCCGAATTTTCGTGCTGCCTCTGCCATGATATCCCCGATGTCGATCCCGGCTTCTCGATATCAGAACGAGACGAATCGATGCTGACCTTTCTGCATCATCGCATGACCAACCAGCCTTGATGCCCGTTGTTCACAGGCTCGGCGAACCGTCCACAGGAGAGTGCTTCCAAGCCCCGATTCCGATTGACTCGGAAAGGCGCAAGTCCCTACCCGAGTCGTTGGAACAGATCAAGAACAATCTTGGCGATCAGGCGCTTCCTTCGTCCAGCGTATCGCCCCAGTCCAGGCGCCGTGCCGCCTTGAACAGATCACCGTCGCGTTTGGTCAGCAATTTTTCGCCGGCGCTGCCGTCCGTTCCGCAAAGCTTGAGCAGAACCTTGCCTGAGCCGGACTTTGGCGGTGCGATCACCCGCGCGGCACGCGCGGCGGCCGGTTGGCGCGAGGCGGCGACAAAAATGAACTTCTCGTCTTCCCACGGCACTTCCGCCTCCTTGGCCAGCCGGTGCAAGCGCGAGCGGGCGACGCGGCGGGAAAAGTGGCACCAGTCGGGCGGGGCGAGCGGGCAAGGCGCCTCATGCGGACAAGGCGCCAGCAGATGCGCGCCCGCCGCGATCAACCGCGCGCGCACCGCCAGGATTCGCTGCCAGCCGGCAGGCGTGCCCGGCTCGACAACGAGCAGCGTGTCGGCCGTGAGGTGCCAAAGCCGGTCGACAAGCTTCGGCAGGGATGCCGGAATGATCTCGTCCAGCACATAGGTACACGTCACCAGCTCGGCCGGCTCGAGATCGGCGAGGTCGATGGTGGCGTCGCCGGCCAGCCATTGGGTCCGGGCAGCGACTGCGCCGGCGGCGAGCGTCTCGCCGACCTTGCGTGCCGCCGCACTGGCTTCGAGGAGCACCGCCTGTTCGAGGTCGGGCCAGAGGTCCATCGTGGCCCAAAGCACCGTACCAGGCCCGGCTCCGATATCGAGCAGGGATTTTGGAACGAAATCAGGCCGGGCTTCATTCAGCGCATCGAGGCTGGCGCGGACCGCGGCATAGGTCGCTGGCAGCCGCGTCGCGAGATAAGCCTGCACGGCCAAATCCTGCGCCATGTGCAGGCGGCCGTCGCGCAACTCGGCACGGTAGCGGTCGGAAAGCGTTTTCGCCGCTTGCTTCAGGGTCGCGAGCGGAACGTTTTCAAGCAGGCGCTCGACCCCTTGGCGAAGTGGCACTGGCAATTCCATGGTCAGGCTCCGCGCGGTGCGAGCAGGATGACCGAGGCTCCGGCCATGCAGAGGACCGCGCCGGCAAGATCCCAGCGGTCGGGCCGCACGCCTTCCACCAGCCACAGCCAGGCGAGCGACGCCGTGATGTAGATGCCGCCATAGGCGGCATAGGCACGGCCCGCCGCATTGATGTCGACCAGTGCCAGGAGCCAGGCGAACAGGACAAGCGAGACGAAGCCCGGCGCCAGCCAGAGCGGCGACCTTTCCAGCCGCCACCATGCCCATACCGAAAAGCAGCCGGCGATCTCGGCCAGGGCCGCGGCAACATAAAGGAGATAGCTCATGAAAAAGGCCTCGCGACGATCACGAGGCCTTTTTCAGGGCAGGGGCGTGCGAAGGCAAGCGCCAACAGCGAAAGCGTACGAACGTTCCCGTTTCTATTCCGCCACCTTGCGGCGACGGGCAGGCTTGGCGGGCTTCTCGACGGGAGCCGCCTCGCGGCGGCCCAGGTCGCGCATTTCCAGCGCCTTTTCGCATTTGGCCATATAGTCGCGGGTCATCGGCAGCGTGTCGTTCTTCTTGGTGATCTGGAACTGGAAGATGACCAGGTCCTGCCAGCGGAAGGCGGCTTCCGAGGCGGCCAGATAGAATTCCCACATGCGGCAGAAGCGTTCGTCGTAGATCGCCTTGGCCTTGTCGCGGTTGGCGGCGAAGCGCTGGCCCCAGTGCTTCAGCGTATCGGCATAGTGGAGCCGCAGGATCTCGACGTCGGTGACCACGAGGCCGGATTTCTCGATCGCCGGCAGCACCTCCGACATTGCCGGGATGTAGCCGCCCGGGAAAATGTACTTGCGGATGAAGGCGCTGGTCGCCCACGGCACACCGGAACGGCCGATCGTGTGCAGCAGCATGACACCATCGGGCTTCAACAGTGTCGCGGACTTGTCGAAGAAGGTGCGGTAGTGGTTGACGCCGACATGTTCGAACATGCCGACCGAAACGATGCGGTCGAAACGCTCGTTGAGCTCGCGGTAATCCTTCAGCTCGAAATGGACGTGGTTTTCCAGCCCCTGCGCGTGCGCCCGGTCGGTGGCCACGCCATGCTGTTCGGTCGACAGCGTCACGCCCTGCACGTCGACGTCGAAAGCCTTGGCGAGATAGAGGCCGAGCCCGCCCCAGCCGGAGCCGATGTCGAGCACCGTCTGGCCGGCCTTCAGCCTGAGCTTGGCGGCGATGTGGCGCTTCTTGGCGGCCTGCGCCTCGTCCAGCGTCATGTCCGGCTGTTCGAAATAGGCGCAGGAATACTGCATGTCCTCGTCGAGGAAGAGCCGGTAGAGATCGCCTGACAGATCATAGTGCCGCTGCACGTTGCGGCGCGAGCGCGAGGCGGTGTTGATCTGCTGCAGGCGGCGGAAGGCGTGGCGGAGGCCCTCGATGGCTTTCGACCAGGTCGCGTCGATGCCGCCGCTGCCCATGTTCTGGAAGGCAATTCGCATCACACCGAGCACGCCGCCGTCGAGAATGTCGAGTTCGCCATCCATGTAGGATTCAGGCACCGCCAGCATCGGATCGAACGTGATGGCGCGTTCGGCATGTCGGGTCTTGATGTGCAGGTGCACCGGCTCGCCGCTGCCGTCGCCGAACACGAATGTCGTGCCCTTCGGTCCGGTCACTTTGAGACTGCCGGTGCGAACCAGGCGATCGAGAACGCGCTTCAAGAGAATATTCATGACCTAATGTCCCCAGGCTGCCTTGCGCATGGCCCGAAAACCGCAATCGACTTTCGGACAGGATCATGCGCCGAACTCTAATTCCACACGTCCTCTGCGCGTCCAAAGGACGCGCGACGATCTAGTCTGCAACAATATATAGGGGTCCGAAAAGTTCCTTTTGGCACAAAAAAGCCCGGGCGAGAGGCCCGGGCGTTGGTCCACAAAGGACGGATAACGGCAATGTGATCGGAGCTTGGCTCCAATCCCTTGCGGGGTAAGATCAGGCGTTGTCTTCGCCGCCTTCGAACTCGGCGTTCGGATCGAAGAAGTTTTCCGGCCGGGCGTTGTCGTTGATGTCGTCGCCATAAATGGCTTCGGCGGTGGTCAGCGTCTCGCCCTTGGCCTGGCGTTCGGCTTCGTCGGCCGTGCGGGCGATGTTGAGCGTGATCGTGACTTCGACTTCCGGATGCAGCGCGATCGCCACATTGGTGACACCGATGGTCTTGATCGGCTGGTTGAGCTGGATCTGGTTGCGGTTGACCGTGAAACCTTCCGCCGTCAGCAGGTCGGCGATGTCGCGCGTCGACACCGAACCATAGAGCTGACCGGTCTCGCCGGCCGAGCGGACGGCGATGAAGCTCTTGCCGTCGAGCTTTTCGGCAACCTGGGCGGCTTCCGACTTACGCTCGAGGTTGCGGGCCTCGAGCTGGGCACGCTGGCCTTCGAACTTCTTCTTGTTGGCCTCGTTGGCGCGCAGCGCCTTGCCCTGCGGCAAGAGGAAATTGCGGGCAAAGCCGTCCTTGACCTTGACGGTATCACCCATCTGGCCGAGGCGGGAAACGCGTTCGAGAAGAATGACTTCCATGGTTTTGTTCCTTTCAGTTGGGCGTCGATCTCGGGATCGATGCCGATTCTTGGGAACAGGTCAGGACGCAAAGGGGCGTTGCCGCCGGTGTCGCTGTCCTGCCTGTCGGCAGTTAGAGGCTTTGGCCTCAACCCGGGATTTCCTGCATGTCGCCCAAAAGTGGGTTCCCGGCTTTGGGACAACGACATGCATCGTCAAGACACTCCAGCGGCGCCCGTCGCCGTGGAGAAAAGCGGGCGACAAAGCCGCCCGCTCGGAGAAATTTAGCGAACCACGTAAGGCAGCAGGCCGAGGAAGCGGGCGCGCTTGATCGCCTTGGCGAGCTCACGCTGCTTCTTCTGGCTGACCGCGGTGATGCGCGACGGCACGATCTTGCCGCGCTCGGAAATGTAGCGCTGCAGCAGACGCACGTCCTTGTAGTCGATCTTGGGCGCGTTGGCGCCGGAGAACGGGCAGGTCTTGCGGCGACGATGGAACGGGCGCCGGGTCGGGATCTGGTTGATGTCGACCATTATTCTGCACCCCCTTCAAAGCCTTCGCGCGGACGGCGCGGACCACGCTCGCCACCGGCGTCGCCGAAGCTGCGCGGCGGACGGTCGCCGCGATCGCGGTCGCCGAACGAACGCGGGCCACGGTCACCACGATCGCGGTCGCCGAAGCCACCGCGCTCCGAGCGCTCTTCGCGCTTCTGCATCATCGCCGAGGGGCCTTCCTCATGCGCCTCGACCTTAATGGTCAGGAAGCGCAGCACGTCCTCGGACAGGCCCATCTGGCGCTCCATCTCGTTGAGCGCTGCCGGCGGGCAGGTGAGGTCCATCAGCGTGTAGTATGCCTTCCGGTTCTTGTTGACCCGGTAGGTGAGGGACTTCAGTCCCCAGTTCTCGACCCGGCCGACGGACCCGCCATTTGCTGCGATGACGCCCTTGTACTGTTCGACAAGCGCATCGACCTGCTGCTGCGAGAGGTCCTGCCGGGCAAGAAACACATGTTCGTAAAGAGCCATTATGTCTTCGTGCCTTTCTTCGTTTCTCTCCCGGTTCCCGGCGGCAAAAGCCTCTGCAACTTCTCTGACCCGGATCCCTTGAGGGGCGGGGAAGAAAGGAGCATGACGAGACGGTCGAGAGCGGAGACACGGGAGGCGGAAGCACTTCTGGCTTCACGCGAAGGTTTTTGAGAAAACCTCCGGCCCTCCGTTCAGCCCCCAGCTAGGACCGGCAGATTGCGGGCGTCTATATAGCAATCCGCAGGGAAGGCAAGGGCGGGTGGCGTTCGCGATGTCGCAGGGGGAGGATCAAATGGCGACAATCGCAAGACTTTGCGACTTCCCCGCAGCGGCAAGCATTTCCGGGGATGAGATGCTTCTCAAGAGCAGATCGCCAACAAGTTCTCGAAGCTGCAACTAACGAATTGAGTGTTCGATCCCCTCAGAGGGACTGCAGGCTCAACTCGTGTGGGCGACGACCTTGTCGACCGTTTCGGGGAAAAAATCCGGCGCCGCGTGCCGCTTGCCGAACATCATGTCATATTGCAGCAGGCGGAAGTCGCGGATCGCCGGGTCGATGTCCTTCTGCCGTGCCCAGTCGGGCGTGGCTTCCCCGGCCGGCGTCAGCAACAGGTTGCGGTCGACGACGCGGTAGCGTTCGCGCATCTCGCCCAGGAAGCCCGTGTAGTAGGGATGGGTGATGCCGGCCGTCTTCAGGATATGATAGGGCAGGAAGGCGGGGCTGACCGCACCCAGGTCTTCGGCCGGGCCGGTACGGTTCGACCAGATGACCAGCGGCGTCTCGTGATGCTGAAGGGCGTCCTGCGGTGATGCCTCCTTGCGCGGCGCGACATTGTCCTTGAGGAAGCCCGTTTCGACGTAAACCGGGCCTAGCGGCGGCAGATGGTCGCCGAAGAAGGCGATCACCGTGGGACGGGAGCGCTTCTTTGCCCATTCGACGAGGCGCTCGAGACCGCGATCGGCATCCGCGGATCCCTCCGCATAGCTCAGCAGCGATTCACGCGCCCACTGGCTGATCGGCGCCTGCACCTTGTGGGTCGGGTTGTAGTAGCGGTTCGGTTCGTAGGGGCCATGGTTCTGCAGGCTGACCGCGAAGAAGAACACCGGCTGCTCGCTGGCGTCGGCTTCACGGATGATCTCGTCGGTCATTGCCGCATCCGATGCCAGCGGTCCGCGCTTTTCCATCGGCGGCAGCGTCTCTTCCGACTTGAAGTCGTTGAAGCCGAAATCGGCGTAGACAGCACCACGGTTCCAGAACCAGTTGGTGCCTGGATGGATGGCGCGCGCCTGATAGCCCTCGCTCTTCAGGAAGGTTGCCATCGAGGGCGTCGGGGTGCGCACATATTGCTGGTAGGGGATGCTGCCGGCCGGCAGGAAGGCATTCGAGAAGCCGGTCAGCGCTTCGAACTCGATATTGGCGGTCATGCCGCCGAATTCGGGCGAGAACATATAGCCCGAGCGCAACGCCCGCACATTGGGAATGGGGTCCGGCGTGATGGTGACCCCTGGCAGCTTGGTCGGATCCCAGAAGGATTCGCTCATGACGACGATGATGTCAGGTTTCTCGGCGGGCACGGAGGCTGTCACCTCCGGCCTCTCGATTGCGGCGATCGCCTTGTCGGAATAGCCGGCCGGCGCCGAGACATGCGCCATCGGCACGTTGAGCGCGAAAGCGAGCGCAAAGCCGTTGGAGGCGTAGTTTTCCTTCTGGTCCCACATGATCGGGATGATCTGCAGCCGGTCCCTGGTCCACGAGAAGGTGGCGTAGTCCATGATCGAGACAAAGAAGGCGAGCAGCGGAACCGCCAGCGTCAGCCGGGCGAGGCGGCCCTTGCGGCTGAGTGCGAGGACCTTGCGGCGCCACAGCCGCCAGCCATAGACGAGCAGCGACAGGCCGGCGACGATGCCGACGACCATGGCGAGCGCGGTCATTGGCCGGTCGCGCACCAGCAATGGCAGCAGGGCGACGATCTGGCGGGCGTAGAGGAAATCCGTCGGATAGAGCGGATCGCCGAGATAATGCGACTTCTGATGGCCGACAAAGGCCAGGGACAGGGTCAGCGGAGCCACGATCATCAGGCTCTGGTGGCTACGGCCGAGCACGGCGTCGAGGCCGATCAGGATCAGCGCGAACACCACGATCGTGGTCCAGCCCGGCTTGAGCGGTTGTAGGAAGAAGGAGACGGTGCCGGCGAAATCACCGCGCACGATCAGTTCGATGGCGAACACCAGGATGGCCGCGATCGCCAGGCTGATCAGCCCGTAACGGACAACCGGCCATCTCCGGCCCGGCAGGTAGCCGGTGGACGGATCGTCTTCCAGGAATTGCGGCACGGCTTTACCGCTACGTTTCGAACTCTTTGTCACTTCAACTTCCCCACCCAGCGACAAACACGTCACTCGATTGTCATATAATTGTCACGCAAAGCTAGCGCCTGTGGCGGAAATAAGAAGAGCCAGCAAACGATTCGTGAGCGGTTTTCATCAGGAGTGATCGCCAAAAAGCCTTTGGGAACAGGCACTCGGCGGTTGACGAGGCCGCCCGGCAGGGGCGAACTGGGCTTGACTTGGCAGCCTGCCTTGCGTCACAGGCAAGAAAAACCCGCCTATCAGGCAAGCAAAACCAGCCCTTAGGAGCCCTCGCATGGCCGTCGCATTCACCTTTCCGGGACAAGGAAGCCAGGCTGTCGGCATGGGCAAGGATCTCGCCGATAGCTTTCCCGAGGCGCGCAGGGTCTTCCAGGAAGTCGATGACGCGCTCGGCGAAAACCTGTCGAAGTTGATCTGGGAAGGTCCCGAAGAGGCCGTGACGCTGACGGCCAACGCACAGCCGGCGCTGATGGCGGTATCGCTGGCGGCCATCAGGGCGCTGGAATCGCGCGGGTTCTCGCTGAAGGACAAGGTCGCCTATGTCGCCGGCCATTCGCTGGGCGAATATTCGGCTCTGGCCGCCGCGGGCTTCGTTTCCGTTGGCGATGCCGCGCGGCTGCTGCGCATTCGCGGCAACGCCATGCAGGCGGCGGTACCTCCCGGCGAGGGCGCCATGGCAGCGATCATCGGACTGGAGCAGGCGGATGTCGAAGCTGCCTGCGCTGAAGCGGCCAAAGGGTCTGTCTGCCAGGTCGCTAACGACAATGGCGGCGGCCAATTGGTCATCTCCGGCGCCAAGGCCGCAGTCGAACTGGCCGCTAGGCTTTGCACCGAAAAGGGCGCCAAGCGGGCGCTGATGCTGCAGGTCTCGGCACCTTTCCATTCGGCGCTGATGACGCCGGCCGCGGAGATCATGCGCGACGCGCTCGCCGAAGTGGCCAAGGCCGCACCGGTGGTTCCGATCGTCTCGAACGTCACAGTCATCCCGACGAGCGACCCGGACGAGATTTCGCGGCGCCTGGTCGAGCAGGTGGTCGCCCGCGTGCGCTGGCGCGAGACGGTCGAATGGTTCGGCGCCAACGGCGTCACCGCGCTCTACGAAATTGGCGCTGGCAAGGTGCTGTCGGGGCTGGCGCGGCGCATCAACCGCGACATCGCTACCGCGTCGGTCGGTGCGGCGGTTGACGTCGAGGCGGCGCTAGCGGCGCTCTGACTTGAATTCTCCCCTGCGCGGCTGTACATGAATACATGTATTCATGAGGATTGCCATGCCGACCTCTATAAGACTGGCTCCCGAGATCGAGGAGCGCCTGGATTTCCTGGCGGCCAGGACCGGCCGCAGCAAGGCTTACTATCTGCGCGAACTCATCGAGCGCGGTATCGAGGAAATGGAAGACTATTACCTCGCCGCTGAAGTTCTGGAGCGGATCAGGCGTGGCGAAGAGGATGTCATGAAGGGCGAGGACTTCTGGCGTGGCCTGGACGCTTGAATACGCCCGTTCAGCGCGCAAATTCGTTGAAAAGCTGGATCCAAAAACGCGGCATCGCATCCGGGACTTCATTGAAAACCGTATCGCGGTGCTCGACAATCCACGTGAAGCCGGCAAGGCGCTGAAGGGCCCTTTGGCGACTTTTTGGAGATACCGGGTTGGGGATTATCGCATTATCTGCGATGTGCAGGACAGCCGGCTGGTCGTTCTGGTGGTAACCATCGGCCACCGTGGTGACATCTACAGATAATCGCCCGCCCCATTTAAGAAGAGGACAAGACATGTTCGAATTGACCGGCCGCAAGGCGCTCGTTACCGGGGCATCGGGAGGCATCGGCGAGGCAATCGCCAGGGTGCTGCATGCGCAGGGCGCCATTGTCGGCCTGCATGGCACGCGCATCGAGAAGCTGGAGACGCTGGCCAACGAACTTGGCGACCGGGTCAAGTTGTTTCCGGCCAATCTGTCGAACCGCGACGAGGTCAAGGCGCTCGGCCAGAAGGCGGAAGCCGATCTGGAAGGTGTCGACATCCTGGTCAACAATGCCGGCATCACCAAGGACGGCCTGTTCGTGCGCATGTCGGACGCCGATTGGGACAGCGTGCTCGAGGTCAATCTGACCGCCGTTTTCCGGCTCACCCGCGAACTCACCCATCCGATGATGCGCCGGCGCCATGGCCGCATCATCAACATCACCTCGGTGGTCGGCGTGACCGGCAATCCCGGCCAGACCAATTACTGCGCCTCCAAGGCCGGCATGATCGGCTTCTCGAAGTCGCTGGCGCAGGAGATCGCCACCCGCAACATCACCGTCAACTGTGTGGCCCCCGGCTTCATCGAATCGGCAATGACCGACAAGCTCAACGACAAGCAGAAAGAGGCGATCATGGCGGCCATTCCGACGCGCCGCATGGGCACCAGCGTTGAAGTCGCATCCGCGGTCGCCTATCTCGCCTCCAACGAAGCAGCTTACGTCACCGGCCAGACCGTCCACGTCAATGGCGGCATGGCGATGATCTGAACCAGGCCCGGCGGCAACGCTGCCGGGTTGTGAAAAGAGACCATTTCGCCTTGGACCTCAGCTATTTTTCGTGTAATGCGGCCCGCAACCCGGCGGTTCGGGCAAAAACCGGTCCGTGGCCGTTGCGTTTCCGGCAGGACCATCTTTCAGCTTGATTAGCGGCATTCTGCCCGCTAACGAAGACAGACAAACAAAAGACGAGGATGCCCAAATGAGTGACACCGCAGAGCGCGTCAAGAAGATCGTCATCGAACACCTTGGCGTCGATGCCGACAAAGTGACGGAGCAGGCGAGCTTCATCGACGATCTGGGCGCCGACAGCCTCGACACGGTCGAACTCGTCATGGCGTTCGAAGAAGAATTCGGCGTCGAGATTCCCGACGACGCGGCCGAGACCATCCTGACCGTCGGCGATGCGGTGAAGTACATCGACAAGGCTTCGGCCTGACGCTTTCCGCAGTCACCACCGGGGAGGACCTGCGATGAGGCGTGTCGTCGTCACGGGCCTTGGGTTGTTGTCACCGTTCGGCATGGGCTTCGAGCACAGCTGGAAGGAACTTCTGACCGGCCGCAGCGCCGCCAAGCGCATCACCGAGTTCGAGGTGGAGGATCTTGCCTGCAAGATCGCCCACGTCGTTCCGCGTGGCGACGGCAGCAATGCCACCTTCAATCCCGAGGCCGTGCTCGAGCCGAAGGAATTGCGCAAGATCGGCGACTTCATCCTGTACGGGATTGCAGCCGCCGACGAGGCGCTGAAGGATTCCGGCTGGGAACCCAAAACGCATGAAGAGCAGTGCGCCACCGGCGTTCTGATCGGTTCCGGCATCGGTGGTATCGAGGGCATCGCCGAGAACGCGATGATCCTCAAGGAGCGCGGTCCGCGCCGCATCAGCCCTTTCTTCATCCCCGGCCAGATCATCAATCTCGTCTCCGGCCAGGTTTCGATCCGGCACGGGCTGAAGGGCCCGAACCATGCCGTCGTCACTGCCTGCTCGACCGGCGCGCACGCCATTGGCGACGCTGCCCGGCTGATCATGTGGGGCGATGCAGACGTCATGGTCGCCGGCGGTGCCGAAGCGCCGGTGACGCGGCTGTCGATCGCCGGCTTCGCCGCATGCCGGGCGCTGTCGACCGAGCACAATGATACGCCACAGACTGCATCGCGCCCCTACGACCGCGACCGTGACGGCTTCGTCATGGGCGAGGGCGCCGGCGTCGTCGTGCTGGAGGAGCTGGAGCACGCCAAGGCGCGCGGCGCCAAGATCTATGCCGAGGTTACCGGCTATGGCCTGACCGGCGATGCCCATCACATCACCGCGCCCGCCGAGGACGGTGACGGCGCCTTCCGTTGCATGACGGCGGCCCTGAACCGGGCCAAGCTGACGCCTGCCGATGTCGACTACATCAACGCCCACGGCACCTCGACCATGGCCGACACGATCGAGCTCGGCGCCGTCGAGCGGCTTGTCGGCAATGCCGCGTCCAAGATTTCGATGTCGTCGACCAAATCGTCGATCGGCCATCTCCTGGGGGCGGCGGGCGCGGCCGAAGCGATCTTCTCGATCCTCGCGATCAGGGACAATGTCGCGCCGGCGACCATCAACCTCGACAACCCCGAACGCGAAACCGCGATCGACCTGGTGCCGAATAAGCCTCGCTCCCGCCAGATCGACGTCGCGTTGTCCAATTCCTTTGGCTTCGGCGGCACCAACGCATCGCTTGTGTTCCAGCGCTACAATGGCTGATCGTCCGGTTACCGGGCGGTGCTTTGACGTGTCGTCAATTTTGCCATATTCGCCCCTACTCTGCCGCAGGGGATTCGTTGAGAGATCAAACGGTAGGGCGAAATGAACACAAATCCGGCAGGCAACGGAGAATTCGGCCAACGTCCGGCGAGCACTGGGCCGATCGTGCCGAAGACAGCCAGCGAAGCCTTGCGGCCTGAAGCCGGAACGCCGCCGCCGAAGCGCTCGCGCGCTTCTCGCAGTCAGGTCGTCGTGTTCATGAACTTCGTCATCTCCTCGGTGATGCTGATGGTGCTGGCGGCGGGCGTGGCGGTCTACTTCGGCAAGCAGGAATTCACCGAACCCGGCCCGTCGGCCAATGGCGACACTTTCCTGGTCAAGCCGAACACCGGCGTCCAGGATATCGCTGACCAGCTCGAGCGCCGCGGACTGATCAGCGACGCCCGTATCTTCCGGCTTGGCGTGCGTGCCTTCGGCAACGATTCCGCGCTCAAGGCCGGTGAATACGAGGTCAAGCCCAGGGCATCCATGCGCGACATCATGGAGCTTTTGAAGAGCGGCAAGTCGGTGATGTACTCACTGACGATTCCGGAGGGGTTGACGGTCGAGCAGGCTCTGCAGCGTATCGCGGGCGAGCCCGCCTTGAGCGGCGACATGCCGGCCAAGACGCCACCCGAGGGCAGCCTGGCCACCGACACGCTGCGTTTCACGCGCGGCGCGACGCGCCAGCAGATGATAGACAAGTTGCTGGGCGATCAGAAGAAGCTGGTCGACGAGGTATGGCAGCGGCGCGCGCCGGACCTGCCGCTGTCGAACGTCGACGAGTTCGTCACCCTGGCCTCGATCGTCGAGAAGGAAACTGGCAAGGGTGACGAGCGTTCACGGGTGGCCGCGGTCTTCCTGAACCGGCTGGCCAAGGGCATGCGCCTGCAATCCGATCCAACCATCATCTATGGTCTGTTCGGCGGCAAGGGCAAGCCGGTGGACCGGCCGATCTACCAGTCCGACATCCAGAAGCAGACGCCTTACAACACCTATCTGATCAGCGGCCTGCCGCCGACGCCCATCGCCAATCCGGGGCGTGCGGCACTTGAGGCCGTGGCCAATCCATCGAAGACCGACGATCTCTATTTCGTTGCCGATGGCACGGGCGGTCACGTTTTTGCCGCGACGCTGGACGAGCACAATGAAAACGTCGCCCGCTATCGTGCGTTGCAGAAGAAGCAGGCCGATGAAGCGGCCAAGGCCGCCGCAGCCGCCGGGGCCAGCGGCAGTGCCGACAAACCTGCTGACGGCAGCGACGGCGACAGTGGCGACGCCGGCGGCGATGCGGGTGCCGCCCAGTAAGACGAAGAAGGCTGGAAGGGCGACAGCCCTGACATTTGAAGCAACGCCACGCGTCCGATTTCGACGTCCCGCGGCGTGATCGTTTTTAAGCAGCATCTGCCCTGTCCGGGATGGTTTCGGGGCGATGCGCCAGGGGTGTGTAGGCGACATGAATTTGCAGAGCATGACCGGATTTGCCCGTGCCGTCGCCGAGCATGAAGGGACCTCGGTCGCTTGGGAGGTCAAGTCCGTCAACGGCAAGAGCGTCGAGGTGCGGCTGCGGCTGCCGCAAGGATTCGAGCGGCTGGAGCCGGCGGTCAGGCAAACGCTGCAGAAGCGTTTCGCCCGTGGCAATTTCCAGGCGACGCTGACCATCGGCCGTGCCGCCGGCGCGCAGGCGCAGCCGGTCGTCAACGAGGCGTTCCTGAAGGATCTGGCGGGGCTCGCCAAGCGGCTGCAGGAACAATTTGGCGTTGCTCCCGCGACGGCCGACGGCCTGCTTTCGCTGCGTGGCGTGCTCGACATTCCCGAAACTATCGAAACCGAAGAGGCGCGCGCCGCGCTCGATGCGGCCATCATGGCGGCGCTAGACGTGGCGCTGAAAGGGCTCGAACAGGCGCGGCACGGCGAGGGTGCTGCACTGGCGCTGCTTTTGTCCGGCCATATCGACGCCATCGAGGCCTTGACGCTGCTCGCCGAGGCGGACCCGTCGCGCGATGCGGCGGCGATCCGTGAACGCATCGCCGAGCAGGTCAGGCTGCTGATGGACCCGTCCGCCAACCTGGACGCGAGCCGGCTGCACATGGAAGCGGCGTTTCTTGCCACCAAGGCCGACATTCGCGAAGAGATCGACCGATTGAAAACGCATGTCGCGTCTGGCCGGGCGCTGATCGAGGGTGGCGGCGCCGTCGGCCGCAAGCTCGATTTTCTGGCACAGGAATTTAACCGCGAATCGAATACGCTGTGTTCGAAGTCGAACGCCGCAGCCGTCACCGCGATCGGGCTGGAACTGAAGGCCGTGGTCGTCCAGTTTCGTGAACAGGTCCAGAATCTGGAGTAGCCGATGGTTGCCAAGGAACCGATGGTTGCCAGGGATTTGGGCTCCCGCATTCGTCGCCGGGGGCTGATGCTCGTCCTGTCGTCGCCATCCGGCGCCGGCAAGTCGACCATCGCGCGCAACCTTCTGGAAAGCGACTCCAGCCTCGAACTGTCGGTCTCGGTCACCACCAGGCCGCGTCGCGGCAGCGAGATCGAGGGTGTTCACTACCATTTCCGCACGATGCGCGACTTCGAACGGTTGCGCGATTCCGATGCGCTGCTCGAGTGGGCCGAGGTGCATGGCAACTGCTATGCGACACCGCGCGAACCCGCCGAACTGGCGCTGGCGCAAGGCCGCGACATGCTCTTCGACATCGACTGGCAAGGCGCCCAGCAGCTCAAGGAGAAGATGCGCGCCGATATCGTCTCGATCTTCATCCTGCCGCCGTCGATGAAGGAACTGAAGGCGCGCCTGAAGCGCCGCGCCGAGGACCAGGAAGCGGTGATCGAGACGCGGCTCAAGAACGCCCGCAACGAGATCGAGCACTGGAAGGAATATGATTTCGTCATCGTCAATGACGACCTCGACCGTGCCTTCGCCGAAGTGCGCGGCATCGTCGTGGCCGAGCGGCTAAGGCGCGATCGCCGGCCTGGTCTGTTCGATTTCGTCTCTGGCCTGTTGGACGAAAAGACCGGCTGACCGGTTTCAGGATGCCATGCCGTCGACCAGGATCAGATTGCGGCTGAGCGCGGCGTCGCGCACGTCCAGTGCAGCCGCATACTCAGCGGAAGCGTACCAACGCCTGGCCCGTTCCATGTCAGGAAATTCGACGACGATCAGCGGCCCGGGATGCCACTTGCCTTCCAGCGCCTCCACCTGGCCGCCACGCACCAGATAGCGCCCGCCGTGCTGTGCGATGGAGGCAGCGGCACGGGTCCGATAGATCTCGATCGCCTCTTCGTCGCGGATGGTGACATCGGAAATGATGTAGGCGGGCATTTGGTTCTCCAGCATGTTTGCCAGATTATCTATGCCGCGAGCGAGGCGTTTCCAGGCCTGCCGGTGCTAGAGCATTTCACCGTTTCACGGAAACGGCGAACCGCTCTATCTCTTTGTTTTTAAGCAATTCCGGACGGAAAACCGTGTCACACTTTTCCTGGAATTGCTCTATACCAAATTGGTCAGCCGCACGAACTCCTCGACGCTGAGCGTCTCGGCACGGCGGGTCGGATCGATGCCTGCGCGCTCGAGCAGGGCCTCGCCGCCGAGGCCTTTCACGCTCTGCCGCAACATCTTCCGGCGTTGGCCGAAAGCGGCTTCCGTGACGCGGCCGAGTTTTTTCACGTCGGCGGGCAGGGGGGTCGCGCGCGGCTCCAGATGCACCACCGAAGAGGTGACCTTGGGCGGCGGCGTGAATGCCTGGGGCGGTACGTCGAAGGCGATCCTGGCCTGGGTACGCCAGCCGGCCAGCACGCCAAGCCTGCCATAGGCATCGCTGCCGGGCGCGGCGACGATGCGCTGGGCCACCTCACGCTGGAACATCAGCGTCATCGAGGCATAGAAGGGCGGCCACTCCGCGACCGTCAGCCAGCGGATCAGCAACTCGGTGCCTATGTTGTAGGGCAGGTTGGCCACGATCTTCGTCGGCGCGCCGGTGGCGAGCGCGGCAAAGTCCGTTTTCAGCGCGTCGCCGGCAATAATCTCCAGCCGGCCCGGATAATGTTCCGAAATCTCGGCCAACGCCGCCAGGCAGCGTTCGTCGCGCTCGATGGCAATGACCCGTCGGGCGCCGTTGAAAAGCAGCGCCCTTGTCAGGCCGCCGGGCCCCGGCCCAACCTCGATTATCGTGGTGTTTGTCAGGTCGCCCGCGGCACGCGCGATCTTGCTGGTTAGATTGAGGTCGAGCAGGAAATTCTGGCCGAGCGCCTTTTTCGCCTGCAGCTCATGGCGCTCGATGACGTCGCGCAGCGGCGGCAACCCGTCGATGCTCATGCCGGAAAGCCAGAAGGGGGAGTGCTCATGCGGCGGCGGCCCTTGCGCCGGTGTCAGCCAGCTTCCTGGCCAGCTTCAACGCAGCGATCAGGCTGTCGGGTCGCGCAATGCCCTTGCCGGCGATGTCGAAGGCGGTGCCATGGTCGGGCGAGGTGCGGATGAAGGGGAGACCGAGCGTGACGTTGACCGCCTCGTCGAAGGCCAATGCCTTGGCCGGGATCAAAGCCTGGTCGTGATACATGCACAGCGCCGCATCGTAGCCCGCCCGCGCCCGGGGATGGAACAATGTGTCGGCCGGCAGGGGACCGAAAGCGTCGATGCCCTCGGCGCGCAGGATGTCGACGGCCGGGCGCACGATACGCTCGTCCTCAAGGCCCATGGAGCCGCCTTCGCCGGCATGCGGATTGAGGCCCGCGACGGCGAGCCTCGGCTTGGCGATGCCGAACCGGCTGGCGAGGTCGGCGGCGGTGATGCGTGCGGTGGCGACGATCAACTCGGTGGTCAGGGCCTTCGGCACCTCGGCCAGGGCGATGTGGATGGTGACGGGAACCGTGCGCAGGTCAGGGCCCGCCAGCATCATCACCGGCAGCGCCTCGACGCCGGTGTGCCGGGCCGCCAGATGCGCCAGATATTCGGTATGGCCGGGAAAGCGGAATCCGGCATCGTAGAGCGGCTTCTTGGCGATGGGGCACGTGACGACGGCGGCGGCGTCACCGGCAAGGCAGGCAGCGACAGCGCGATCGATAGCCTCGATGGTGCCGGCTGCATTGGCCGGATCCGGCCGGCCCGGACTGTCGACACAGCGCGCCGTCAGCGGAACGATCGGCAGGGCCTGGGCGAATGCCCGTGCCGATTGCGCGGGCGTTGTCTCGATGATCGGCACCGACAGGCCGAGCTGGTCTGCCCGCGAGGCGATCAGTGCCGGATCGGCAAGCAGATAGAAGGCAGGTACGCCAAGAGCTTCACGCGCCATAAAGGCGGCGATGGCGATTTCGGGGCCGACGCCGGATGGGTCGCCGGCGCTCAACGCCAGCGCGGTCACCGCATCGTCCACGTCAGCGCCAACCACGTCATCGCTTGACGATATGGGCTTTCGCCTTCAACTCTTCGACATATTTCTTGCTGAGCTCGTCGGCATTCTTGTCGTTGGAGCCTTCGCTCTGGAACACCATCTGGGCGGTCTTGTCGTCGGACACTTCACGCGATGAGCAGATGCCGATGAACTCGACGCCGCGCTCGGTCTCACGCGTGACGGTGGCGCCGCCGACCTTGGTCGCCTTGATCTGCTCGGCCCAGTCCGGCGGCAATTGCGGCGCCAGCACCCGGCCCAGGTCGCGAACGGTGACGTCGATCAAGCCCTTGGCGAATTCGCGCGTCGTGGTGCAGCCGTTGAAACGGGCGCGCATGGCGTCGGCCTCGCGCTTGCGCTTGGCCAGCGTGGCGCTGCGCTCGGACGCCGGCACGACGAAGATGACCTGCTGCAGCATGTATTCGGTGGCGCTTGGCTTGGCGCCACCCTTGTCGAGCATGCGCCTGACCGCATCCTGCTCGGTGACGCTGCCGCCCTCGCCGGAACGATAGCGCGCGCCCAAGGCCTGGTTCCAGGCCATCTGGGCGCGGATGAACTCCTTGAAGTGGTCCTTGCCGACGCCGGATTTTTCCATGACGCCGTTAAGCTGGCTGAGTTGCATCTTGTTGCTGGTGGCAAAGCGCTGATAGGCCGCTTCGACCTGGGCGTCGCTGATGCGGATGCCAAGCCGTCTGGCTTCCGCGAGGCGCAGCGTCTGGTCGATCATTTCCTGGGCGGCATCGCCCTTCTTGCGCTGCAGTTTCAGGAAGGCGGCACGATGCGCGATATCACCAGTGGTGATCGGTACGTTGTTGACGACGTATTTGATCTCACTGGCGAAAGCCGGCGGCATCATGACGGTCATCGACACGGATGTCGCCGCCACAAGCAGCGCAAACCCTGCTGAAAAGAGGTATTTCCTCATCGTTGGCATCCCAATTTTATCATCCCGGCTCCGCCCAATTTCGTCCTCATCCGGGTGCGCGAATCCGTGCCAGCCCTATGCGGCGAAACGATGTCGCCGACTACTGGATGGTGTCGATGGCGTTGGTCGACGAGCCGAAGTCGCCGAGCGTACGGAACGACAGGTTGAAGCCGATGCTCTGCGTCACCTCCCTGGTGTTCAGGTCGCGCGACTGCGAGTACGTCATCAGATAGGTGAAGCAGGAATCATTATAGGCAAAGCCCACCCCATCCTTGACCAGCAGGCTTTCCTGCAGGTCGTAGGTACCTGTACCGAAGACGCGCCAGTTCTCGGCAAGATGCGTCGAGGCACCCAGCGTGACTTCATGACGGTCGGTCGTGAAGCCATAGAGCGGCTGAGCCTGGATGAAGGCATATTTGGCGCTCAGCGATACCGGCAGCCCCGAATAGGCGGCTTTGAACTCGGCGCGGCGAATCTCGAAGGTCTGTTCGTCGAAGCGACCGCTGACCGAGGCCGCGAACCCATTGGGGCTGTTGATGCCAAACAGGCCGACATAGTCGGACTTGGTGTCCTGAAGACCCGAATAGGCGCCGACATTGACCAGATCCGGCGCCGCGAAGGAGTTCTCGCCGCCAATCTGATAGGACTGGCCGAAAATGGCGTTGGTGCCCCAGCCGTTCATATAGGAGCCGGAATAGCGGAAACCGACATTGGCGCGCGTGCCGCCTTCCACACGATCGTAGCCGGAGAACTTGTCGCGTTCGAACAGGGTGGTCGCATCGAACACCATGCTCTGGGCGTCTTCGTTCGGAATGGCGAGACCGCCGACATACTGTTCGTTCGGACGCACAAAAACCTGTGCCATCGGCTCGATGACATGGCTGGACCCGCTGGCCATCGAAAACAGCAGCGGCCAGCGCATCTCCAGCCCGGCGGTTGCCATGTAACGGGCAAATGAAGAGCGCATGTCATCCTGCTCGCCCAAATTCGTCGCCATCTGGTTGACGGCGGCGAGCGAAGCCGACGAAGCGTTGAGGTAGTCGACGTCGCCCTGCAGCGCCAGCAACGGGGTCAGCACCAGCCCGTCATCGGTGACGAATGACCGTTTCCACTCGGCCTCGGCGGTCAGGCGGCCGGATTCACCTTCAATGCCGCGCACGCGCTGGGTACCCGAGCCGGGCACGTAAGGCGTGAAGTAAGTCTGATCGAGTTCATCGCGACGGAGCACCCGCGCGTTGACATTGAGCGACAACTGGCCGCCGGCGACCGCGACGTCGGGGATGTTTGTATAGTCGAACGACGGCAGCACCCAGGGCTGCTGATCGCTTCGCGCGGAGATATAGTTGTTGGGCGTGTTCTCCTGGACATCGAAGTGCATGGCGCGCACGTCGAAATAATTGCGGCCGTTGAGACCCGTCAGGTAAACCGTCGACTGGTGGACAGCGGCATTGTACTTGTCGATGTTGTAGGTGCTGGAGAAGTCCTTGTCGGTCTGCAGCAGAACGTCCCAGCCGAAATTCCAGCGTTCGTTGATGGCGAACTTGCCCTGCGTGCCCATCATGCCGCGGAACTTGTTCGGATCGCCCGCCGCGCCCGAATCGATGTTGTGGCCACCGGTAGAGGGGAAGGCGGTGGTATCAATGAAAGCGTCGGGGTTCTGCTGCTGGATCCCGGCAATCTTCAAACTGTATTCGCCGTTGTTGAACCGCTGGCGCCACTCGGCCTCTCCGAGGAAGCCCTGCTTGGTGTAGCCGCTTCCCGACACCGTCAGGTCATAGGTCGGCGACAGTGCGAAATAATAGGGAACCTTGACGCTGTAGCCCAGGTGGCTGTTGTAGCTGATGCTGGGGATCAGGAAGCCGCTCTTGCGCTTGACCGTCGGGTCGGCAATCTCGAACGCCGGCAGGTAGGCGAGCGGGAAGCCAAAGAACTCGAAATTCGCGTTCTCGAAGCGAACCGTCTTCTTCTCGCCGTTCCAGATGATCTTCCTGGCCTTCACGCGCCAGGTCGGCGCTTTGTTGGGCTTGTCCTCACACGGCTCGCAGGCGGTGTAGACGCCATTGTGGAACGTGGTCAGCACGCCGCCCATGCGTTCGGCGCTTTCGGCGGCGAAATAGGCCTTGTCGATGGTCTCGACGCGCAGTGCGTTGACGAAACCGTCGGCGAAATCGTCGGTTATGTCGATATGATCCGAATTGATCTTGGTGCCGTCGCTGTTGATGACTTCGACATTGCCGCTGGCGACCATCCGCTTGGTGTTGCGGTCGTATACGACTTTCTGGGCAACCAGGCGGTTGCCGCCATAGTCGATCTGCACGCCGCCGACGGCGGTCACGGTCTGGTTGTCGTTGTTGTAAACCAGCGTGTCGGCGGCCAGCAGCATCTGCGAGCCGGACGGCACCTTGGCCGCCACGTCACCGACCTCCTGCGCGACCGCGGGCAGCGGGACGGCGCAGGCAAACAAGCATGCCAAGGCGCTCGCCGCATAAAGGCGCGCCAAATGGGCCTGCCTGCTGCTGGGCAAAACCGCTTCCCTCACTAGCCGTCTTCCTTGTATAGCAGGAAAGTCACCCCGAAGAACATAGCTACCACGACCGGCACCCAGGCGGCTACGGCAGTCGGCACGAATCCCGCCACGCCGAATGCCTTCACGAGCACCGAAACGACATAAAGCAGAAAGCCGGCAACGACGCCACCCAGAATCATCGTCGCCGATTGTCCCATCCTCGCAAATCGCATTGAAACTGTTGCAGCAATCAGCGTCATGGCGACGAGGAGGAACGGCAACGCCACCAGCGAATCAAACTGCATGGCAAAGGCATTTGCCTTGAGGCCGAAGGAACGGGCAACCTCGATTTTTCCCGGAAGGTCGTAGAAAGGAATGGTCTCGGGGCGCGCCAGCCGCTCCTGCACGAATTCCGGCTTCAGATTGGTCGGCACGCGATCGTTCGCCGCAGACTGGATGACGCCGTTCCTGAAGGTCTTGACGTCCTGCAATTCCCAATAACCGTCCCGCAGGTAGGCGCGCACCGCATCCTTGCGCTCGGCGATATTGCCTTGCTGGTCGAGGATGAAAAAGACGGCGTCGGACATCTCCAGGCCCTGGTTGAGGATGGCCCGCGCGCCGATGATGGTGTCGCCGGAACTGGTTTTCTGGCGAATCCAGGGCGCCGCGTCGGCCGAAACCGTGTTCGACTTTCCGGAGCGCAACTGGGTCTCGATCTGTTCGGACAAGGAGAAGGCGTGCGCGGCGAGGGGGTTGATGACCCCGACCGATACGACGCCGAACAGCAGCGCTCCGATGCAGCACGGCAAAAGGAATTGCCAGGCGGAGACGCCGGCCGAACGCGCGATGACCAGCTCGTAGCGCCGGTTGAGCGATACCAGCGTCGCCATCGCCGAGAACAGGCCGACGAATGGCACCGTCTGCAGCATGATCATCGGCATCCGGAGGCCTGAAATGGCCATCGCCGTCCCATAGGTGAAGCCGGGCAAGCCGGTGGTACGGCCGGACAGCTCGGTGAAATCGATCAGGAACACCAGCGCCAGCAGGCCGAGGAAGAACCAGATCGTGATCGCCACGTAGCGGAAGAAGAAATATCGGCCCAGCGTCCAGCCCATCAGCCGACCCTCTGACCTGAAGCGTCGCGCCTGGACAAACGCAGCTTGAGGGAATTCCAGCCGTCACCGATGCGGCTGGCCAGATTTGTCATCCAGTCCGCCCAGGCCACCGGCAATTCCATGGTCCGGTTGGAGACGATGAACCAGATCGCCACCGCCGAGGCCACGATGGGCACGCCATAGACCATATAGCCATATTGCGGGATCTCATCGGCCTTGCTCGCGGCAAAGAAGCCCAGCCAGCGCACGAACAGCGATATTGCAATGGCCGTGATCAGCGGATTGACGCGCGCCTCCCGGTGCGAGCGTGCGTCGCCCGCGACCGCCAGTGCGATCAATGCGAAGACCATGGAATAGGTCCACTCTGAAAACCGCTGGTCGATCTCGGCCCGGTACTCCTGTGGATTTTGCTGATAGTTCTTGTCGTTGGCGCTGGGATTGAGCAGGTATTGGGTGGTCTGGTCCTTCGGCAGCAGCGTTACTTGATTGGCCGCCGACATGAAGGCCGACATGTCAAAGGCATAGGAGGTGAACCGGATGACACTGAGGTCACCGGTCAGCGTTTTGCGGTGGATGACGCCGTCATTCATCATCAGCACCTTTTCGCCGCCGCGTTCGATGATGCTGCCGGTCTTGGCATAATAGACGAGATTGACGCCTTCCTCGCGCGAATCGGCGACGAAGATGCCACCCAGTTTATTGTCGGGGAGCCGCTCGCCGATCTGCAGGAACAGCCCGTCCTCGATCTTTCGGAAGGTGCCTTCCTGGATGATCAGCGACAACAGGTCGGAGCGCGACTCCGCCACCAGGGCGCGGTTTTTCTGCCGCGCATAGGGGTCGATGCCGTTGTCCACCGCAAAGGAAAAGACGCTTGCGGCCAGCGCCAGAAGCATGATCGGCCGCACGATCGTCCACCGCGAGGCGCCCGAGGCGTTGACGACCGCGAGCTCCGAATCCGAATTCATGACGCTGAGTGTCTGGGCGACCGCTACCACCAGCGCGAAAGGCACGACGATCGGGATGATCGAGGGAAGGATGAGGGATGCGACCTCGAAGAAGGTCAGGGCGGACTGGCCGCTGTCGGTGACCAGATCGATCTTGGCCAGCACCTGCGTCGTCCACACGATGGCCAGCGTCCAGACCAGCGCCGCCATGAAGACCACGAAAGCGCGGCGCATGATGTAGCGTTCAACGACCGTCATGAAGGCTTTACTCGGTTTTCTCGAACGGCATCATGCCACCAAACTAAGGGTAGCTGTCCGGCGACGACCGCACAACTGGCTCCGATGGGCTCGATCAGGCAGGCGATCCGGTTCCCGTCCCACGTCGCGTGCCGCTGTGGACCGGAGTGTCGGCGGCAATGGATAAGAAAGGGCGAACATCGATGGTTAACAACAGGTTGCGGCATGAAGCGGGGCCCTGCCGCGACGAATCGCCATCGATTCCATGTGTCATATGGGTAGCCATTTTGGCAAAGTCTTGCCAAATGCCGGAAAACGACCAAATGTCGCGGATTGCTTCAAACCGCTTCGCGCACAGTCAAACACTCCCCGAAAGCAGGACATGATGAACCCGAGACCGTCGATCGCCTTTGCAAAATTCGCCGCGCCCCAGACGGCGGCGAGCAGGAAGGGCACCGTCCTCGTGCTGTCGGCGGATGACGGCGGCTTGACCGAGGCGGCCAGGGCTTACGATCCCGGCAAGACGCTGGAGCGCGCTTTCCCGGTGGCCGAGTTCACCGGCAAGTTCGCCGGCGTCGTCGAAATTCTGGCGCCGGAGGGATGCTCGCTCGACAGGTTGGTCGCGATCGGCGCCGGCAAGGCGTCGGGGCTCGACGAATATGCCTGGCTGAAACTCGGCGGCACGATTGCGGCGTCGCTGCGCAAGGCAACCGATGTGGCCGTGGTGCTCGACCTGGCGGGCGCCTCGCCCGATGGCAAGGATGCCGCCAGCCTCGCGGCGGGCATTCTCCTGCGCAGCTATTCCTTCGACAAGTACAAGACCAGGAAGGACAAGGATGACGCAAAGGCCGATCCCAGGAAGCCAGCCAAGATCACCATCCACACCGCCGACCCGGCAGGCGCCAAGAAGGCCTTCGCGGATGCCGAGGCGGTGATCGACGGCGTGCTTCTGGCGCGCGACCTGGTCAACGAGCCGGCAAACGTGCTGGGACCGGTCGAGTTCGCCGCCCGCGCCAAGGAACTCGAGGCACTCGGCGTCAAGGTCGAGATCCTGGCCGAGAAGGAGATGAAGAAGCTCGGCATGGGCTCGCTGCTCGGCGTCGCGCAAGGCTCGCCTCGCGGCGCCCGCATGGCCGTCATGCAGTGGAACGGCGGCAAGCCCAAGGACAGCCCTGTCGCCTTCGTCGGCAAGGGTGTCACCTTCGACACCGGCGGCAATTCGATCAAGCCCGCATCGGGCATGGAAGACATGAAGGGCGACATGGGCGGTGCCGCGGCGGTCACCGGCCTGATGCATGCGCTGGCCGCCCGCAAGGCGAAGGCCAATGTCGTCGGCATCATCGGCCTCGTGGAAAACGCCGTCGACGGCCATGCCCAGCGCCCCGGCGACATTGTCACGTCCATGTCGGGGCAGACCATCGAGGTGCTCAACACCGACGCCGAAGGGCGCCTCGTGCTGGCCGACGCGCTGTGGTACTGCAACGACCGCTTCCAGCCGAAATTCATGGTCAATCTGGCGACGCTGACCGGCGCCATCATGGTCGCGCTCGGCGTGCATTACGCCGGCCTGTTCTCCAACAATGACGAGTTGGCGCAAAGGCTGACGGCCGCGGGCCAGTCGACGCAGGAGCGGCTGTGGCGCATGCCGCTTGGCGCCGAATACGACAAGCTGATCGATTCCAAGAACGCCGACATGAAGAACATAGGCGGCCGTTACGGCGGCGCGATCATCGCCGCGCAGTTCCTCCAGCGCTTCGTCAAGGACACGCCCTGGGCGCATCTCGACATCGCCGGCACGGCGATGGGCTCGCCGTCGAACGAGATCAACCAGTCGTGGGGCTCGGGCTTCGGCGTGCGGCTGCTCGACCGGCTGGTGCGCGATCATTACGAGAGCTGACCTCGACCATGGCCGAAGTGCTGTTCTACCATCTGACCGAATCGACGCTGGAGGATGCGCTGCCGGGTCTGCTCGAGCGCAGCGTCGATCGCGGCTGGCGCGCCGTGGTGCAGACCGGCACCGAGGAGCGGCGCGATGCGCTAGACCAGCACCTGTGGACCTTCCGGGACGATTCGTTCCTGGCGCACGCGACCGATCGCGAGGCCTATCCCGGCGAACAGCCTATCCTGTTGACCACCGGCGACGGCAATCCCAACGAAGCCAAAATAAGGTTCCTGGTCGATGGCGCGGCGGCGTCCGACCTCAGCGGCTACGAGCGTGCCGTGTTCCTGTTCGACGGCCATGACGCCGCCCAGGTCGATGCGGCCCGGGCGCATTGGAAGACGATGAAGGACGCGGGCCACGCCGTGACCTATTGGCAGCAGACGCCGGACCGGCGCTGGGAGCGCAAGGCTTAGCCCTGCGGCTTTTCGCGAATGGCGCTGCCTACTGCTTTGCTTTGATCCGGTTTTCTTTCCGGGTGACGTAGTCGCCATGTTTCAATTTCAAGAACTCGTCCGCCAGGTTGCGATGCGAGCTCCTGAAGACATACCATTCTCCATCCGGAACCCGGCGCTGGTAGAGGATTCTGCCGGACTGGCGATGTTCGAAACAGGAAAGCGCGTTAGCGTCGCCTCCGCCGCCATGCCATTTTGCGCGAAAGCAGAGCTTGCCTCCCCCGGGAATGAACCAGATGCCGTCACCATAGCCCAGCTTGCCCTTGTCCGAAGTCCAGGCGCTGAACTGACGGCGCTGCACGGCAAAATACCCTGTGCCGTTTCGACCCCAGAGCCATGAACGGTTCTGGTACATTTGATAAATGCCTTCGTCAGGCACCGCCTCGGCCTTCTTGGCCAGGTCGGCGATTTGCACCGCTGTCTTGGCCATTGCCGGAAGCTGGAAAGCAAGAAATACGATTGAACAGGCAAACGCCGTTCCGATACAATTCCCCAGTACTCGTTTCACGACCCTACCCCAACCATTTTACGCCACGCCCACTTTTTACGCCTACACCCGGACCAGCAGCCTAGGAAACCTAGGGAAGGACATGCTGGGTAACCCTCCAATCAGGCAGCCCGTAGCCCCCCAGCCACGGCCACACTTCCTTCTGATTGAAGTAGACGACCGAGGTCAGGGCCGGAAATTCCGAGTAGGACTTGCGGGAATCGGCCTCCCATTGCGAAACGTATCCCTGCTTCCCGACATAGCCGAGCTCAGCCACCTCGATCGGCTTGTTGAAACCCGCGACGCGATCATAGCCGGGCTTCAATGTCTCGGCGAACGTCCGGTCACGACCGGTCTCGTCATTGTCCTTTTTCTGCAGACCGAACACCGACAAGCCTATGACGTCGACATAGTCGTCGCCGGGGTAATATTTTTCCAAACCCTCGTCGCCTTTGGGTGACCACATGTATTTGGCGGCAGGGGCGGCTTTGCGGCAGATATCGACCTCGCGCTTGTAAGCGGATATCCAGTCCTTGGGCGCCCAGTTGGCCCAGGTGAAGCGACCGTTCTTGTCCTCCATTTCCTGCGCCCAGCGAATGGTCACGGGGCTCTTCATGCCTCCCACGAGATCGCAGATTGCCTGCATGTTGGCGTCATATCTGCCGCTCAATATGCCGTCGCGCAGTTCGTTCGGGGTGATGCGCCAGTCCTTCGACCAGGTCCACGGCTCGATGGTGATCAAGAGCGACCGGCCTCGCTGAAGCGCATAGGCGTCGGCCAAGGGCAGGCTCGCCAGATCGACGTCCTCCCAAGGCAAGAACAGTTCCTCGATGCTGGCGCTCTTGTCGGCGGTGAAGTCGCCGTAGGGATCATAAGATCCGAACGCTGAAGCCGCACTGTTGGTCTGGACGGGATCCGTCCCAGCCGTGGAGCCAGCGCTTCCGATGGTCGGGAAGGTCATGCTCCCACCCAACGCCAGGGCAATTGCAAGTGCACTTGCCGTATAGTTTTTCATATTTGTTCTCCCATCGCCTCAACTTCCCGCGGAAATCAAAGCGTCGCCACCGCGCGTCGATGCGTGATCGACACGACTGCCCAAAACCGATCGGCTCAGTTGGGGGAATCTGTGGGATTTCGGAGCGATTGGTGGCGTGCGAACGTCGCACGGAACCCACCCAAAATTGTCTCTCGAGGCACCGACACAAAGGAGCTACAAGAGACTTCGCCGCGATACTCACAAATTCGCGTCAACATCCCGATATATATCATCCCTTGCTAAATTAAGGGCCGGTCGGGGCCAAGAGTCAAGTGCAATTAACGGTTGCTTAACCATGACATTCGCAACATGGTTAACGCTGCTCTTGGAGCGCTACGGTCTGGTGGGGTCTGATCCCCCTTCGTGAATCCCCCAGCGAAAAAATTCCCTGTTCGCCCGGTCAGAACTGGCTTGGTGACCAGCAAGCATGTGGAATTCGTCGTGCGATTCAACGCGTTAGGTTAACCAGTTCTCAAGAATCATAGTTAACGAGTTCTTAATTTAGTTGACTCTAAAGCAGCTCAAGCGGATTCTGTAGCCGGGTTTTGGGTTGTTGGCCGTCGGTCGGCTGACGTTCGAAGTGGCGGCGGTGCGTGTATGAGTGTTTCCGCGGACGTAGGAACCATCAGCGGTAGGAGCAGGTCGAAACAAAGGCCTGGAGCGGCTCTGGCCGAGGCGGCAGGGAAGGCTCCTTTTCTCGTGCCCGTCCTGTCGGCTACCCATCAGCGGATTCTACGGTTCGGCTTAGCTTTCTGGTTCGTCACCCTCGGCTTTTTCTGGATCTGGTGGTTGAAGCCGGAGCATATCGAACATATCGGGCCATTCACCTTTGCAACACTCGTGCTGGCCTGGCTGACCTTGATGCCGATGTACTTCCTGCTCAATGTTCACGCGTCTAGGAAACCGTCCAAGCTTTACAGTATCCCGACGCGTTCGCGCGTCGCCATGGTGGTGACCAAGGCTCCGTCTGAACCCTTCTCCGTGGTGGCGCGCACGCTGCAAGCGATGCTTGTGCAGGATTATCCGCATGAGACCTGGCTGGCGGACGAGGACCCCTCGGAGGAGACGGTTCGATGGTGCGATGCCCACGGTGTACTGATCTCGACACGGCGCGGAAGGGAAGACTATCACCGCAAGACATGGCCGCGCCGCACCCGCTGCAAGGAAGGCAATCTGGCGTTCTTCTACGACCACTATGGTTATGAGCGTTATGATTTCGTCGCTCAGTTGGATGCCGATCATGTGCCGACGCCGACCTATCTCAGGGAAATCCTCTATCCCTTCGCCGATCCCGCAGTCGGCTATGTCTCGGCGCCCAGCATTTGCGACAACAATGCCGCCGAAAGCTGGTCTGCGCGTGGCCGGCTGTTTCCGGAAGGGATGTTCCATGGACCCTTGCAGTCCGGCCATACCGGCGGCGGGGCGCCGCTTTGCATCGGCTCGCACTATGCCGTGCGAACCAAGGCGCTGAAGGAGGCGGGCGGTCTTGGTCCGGAACTGGCAGAGGATCATTCCACCTCGATGCTGATCAACGCGGCCGGATGGCGCGGCGTGCACGCCTTGGATGCCATCGCGCATGGCGATGGGCCTCAGACTTTTGCCGATCTTATCACCCAGGAATTCCAATGGTCGCGGAGTCTGATGACGATCCTGCTCGAGTATTCGCCTGCATATTTGGCCAAGCTGTCGCCGCGGTTGAAGTTCCAGTTTCTTTTTTGCCAGCTCTGGTATCCTCTATTCGCCGTCTTTGCGTTGCTGATGTACGTCATGCCGATATATGCGCTGTTTACCGGGCGCAATTTCGCCAATGTCATGTATCTCGACTTCCTCTTCTACTACCTGCCGAATGCGGTCGCCCTGGTCGGCTTGGTAGTGATGCTGAAGGTTTTTGGCGTGTCGCGGCCGGTCACGGCCAAGACGATCAGTTGGGAAGGGACGCTGTTTCTGTTCTTCGCGCGCTGGCCCTGGGTGCTGGCCGGCACGCTATCGTCGCTGCGCGACTATCTGACCAAATCGTTCGTCGATTTCCGTGTCACGCCCAAGGGTAGCGGCCCCAAGCACCTTCTGCCAGTTCGTGCGTTCGCGCCCTACGTGATGCTGGCGATCGGTGCGGCGCTGCCGGTGTTGCTTGTGGAGCACCCCTTCGACGCCACCGGGTTCTACTGGTTCGCCGCGTTGAATGCCTTCCTCTATGGGCTTCTGGTGGCGGTCATCGTCGTGAGACATGTCATCGAGAACAAGGTTCCGCTGCGCGCCAATGCCGCGAGAGTCGCCTTGCAGGCGTCGCTCGCCATGCTGGCGCTCATCGTGCCGGCTATGAGTCTCTACGACCGTGGCATGGAGGGCGTCTACGGGCTGCAGCAAGGCGCGGTCGGCTTGCGCATCGTACGCATCGCCTATGTGGTTTCCGGTGCTGGCCAGGGCAATATCGGGACCCGAAAATTCTACTTTGATCCAGGTTGGGAAACCCGACGCTGACGCCCGGAGGCATCCGCGCAAAGAGCTGCGTTCGCCTTGGTTGACGGCCTCCATTGTCGGACGGCGAGCATTAGCCGCGGACGTAAAAATAAGATCAAATTTTAACAATATCCGATCGAGCGCCGGAAGGTGGCATTCACCACGCCGTTTGCGCGAATTTTAATAAGTATCCCCTAATATACATCATGATGTGAACGGCGATTGGCTGGTCACGCTGCGCGGAAGACACCAAAGAAAAATATCTCCGCGTCCAATCAACTTGCGTTTTTCGGCAGGGGATAGACCATGAACAAGTTCATGAGGGGTTTGGCTGTAAAAGGCAGAAAAAATGCCTGGTCTATAGCCGCCGTTGCATTGATGTCGATGGTCTCCGGTTGCCAGAGCATGGACGTGACCACGACTGGCTCGCTCGCCGGTAAGCTTGCCGCCGGTAAGCCTGCGGTGCATGCGCCGGCCAAGAAAATCCACTACGTCGGCAAGAAGCGGGTTGGCGTGTTCCATCGCAAGTCCCTCATGCAGACGAGCAGCGTGACGCGCACGACCGAGACGGCCTACGCCGTCTTCGTGCGGCCGCAGCGGGCCAGGATCGTCACGCCTGCGCCGATGAAGGTTTCCTATAGGCTGGGTGGTCCATTCCTCGGCCATTCGCCCTGGATCTGCGGCCCGAGCGGATTTGGCCAGCGCGCGGCTTGCCGCGCCCGCTAGGTGGCCTGCCGCGCGCGTTAGCAAAAGTTCAGCGGGGGCTGGAATCCGGGTGCGGGGAGGGGGCGGAGCAGGCCGTGCCCGTCGCGCCCGGATTTCCACAGCGCTGATATCAATCGACGAATGCCATCCAACCCTCTTCCGCCGCCCCTCTTTGGCTTGACGTCGAAGTCTCGAGCCAGCACGCGTTTACGCGGCCTGTGGCGCGCCTGCGGCCCGAAGCACCTGGCTATGGCGCGCCAGGTTGACATCGGCCTTCGCCCGACTGCTAATGCTCGCATGCCAAGGTACTGACAGCGCTGCCCGGAACCTGGCGATGCCTCGATGGGAAAGCGCTCCGTTGTGGCGCGTTCCCGGTCATGATCGGGTTGCTGCATCGGGTTGCTGCCGCGCTGGATCGAGATGTGAGACGACATGAGATCGCTGATTGTGCTGACGACTTCCACCGGATTGCCTCGGCCACGCACAAATAGAGATCGGGAACGCAGCTGGTCTGCCAGGTGCGCCAGGCTTGCGCCTCTGCTGGTCATTTGCGGCCAGTTGGCATTTTCGGGAGCCGCTCATGCGGCTAACGAGAAGACCTCTAAGCCTGAGGAAGCAACCGTCACCGTTCCGACAGCCTTTGAATTGCAGCTTCTCTACGCCGACCATACATGGATATGGAAAGACGGAGCGGCCTATTTCGGAAAGGCCGATCGACCCCTCCGGGCCTGGACGTCGGGGCAGGATTCAGCCTCCGTCGCCGAGGGCAAGTGGTTGGTCATGAACAACGGCAAGATGTGCATGGACCTCGCCTGGCGGTCCAAGAGCTATAAGGGCAAGCAGCAGCGCACCTGCTACAGCCATCGCATCAAGGGCGGGGCCATCGAGCAGCGCAAGGATCCCGATGGGGAATGGTATGGGTTCAAGCGAACCCCCGAGGATCCTTCCGACGAATACCGGAAATTCGAAGTCGGCGACACCAAGAGCGCGCAGTTCGAAGAGACCCGCAAGCTGATTGATTCCAAGAATTAGGTCGCGTTCAGCCATCGAGCCGGTGGTGCCTTGAGCCTGTCAAGGAGCTTGCGAATCACCTATCGTAAGACTTCAGGACGGCCGGAGTTACCGGCGCGCCGATCTCCGATTAATTGCATTCAATTCTAAAGAAGAGCGAGACGCTGGCCTGCTGCACGGTCTGTTTAATAAGCGTCGTCTAATGTTTCTGCGTGATTGTAAGTGGCGAGTGGCTACTCATGCGGCGTGAAGCGACGAAAGCATGGAATGTCGTGCCCGCCGGCTTTGATAGGAGGGGATACGTGATGGACCGTTCCGCAATGGGCGCATTTCGTCCAGGCAAATACAATTTGTGTGTTGTTGCGGCCGTGGCGATGGTTTCGGGTTGTCAGGGTCTGGATGCGACCAAAACCGATGCGGTCTTCATCAAGCCTGTGGTCCACTCGGTTCGAGGGAATTCCGCGGTCAAGCCGGTCTACGCCATGTCCACGGTTCATTCGTTTAGAATTGATCCTCCGCTCCTGACGACGAGTGCGATACGGACGACGGAAAATGCCTACGCTTTTACATCACCGCCACAGATGAAAGTTCACACGCCAGGGCCTGTGAAGGTCTCTTTCAATCCGGGCGATGACGGTGCATTCCCAGGCAGTTCGCCTTACATCTGCAGCCCCAGCGGATTTGGCCAACTCGCAAGTTGCCATCCCCGCTATCTCTAATCTATCGGGCGATGGCGAACGCTGGCGCCTCGGCCGGTGGCGCCATGGGTTTCGTCTCCAGTTCGAAGAATGGCGCCGCCGTCCTGACGATGGTATCGATATCGGAAAGCTCGGGCACGAAGCCAAGATGCTCGCGTGCATTGCCCGGATCTGCATAGAGCTCCGCCGGATCACCGGCGCGCCGGGCCCTGAAGACGGCAGGAACCGGTCTTGACGTCACGCGGCTGACGGTCTGGACAATCTCCTTGATGGATACGCCTCGCCCGGTGCCGAGGTTCACCGCCAGGCTTTGTCCACCTCTCTCGAGATATTCGAGCGCTTTCAGATGGGCGCGTGCCAGATCGCTGACGTGGATATAGTCGCGCACGCATGTGCCGTCCGACGTGTCGTAGTCGGTGCCGAAAACCTCGATCTCGTCGATGATGCCCGATGCGGCCATCAGTACCCTGGGAACCAGATGCGTTTCGGGTGAATGCCATTCCCCAAGTTCGCCGTCGGGATCGGCGCCGCAGGCGTTGAAATAGCGCAGGATCGCGAATTTCATTCCGTAGGCCGACGCATAGTCGCCGATGATCTGCTCGCCCATCAGCTTGGTGCGCCCATAGGGGCTGATCGGATTTTGCGAAGAACTCTCGCGAACGGGCAATGCTTCGGGCACGCCGTAGGTTGCACAGCTGCTGGAGAAGATGATGTTTTCGATTGAATTCGCGCGTGCCGCATCGAGCACGGCGATGGTGCCCATCACATTGGTCGAATAATAGTCGGCCGGCTCCTGAACGGACTCGCCGACATAGGCCAATGCCGCGAAATGGATGATGGCCGTAGGCCGGTGCGCGGCGATCGCCGCCTGCAGCGCATCGCGGTCCCGGATATCGCCGACGACAAGCGGACCCCAGAGGACGGATTTCTCGTTGCCCCGGCACAGATTGTCGAAAGCCACGGGTAGATAGCCGGCCGCGGCCAGCAGTTTGCAGGTGTGGCTGCCGATGAAGCCCGCCCCACCTGTCACCAGGATTGGCGGACGGCTCATGAAGCGGCTGCTTCTTTCGTCAGCCGGTTTCCGTAGAGCAAGGTGTCAAAATATTCGACGGTATGCGCCAGCCCCTGGCTCAGGCTGATCCGCGGCTGCCAGCCGAGATTGTCCCTGGCAAAGGAAATGTCCGGCCTGCGCTGCCGGGGGTCGTCGATAGGCAGCGGTCGATGCACGATCTTCGAACTGGAATTGGTATAGGCGACGACCAGCGTCGCCAGTTCCATGATGGTGAATTCGCCGGGGTTGCCGAGGTTGACCGGGTGGGCGGGCGCGCGCGGTGCGTTCATCAGCCGGACAAAGCCCTCGATCAGGTCGTCGGCATAGCAGAAGGAGCGTGTCTGCAGGCCGCTGCCGTAGACGGTAAGGTCTTCGCCGCGCAACGCCTGGACGATGAAGTTCGAGACGACGCGCCCGTCATCGGGCTGCATGCGCCGACCGTAGGTGTTGAAGATGCGGGCGACACGGACATCGAGGCCATATGTCCTCGAATAGTCGAAGAACAGCGTTTCGGCCGAGCGCTTGCCTTCATCGTAGCAGGAGCGCGGTCCGTGCGTGTTCACGTTGCCGAAATAGCCTTCTGGCTGCGGGTGCACGAGGGGGTCGCCATAGACCTCGGATGTCGAGGCCTGGAATATCTTGGCGTTGTGCCGACGCGCGAGCTCCAGCAGGTTCAGCGAACCGAGCACGCTTGTCTTGAAGGTATGGATTGGATCCGCCTGGTAGTGCGGCGGCGAGGCGGGGCAGGCAAGATTGTAGATCTCGTCGACCCGAAGATCCAAAGGCAGTGCATTGACGATGTCGTGCTCGATGCAGGTGAATTTGGGATCGCGCAGAAGAGCGTTGAGGTTGTGTTTCTTCCCGGTGTGGAAATTATCCAGTGCGACGACTTCATATCCGTCCTGCAAAAGACGTTCGCACAGATGCGAGCCCAGGAACCCCGCGCCTCCCGCGACCAGGGCGCGACTTCTATGGTTGGCACCGCGTTGATCGTTCCGGGAACCAAGTTTCAGAACCTTGATGACCTTGCTCATGCTTTCCTCTCACGCAACGCACACGCTACCACCCTGGCCAGGACAAAGCATCGCCCGCCCACGTCCTTAAGAACGAGACAAAACTTTCCGCGTCCGCGGAGCCGCCATCACTGATGTGCGCCTATTGTTCTCTGAGTTTGCAAGGCCGATGCCGCGACGGCTTATAGTCTGCCGCTCAGCACTCCATGCGCCCCGAAATCGCGATCACAGGCCTGATGCCATCGAATGGTTAATCATGACGCCGGTGTCGACTTCGGGTTTGCCGCAAGGGTGCCCAGATAGATCCCTTTGTGATTCAACGCATTGGCTCGATAGTCCGGAATTTTCGTCGGATGCGACAGGCCGTTTTCGAGACGCCATCAAGGCTTTGCAGAGGATTGCCCAGTGGGGCGGTTTGGGTGCAACCCAGGAAATGTACCTGCATGGAAACGGGTCGGGCAAATGTCAATGTTCAGAGCGTAGCGAGATTGCTGCGCGGACCCGCTCGAGCCGGTCGCGGATACCCGCGACGGGCGACGGCCTGTATTCAGCTTCGTCGCCCCCGGAATCATTGATGAACAGAAGGGCGCATCAACCGCTGGTCGATCAGGTCCCGGATCGGCCCCCGGAAGCAGTGTCCATTCGGTTTGAATATGCCAGGGCCGCCCATTTCCTTCCTGCCAGCGGCTATTGCCCGCCCATTTCCTTCTTGCCGGCGGCTATTGCCCGCCCATTTCCTTCCTGCCGGCGGCTATTGCCCGCCCATTTCCTTCTTGAACGTGTCGAAATCGATCTGCATGCCATTGAAGATGGTGCTCCAGTGGCGGGTCAGCGCGGACATCGCCACCGCTTCCTGGATCTCTTCTTCGGTGGCGCCGGCGCGCTTGGCGTCCTGCGTGTCCGACCATATGCAGTAGGTGCACGGAATCTGCGCCGCCACCGCCAGTGAGATCAGCGACTTGACCTTTGGCGGCAGCGCCGTCTTGTCGCTGAGCTCGATGGCCTTGACCTCGGCCCAGGCACCGGGCAGACCGGATTTCGGAAACTGCTTCACGAAGCTGGGCACGCCGCCCACGGTCGACTGGATGTCCTTGATTGTCGCATCATAGTCGTCGGCGTGCACGGGCGCCGTGGCGAGCGAGAGGATGCAGACCGAAGCGGCGAGCAGGGACGCACGGCGGATGGAAGAATGCACGGATGAAAGACTGCGATAGGCAGACATGGTTTTTCTCCTCTGGTCTTCGTTAGCCTTACGATGTAAGGTCACGTGGAAGATGAACCTTACAGTGTAAGTTGTCAAGCGACGCCATGGACTCATCGATCAAAAAAAAGCGAGCGCGCGGGCGGCTGTCCCGCGAGATGATCGAGGACGCGGCCTTCGAAGTGATCGAGCGGGAGGGGCTTTCCGGCTTTTCGATGCGCAAGCTCGCGGCCGCCCTCGGCTGCGAGGCGATGAGCATCTATCATCACTTCCCTTCGCAAGCGCATCTCTATGAGGCGCTTGTCGATCGACAGGTCAGCACGATGGCAATTCCCGACGGCAGCATGCCGTGGCGCGAGAGCATTCGTCTCGTGATGCAGGAGTTTCGTCGCATCGCGACGGAGCATCCGGCCTTCGCGCCGTTCCTTGTCGTCTATCGGATGAATTCGCCGCCGTGCCTTGCCATGTTGAACGGCGTCATCGGCCTGTTCGAGGCAGGCGGTTTCGGCCCGGAACTCAGCGCCCGGCTGTTCCGCACCGCGAGCTACTACCTGTCGGGCGCGATCCTCGACGAAACTGCCGGCTATGCCAAGGGACCGTCGGCCGTCACCACCGTGAGCGAGGAGCGACTGGCGAAGGATTTTCCCAGCGTCATGAGAGCTGGAGCTTATTTCGGCACCGCTGGTTTCGACAAGACATTCGAGATCGGCCTTGACATGCTGCTGGACGAGATGGAACGCCTGCGCGAGGGTGTCAGCGCAAGCCGATCGTCCGGCAAGGGTGATTGCAAGGTGACTGTCTGAATGCGCTTTCTGTTTGTCCTGATCCTGCTGGCCGGCGCCGGCGTCAGCGTCATCTATCCCTGGGCGATGACCAATTTCTCCGGCCGCGAGATCGGCACCTGGCGGGTCTATGAGCAGGGCCGCTTCAGGCCGCAGACCGTGCCGCTGAAGAGCAGCGATGCACCGGTGCGGGTGCTTGTCGACCTCACCGCGAGGGCCGAAAGCATCGTTTCGCAGCAGCGTACTGTGCTGACGCTGACCGCGGCCACCAACGGCCGCACCGTGCTCGCCTCGACGCTGCAGTTCAACCACGTGGACAACCCGCGCCAGGCCAGTCCGCAACTGCCCGACAAGATCTTTCGCGACGAGGCCGGACTGATCCCGGCGGTCAGCACCGGTTCCTACCTCTTCACCGTCGGCCCGGGCGATGCCGAGGACATACCGATGCGGGCGGTCGACCTGATCTTGCGCTCCGGTGTCGGTGAAGCCGACAGCCGTGCGCGGCCGGTCGGCTTCTCCCTGATGGCGGTCGGCTTGGTCGGCCTCCTGCTGTCCCTGCGCTCCGGCGGCGGCCGGCCCGACAATCCGAACTCGCAACCGCCACCGCCGCGCTGGGGCAGGGGGGCCACGTGAACTACCGTCACGCCTACCACGCCGGAAATTTTGCCGACGTCGTCAAGCATGTCGTGCTGACGCGCCTGCTCGAATACCTGAAGCAGAAGGACAAGGCGTTTCGCCTCGTCGATACCCATGCCGGCATTGGCCGTTACGATCTGTCGTCAGTCGAAGCGCAGAAGACCGGCGAGTGGCAGGGCGGCATCGGCCGGCTGATCGACGCCTCGTTCGACGCCAGGGCGGCGGCGCTGCTGGCGCCCTACCTGGAGACGGTGCGGTCGCTCAATCCCGAAGGCGGTGTAAAGAAATATCCAGGCTCGCCGCTGCTCGCACGCAATCTCCTGCGTAAGCAGGACCGGCTGTCGGCGATCGAACTCCACCCCAAGGACGCCGCAAGGCTGAAGGCGGAATTCGCCGGCGATTTCCAGGTGAGGGTGATGGAACTCGACGGCTGGCTGGCGCTCGGGGCGCATGTGCCGCCGAAGGAAAAGCGCGGCCTGGTGCTCATCGATCCGCCATTCGAGGAAGAGGGCGAGTTCGCCCGCCTCGTCGACGGGCTCATAAGGGCGCACAAGCGCTGGCCTGGCGGCATCTACGCGCTGTGGTATCCGATCAAGGACCGCAAGGCGATCATCGCCTTCAGGAAAGCGCTGAAGCAATCCGGCATCCCGAAAATCCTCGACATAGAATTCGAGATCAGGCCGGCCTCATCGGAACCCAGTCTCGACGGCAGCGGCATGGTGGTGGTCAATCCGCCCTTCACGCTGGAAGCCGAATTGCGAACCGTGCTGCCGGCACTCCACAAATTGCTCGCCGTGGCAAAGCCGGCGCACTGGACGCTGGAGTGGCTGGCCGCGGAATAGGTCGAGGTTTCGAACCGGGAAACCATTGTTTCGGCAACCGCTTGACCGACGCCAAGCGAATCCGCACAGTGCGCGCAATCGACCTTGAGAGGCTGTCATGACTCGCTTCGCCAAATCCGCATTTGCTGCCCTGATTTCGCTCTGCACTTCGCTCGCCGCACCCCTCGGTGTCACCCAGGCTGTGCAGGCGGCCGACCTTGTCGGCGTCTATCCCGACGACGATGGCGGCGTCTGCGGCGAGCCTTGGGTGCTGAACAAGATCACCCACCGCTTCTCCTACCAGGTGCATCACGTGCCGCACCTGCCGGATGTGCAGATCACCGATTTCCGGCGCATCCACCAGCACCGCTATCTGCCCGCCAACGACACCTGGCCGATCGGCCGCCGCTACTGCGGCGCCACCGTCAGTCTCTCTGACGGCCGTGACCGGACCATCTGGTACCTGATCGAGGAAGGGCAGGGTTTCGCTTCGATAGGCGACAATGTCGAATTCTGCGTTTCGGGCTTCGACCGCTGGATGGTCTACAACGGCCGCTGCCGCGTCCTGCGCTGAACGCAGCCTTCCTTTCGCGATCCCTTTGGCACTCGCAGCCTGATCGGCCGCGGGCGCTTTCGCGTGCCGTGTTGACAGCCAATGCGATCCATCGCATAAGGATGAGACAGACCTGTCTCATCACTTGGTAGGCGCCATGACATCATCGCCAGCTTCCGACAAACGTCAGCATGTCGTCGAAACGGCCTACGCGCTGTTCAAGCGCGCCGGCTTCCATGCCACCGGTATCGACCGGATCATCGCCGAGGCCGACGTGGCCAAGATGACGATGTATCGCCATTTCCCCAGCAAGGACGAACTGATCGTCGAGGTGCTCGACTATCGCGCCAGGCGGTTTGATCGCCAGCTCGACCGGCTTGCCCTGGAGGGCATCACGCCGGAGCAGAAAATCGCCAGGATCTTCGACTGGCATGGGCGATGGTTCCGCAACCCGGATTTCCACGGCTGTCTGTTCGCGCATGCGCTGGCCGAGTTTGGCGATCCCGGGCACCCGGTGTTCAAGGCGGTCGCCAGGCAGAAGAACGGCTTGAGGCAACGCATGCAGGCGATCCTGTCGGATGCGATGCCGCCTGGCCGCGCCGAGAGCGTGGCGGCGACACTTTTGATGCTGATCGAAGGTGCGACGCTGATGGCGCAGATGGGGCAGGCGGACACCGTCATCCGCGACGCCCGCAAGGCCGCCCTGGGCATCATCGCCGCCTCGCGCAGGCCGCAATGAGCCCGCTGGTCATCGGGCTCGCGCTCTTTGCCGCGATCCTGCACGCAACCTGGAACGCTTTCCTGCGAACCGAAGCCGACAGGTTGTGGACCGTCACCGTCATGAGCTTCTCCAGCACGGCGCTCGCCATCCCCTACGCGCTCCTCAGCGGCTTTCCGGCCACATCAGCCTGGCCCTATGTCGGGCTCTCGGCCGGCCTTCAGGTCGGCTACAGCGCGTTTCTGGTGGCCGCCTACAGATATGGCGAACTCGGGCAGGTCTATCCCATCGTTCGCGGCAGCGTGCCGCTGCTCGTCACGCTCGGCGGATTTCTGCTGGCCAACCAGCAGCTCACCATGCCGCAGACCATAGGCGTTGCCCTGGTCGGTGGCGGCATCATGGGTCTTTCGCTCGGACGAGGCAGGGCGGCCACGACATCGATCCTCCATGCGCTGGCAACGGGAGCGATCATCGCCGCCTATGCGACGGTCGATGCCATCGGCGTTCGCACGGCGGGAAATGCCGGCGCCTACACCGCCTGGGTCTTGCTGATCTACGGTGCATTGCTGCCGGCGACATTTGTCGCCTGCCGTGGCCGGCTCACCGTCGACCCGCGCGCGCCGGAAACCTGGAAGGCGCTGGGCGGCGGCTTGTTCGCGCTTCTGGCCTATGGCGTGGTGGTCGCCGCCTTCGCGCTCGGGCCGGCCGGGCCCATCACCGCGATCCGCGAAACCAGCGTTGTCTTCGCCGCCTTCATCGGACGCTTCTTTCTCGGCGAGACGCTGACGCCACGACGGATCGGCGCTTGCGCCATCGTCGCGATCGGCGCCATCTGCCTCGGCTACCAGCCATGACGACAATGGACGTGCCGGTCGAACCGGGCGGCGGCAGCGCCTGCGGCCCGTTTGCCGGCCGCGACCGACCGCCAATGATCTACGACGAGCGCCGCCGCGTTCTGCGTTGAGGGCGATCCGCCGCCGGTTCCGCTTCATCGAGGATGGCTCGAAGCCATGCGGCATGACTGCGAAAGGCCCGCCGCCCCATCGTCGTTGCCCAGACCCGCGTTTGCGGCCGCCGCTCGACGAACAGCTTTTCGACCTCGACGTAGCCGACCCTTGCAAGCGTCTCGATGTGCGCGCCGAGATTGCCGTGCGTGGCTTCGACCATGTCCTTTAATCGTGTGAATTCAAGCGCTTCGCGCCTGTCCAGCGTGTGCAGGATGGCCATGATCCTGAGCCGCGTGCTTTGATGTATGACCTCGTCGGTGCTCATGAATTGGCTCCGGCGTGACAAGGCCGCGGGTTATCCACGGCGATGCCGTCGCCATGGAGCGTCATCTCCGCGTTTCCCCACAGCGACAGCGTCGTTTCCTCTTCTGCGATCCGCATCGAAACAGCCTTCTGTTTTTCACAGAATACTCTGTCATACAGAGTAGTCTGTCAATTGGAAAAAAGGTGAGGCGATGGAATCAAGCTTGACAAGGTGATGGACAGATCGGTCGTCGCATTGCTCTCACGGTCCGCGTAGATCGTGCAACCACCAAAGATGATTGTATCGACGAAGCAGCGGCTCTTGATGTTCGCGGCTGACGATCGATGCGCGAGGCGGGTTGTTGATCTTCGAAGCTTCACGCCACGACCGGTCTCTGTGCGTGCGAAGAATGCCGATGTCAAATTGCTGGCGATGTCTGAAGATCAGCGGCGAATTTTTGCCATGACGAGTGAGATCGTGTGTCGATCTCAACCAAACTTTAAGCTGACGAAATCATACCATTGCTTCGCTGGCTAGCGAGCCGCGAGTCAGATATGCATTGCGCGCCGGGGTCATTCACGGCCATCGGCATAACGTGAAGGGGCATGACATGGCTAAGCAGTCATCTAAAGCGCCGGCATCCAAGGCACCGGCAAAGAAAGCACCCGCAAAAGCAGTCGCGGCGAAGGCCGCAACGGCAGTGAAGAAAGCAGCGCCTGCGAAGGCGGCGGCAAAGCCCGCAGCGAAGGCGCCGGCGAAGAAGCCCGTGGCCAAGGCTGCGGCGAAACCGGCAGTGAAGAAGGCAGCGCCGGCCAAGGCAGCGGCAAAGCCGGCAGCCAAGGCAGCACCGGCGAAGAAGCCTGTGGCCAAGGCGGCGGCAAAACCCGCGGCCAAGGCAGCGGCAAAACCCGCGGCCAAGAAGGCGGCACCGGCGAAGAAGCCTGTGGCCAAGGCCGCGGCAAAGCCCGCTATGAAAGCTGCGGCAGCCTCGACCAAGCCCGCGGTGAAGAAAGCCGCGCCGAAGGCCAAGGCAGCGCCTGCGAAGGCGAAGGCTCCGGCCAAGAAGTAGACCGGGCCGTTGGGGCGTCGCGCGTCCTTCGGGACTCGGCAAGGACGCTCTGACGCTCTGGATTGAACTATCTCGGCAACGGCTTCAGCCCGGTTGGCTGAACGTCGGGGAAAGGCAGAGGGCAAGCAAAGCGAGGCGCCGGTTGGCTGCCTCGCTCGCCTGCCTGATTGTCTCCTTGCCGCGCTTAGCGGAGGGTCCCGATGCAATGCCCGGGACCTATGAGACGCGAACGCAGATATGAGTCCCATCAGCCTGCTGTCGGCGTCCGCTGCGTTTCCCAGCCTACCAATCTGTAAGCTTGTCGAGATGCTTGGGGCAGGAACCGCAACCGATTCCTGGCTGCTATTTTTTCGCGCTCTGGCGGTTGATCGCAAGAACCTGCCAGCCGACAGTGGAGGTCTGCAAACAGGAAATCGATCATGCCGAAACTGCTCTACGCATCCACCTCTCCTTACAGCTCCAAGGTAAGGATGGCCGCGGCCTATGCCGGGATCGTGATCGAGCAGGTTCCGGTGAAGACCGAGGACCGGCCGGCCGATCTGATCGGCGCCAATCCGCTTGGCAAGATTCCGGTGCTGGTGCTCGACGACGGCCGTTCTATCCACGACAGCCGCGCCATCACCCAGCATCTCAACCGGATTTCGAAGAACGCGCTGTTCCCGCGCAATCCCGACAAGCGGTTGGAGGCCGAGGTGCTGGAGGCGCTGGCCGACGGCATTTGCGACTGCGCGCTGTCGATGGTCTATGAGCGCCGCACTCGGCCCGAGGAGATGGTCTATCAGCCCTGGCTCGATCGCCAGTGGGCGAAGATCACGGCTGCTCTCGATCAGCTCAATGCCAACCCGCCCAAACTGCCGAAGAAGATCACCGCCGGGCAGATGGCGTTGCGGGCCTGCCTTGGCTATCTCTCCTTGCGCTTTGCCGGGAAATGGGAAAAGGGCCGTGGCCGGCTCACCCGCTGGGCGGCGCGCTTCGACGAAAAATTCCCGGAACTGAAGCCCGCGGTTCCGGGCTGACGGGCGGCGTCGACAATGGAGATTAGCGAAGCCGAGGCGACGAACCAATCTCCCCCTTGCGGGGAAGATGCCCGGCAGGGCAGAGGGGGTGCTGGCGCGGCGCAGCGTGGGCAATAAAAAAGCCGGGCGCGAGGCCCGGCTTTTTCGTGTCGTGGCTTGAACGACTTAGAACTTCATACCGAGGCCGAAGGTCACCCGGTTGTCGGTGGCCTTCACCTTGCCGATGCCATCGAAGCTCTTGCTGCCGAAGTCGGTGTAGCGGTACTCGACACGGCCGAAGACATTGTCGGTCAGCTTGATGTCGGTGCCGAGACCAGCGGTCCAGCCGAGCATGGTGGCAGTGTCGCTGGCGGGAATGACGCTGTCCTCAACCTTCAGGCTTCTGCCGGCGAGACCGCCAGTGCCATAGAGCAGGATTTCCGGGGTCACGGCGTAGCCGAGACGGGCACGCAGCGAGCCTTCGAAGCCGCCCTTGGAGTGGACGCCATTGTCGTCGCCCTTGACGCCGTTGTAGCCGAGTTCGGCTTCACCGCCGTACACGAAGTTCTCCTGCTGCCACTGATAGCCGCCGAAGACGCTGCCGACGAAACCCTTGGTGTCGGTTTCAAAGCCGAGATCCTTTTCCTTGGTACGGCCGCTGAAGCCATAGCCGAGGTTGATACCGGCGTAGGGGCCGGCCCAGGATGCGACGGGCAGTTCGGCAACCGGGGCGGGTGCCGGCGGCTCTTCCTGGACGACGTCTGCGGCATAGGCAGTTCCGCCGAGGGCGAAGAGCCCGAGCGCAACGGCCAGCGGCCGTGCGAATTTGAGATTGGCTTGCATTGTTCTTTACTCCTTAAGCCACAGGACACAGGCTTGTTTCTCACGATCGCCATCAACCCGTCCGGGGGGTGAAACGGATCTGGCGTTCGTCGGTTCCAAATGTCGTGTCAAAATGCGGCTGAACCGAACCTGAACTTGGGTCATTCCCCGGCACGAATGAGGCAGAACCTTGACGTTGCATCTTCGCAACAGCGAAATGTCAGCAGCCCGGTCATGTTGCGCTGCACACCGCTTGGTGCAAGGAGTCCAGCGTCCTATATTGGAGTGCTGCCGGCCTCGGGACACGGCGAGTCGGAATACCCGCCGGGCGGTTTCGCCACAATGCTGCCCCAGGTGCAAATGCCGTTTAACGGATGGCAGGCCATATTTCGCCGGCGCCGTTATTCGTGCCGAAATTGAGGATTGACAGAAGATGAGCAAAGCCACCGCGGCGCTGGTGACCGGCGGGGCGAAACGGATCGGCAAGGCGATCGTCGAAGATCTCGCCGGCCATGGTTTTGCAGTCGCCATCCACTCCAACCGCTCGCACGACGAGGCGGACGCGCTGGCCGCGGGGATCAACCGGTCTGGCGGCCGCGCCGCCGTGGTCGCGGCGGACTTGACCGACATGGACGCCGTCAGCGACCTCGTCGGCCAGGCGGAAGCAGCGCTTGGCCCCATCTCGCTGCTGGTCAACAACGCGTCGCTCTTCGTCGACGATTCGGTTGAGGATTTCGACTGGCAGGCCTGGGACCGGCACTTTGCCATTCACGTGAAAACCCCGGCGCTGTTGGCGCAGAATTTCGCCCGCTCCTTGCCGGAAGGACAGGAGGGGCTGATCGTCAACATCATCGATCAGCGTGTCTGGCGGCCGACGCCGCGCTATTTTTCCTATGCGCTGTCGAAGTCGGCACTATGGACCCAGACCCAGATGCTGGCGCAGGCGCTCGGGCCCCGCATCCGTGTCAACGCGATCGGTCCGGGCCCAACGCTGAAGAACCTGCGCCAGGATGATTCCGATTTCGATGCGCAGGTCGCCGGCCTGATCCTGAAGCGCGGCCCGGAATTGCCGGAATTCGGCGCCACAATACGCTATCTCTGGGAGGCGCGCTCGGTCACCGGCCAGATGATCGCGCTCGATGGCGGCCAGCACCTTGCGTGGCAGACGCCCGATGTGACAGGCATGGCGGAATGAGTCCTTTGGATCACAAGAACAAGGCGCGCGGCGGCGCCGAAGATCTTCCTCCCGAAATCGACATCGAGGATGAAGCGCTCGAGGAGATCGTCGAACCCGCCGGCCCGGATGTCGCCTTCACGGCGATCGACTGGACGCCGCATGCCGGCGACGCGGAAGGCATGGTCGGCGCCGAGGTGATCCAGACGCTGGTCAAGCGGTTGCCCAATGCGCCAGGCGTTTATCGCATGATGAACGCCGCCGGCGACGTGCTCTATGTCGGCAAGGCGCGCAGCCTGAAGAAGCGCGTCACCAACTACGCGCAAGGCAGGTTCCACACCAACCGCATCGGCCGCATGGTGCGCGAAACGTCGACGATGGAGTTCGTCGTCACCCGCACCGAGATCGAGGCGCTGCTGCTCGAAGCCAATCTTATCAAGCGCTTGCGGCCGCGATTCAACGTGCTGATGCGCGACGACAAGTCGTTCCCCTATATTCTCCTGACCGGCGACCATATCTCGCCTGGCATCTACAAGCATCGCGGCGCACGCTCGCGCAAAGGCGACTATTTCGGGCCTTTTGCCTCGGCCGGCGCTGTCGGCCGCACTATCAATTCGCTGCAGCGCGCTTTCCTGCTGCGCAGTTGCACCAACTCCTTTTACGAGAACCGGACGCGGCCCTGCCTGCTCTACCAGATCAAGCGCTGCGCCGGTCCGTGCACGGGAGAGATCTCGCATGAGGGCTATGCCGAACTGGTCGAGGAGGCGAAGGATTTTCTCTCCGGCCGCAGCCAGAAGGTGAAGACCGAGATTTCGGCCGCCATGCAGCAGGCCTCGGAGAATCTCGATTTCGAGCGCGCCGCCATCTACCGCGACCGGCTGGCCGCGCTGTCGCACGTGCAGAGTCATCAGGGCATCAACCCGGCGACAGTCGACGAGGCGGATGTCTTCGCCATCCACCAGGAGGGCGGCCAGGTCTGCATCCAGGTGTTCTTCTTCCGCACCGGCCAGAACTGGGGCAACCGCGCCTATTTCCCGAAGGCCGATCCGGCGCTGGAAGGATCGGAAGTGCTGGGCTCGTTCCTGGCGCAGTTCTATGACGACAAGCCGACGCCGCGCGCCATTCTTCTGTCGCAGACTGTCGAGGACCAGGAACTGTTGGCGGAGGCGCTGTCCACCCGGGCCGGCCGCAAGGTGGCGATCTCGGTGCCGCGGCGCGGCGAGAAGAAGGACCTGACCGACAATGCCTTGCAGAATGCGCGCGAGGCGCTTGGCCGCCGGTTGGCCGAAACCTCGACGCAAGGCCGGCTGCTTGCCGGTTTCGCCGAGACATTCGGCCTGGCCAAGCCACCCGTGCGCATCGAGGTCTACGACAACTCGCATATCATGGGCACGAATGCCGTTGGCGCCATGGTTGTCGCTGGGCCGGAAGGCTTTGTGAAAAACCAGTACCGGAAATTCAACATCCGCTCGACCGAGATCACGCCGGGTGACGATTTCGGCATGATGCGCGAAGTGATGGAGCGGCGGTTTTCGCGGTTGCTCAAGGAACATGGCGATGTCAAACCGGATGAGGTTACGGAAGCGGCTGACGAAGACGATATCTCCGGCAGCTTCCCGGCATGGCCCGACGTCATCCTGATCGATGGCGGCCAGGGCCAGATGACGGCGGTGCGCAAGATTCTCTCGGATCTCGGCATCGAGGACCGCGTCGTGGCCATCGGCATCGCCAAGGGCCAGGACCGCGATGCTGGGCGCGAGCGCTTCTTCGTCAAGGGCAGGGACTCGTTTTCGCTGCCCGTGCGCGACCCCGTGCTCTACTTCGTCCAGCGCCTGCGCGACGAGGTCCACCGCTTCGCCATCGGTTCGCACCGGGCCCGCCGCAAGAAGGAAATGGTCAAGAGCCCCCTCGACGAGATCAGTGGCATCGGCCCGGGCCGCAAGCGCGCTCTGCTTTTGCATTTCGGCACCGCCAAGGCGGTCAGCCGTGCCGCCATCGAGGATCTGAGGAAGGTCGACGGTATTTCCGAACAGGTGGCGAAACTGGTCTACAATCACTTCCATGAAAGCTGAAAATTCGGCACTTTCATCTGGCCAGTCGAATCTGGCCTGTTGACCCCCTACATTCGCTTCTGATTTGAGTACGCAGGCAGAAAGAGTCCCCCAGACATGGCCCAGCGCGCATTCAACCTGCCTAACATGCTCACCTACGCCCGCATCATCGCGGTGCCGCTGGTCGTGCTGTGCTTTTTTCTCGAGGGGCATCTGAAGTCGAGCGACTTCGCCCGCTGGTCGGCGCTGGTCATATTCCTGCTGGCCTCCATCACCGATTACTTCGACGGCTATTTCGCACGCGCCTGGCAGCAGACCTCCAACATCGGCAAGATGCTCGATCCGATCGCCGACAAACTGCTGGTCGCCACCTGTCTCCTGCTCTTGGCGGCCGACACCGACCGCCATGCCGGTATCGCCGGCTGGTCGCTGTGGGCGGCGATCATCATCCTGTGCCGCGAGATCCTGGTTTCGGGCCTGCGCGAATATCTGGCGGCACTCAAGGTCTCGGTGCCGGTGACGCAGCTTGCCAAATGGAAGACCACCATCCAGATGGTCGCCATTGCCTTCCTGCTGGCGGGGCCGGCCGGCGACAAGATCTTCCCGCTGACCACGCAGACCGGCCTGGTGCTGCTATGGATCGCGGCACTCGTAACGCTTTACACCGGCTATGACTATTTCCGTGCCGGCCTCAAACACATCATGGACGAGTGAGATGCGGCTCATCTATTTCGCCTGGGTCCGCGAGCGGATCGGCACATCGGAGGAAGACGTCGAATTGCCCGACGGCATCGACACTGTCGCCGACCTCTTGCGCTGGCTGCAGTCGCGCGGAGAAGGCTACGAGCAGGCGCTGCAGTTTCCCGACGTGATCCGCGTTGCCATCAACCAGGAACATGTGGATCACCGCGAGAAGATATCCGGCGCGCGTGAGATCGCGCTGTTCCCGCCGATGACCGGGGGCTGACACATGTCTGCCGCCGTGTTGCCGACGGTGCGCATTCAGCGCCAGGATTTCGACGTTGCCGCCGAGATCGCCGCATTGACACAAGGCCGCGCCGACATTGGCGCCGTGGTCACCTTCTCCGGTCTCTGCCGCGACGAGCAAGGTGCACTCTCGGCGCTTGAGCTCGAGCATTATCCCGGCATGGCGGAGGCCGAAATCGGCCGTATCGCGGCCGAGGCTGCCGAACGCTGGCCGCTGCAAGGCCTCGCCGTCATCCACCGCCATGGCAAGATCGCGCCGGGAGAGAACATCGTGCTGGTGGTGGCCGCGTCGGCGCATCGCCAGGCCGCGTTCGAGGCGGCCGACTTCCTCATGGACTATCTCAAGTCGCGCGCACCCTTCTGGAAGAAGGAGCACCGCGCCGATGGTTCCGAGGGCGGCTGGGTCGAGGCCAAGGAAACCGATACCCGGGCGGCGGGACGCTGGAAGTCGCCGGAATAAATCCCCCAGCAGTCATGTATTGACCGCATTCCTTTGGCCAATTGGCGGAAGTCATGGGCAAGGGAGATGGTCATGCTGGGCAGGCTCGCGGAATTCTTCGTCTTCGGTTTCGTGCCTCTGGTGGTCGGCATCCTGGCGGTGCCGGAGCTGTCCGTGGCCGCCGAGAAGGCGGTGAGGGGCGAGGTGATCTACCGCGAGCGCATCGCCTTGCCGCCCAATGCCGTGCTCTCCGTCCAGCTTGCCGATGTCTCGCTGGCCGACGCGCCTGCCAGGATCATCGGCGAGCAGAAGATCAAGCCGGCCGGCCAGGTGCCGATCAGTTTCGAGATCAAATTCGATCCCTCCGTCATCCAGCCGCGGATGACCTATGCGCTGCAGGCCCGGATCACCGTCGACGACAGGCTGATGTTCATCTCCGATGTGCGCCATCAGCTCGATCCGCTGACCGACGCGCCGCAGACCATCCTGCTCAAGATGGTCACGCAGCGCGCCGAACCCAAAGCTTCCGTCTTCGGCCAGCTCTGGGTCGTCGATTATGTCGATGGCATCGGCGCCATTACCGCGCCGCAAGCAACCTTCCGGGTCAGCGAGGCCGGCAAGGCAGGCGGAAGCGGCCCCTGCAACAGCTATTTTGCCACTGCGAAGGTCGACGGCCAGGCGATCGCGATCAGCAGCATCGGCTCGACCTTCAAGGCCTGTGCGCCGGAGGTGATGGCCGAGGAAAAGGCGCTGTTCGATGCGCTGGCCAAGGCGGCGTCATACAATGTCGAAGCCGGCAAGCTCACCATATCAGACAAGGACGGCCGCGAAATCCTGCGCTTCAGCGCCGCGAGCTGATTGCCGGGGGCAGTCACGTCACAGCCGTTTTCGCCACCATGGCCTTGACGATCTCGATGGTCTGGTCGTCGGCTGGAAACAGCATTTCCAGGGCAAGTTCCGCCAGGGTCACGTCGTTGGGCACGAAACCGGATCGGGGATCCAACGAAAAAGGCCGGCGAAACGCCGGCCTCTTCGCATTGGATGTGGCGGTGTCGGCTCAGCCGACGATCTCGGTGTCCGAGAACCAGTACTTGATTTCCTGCGCGGCGGTTTCGGGTGCATCGGAGCCGTGCACCGAATTTTCGCCGATCGACAGCGCGTGCACCTTGCGGATGGTGCCTTCGGCGGCATTGGCCGGGTTGGTGGCGCCCATCACTTCGCGGTTCTTGGCAATGGCGTTCTCGCCTTCCAGCACCTGGACGATCGTCGGCGCCGACGACATGAACTCGACCAGTTCGCCGAAGAACGGGCGGTCCTTGTGGACGGCATAGAAGCCTTCCGCCTCGCGGCGGCTCATCCACACACGGCGCGAGGCAATAACGCGAAGGCCGGCATCTTCCAGCATCTTGGTGATGGCGCCGGTGAGGTTGCGCCGGGTTGCGTCCGGCTTGATCATGGAAAAGGTGCGTTCGAGCGCCATGGGTCGTCCTTGTCTGAGAATGGAATTGAGAGTGGCGGGCTCTATACAAGCCGCCCGGCCCATTGCCAAGGGGTGAGGAACGGTGTGCCGCAAGCACATGAGTTGTCCGGATTAGGTAGCACGTGAGTTGTCCGGTTTTATCGCCAGCGAAGGGCTGGCTCGGTCCACGATGCGGACGGAAAGCCAATTGCCTGGCTTTCCGAGTGACGAACGGTGAAAGCCCGGTCCGCCTTCGAGCGGATCGAAAGGTCCAGTGGCGTTTCTACGTCAGGCCGGTACCGCGAACGTGCGGCGCTGGATGACATCGGATGGCTGCACAGCAACGCTTTGCTTGCTATAGTCGCGTGTCGGCGCCGCGCTGAAGTCGGCCCGCATGGAGACAATATGACCATGGCAGACGATCGTCAGGAACGCATTCGCAACCGGGCACATCAGATCTGGCAGCAGGAAGGGCAACCGGCCGGTCAGGACGAACGCCACTGGCACCAGGCGGCAGCCGACGTGGACGCCGAGGATGCCGCGGGGACGTCGTCCGTCGCCAGGAAGCCGGCCAAAAAGGCTGCTGGCGCCGACAAGGCAAAAGCCGCGCCCAAGGAGGCGAAGGCGGCCAAGAAATCCAGCAAGCCAAAAAAGGCGACGGCCAAGTAGGCCTGGTCATCGCCTGCGGTGTCATCGCCGGCGGTTTTTTCGCGGGCGGGTGGTGGTTCATCGCCGGCAAATCAGGGCGTCACGCCGCGGCGTCAACCTTTCGTCCCAGCCCGCCATGCAGGTCGAGGCAGCGGTCGAACCACTGCGCCACCACGTCGCTGCTTTCGAGCAATCGATAGGGCGAAGCCACGCGCGCCCATTGCAGCGCGCCAAAGACGATATAGTCGGCAAACAGCGGCGAGGCGCCGCCGATGAAGGGCTGGTAGCTCAACATCGAGCGCAGCGGCTCCAGGGCCGCCCGGAAGGCTGTCAGCCCGGCGTCGCGTGCGGCCACGACATCCTCCAGCCGCTTGCCGAAGCGTTGTTCCCGGCTCCGGCGGAAGTACGCGGCGTTCTCCTCGTCCTGCATGCCATGGAGGTCGACAATCGCCGCGGTGGTGACATAGGGGTGGATGGTCAGTTGCGACCAGCGCTCGATGAAGCGAGCCATCGCCTTGCCGCCTTCGCCGCCAAACAGCGTCGGCCGATCCGGGTAGGCCTCATCGAGATAGAGCGCGATGGCGAAGGAATCGACGACGACCTTGTCGCCGTCGCGGATCACCGGGACGGTCTTTGAAACACCGCCTTCGACGGCGGGCACCTCGAGGAAGCGCGTCGGCGCGGTCGAGATATCGAGCCCCTTGTGGGCAAGCGCCATCGTAGCCTTCCAGCAATGCGGGCTGAACGGACGCTTCTCATCATGCCCGACGAGATCATAAAGCAGAATGGTCATTGGCGTCGGCTCCCTCGCGGTCTAGGTATCGCTCCCGATACCCGAAACAGGCCCGGCGGGAGAAACGATGAAACAACACTTCATGATGTTTGCGGCATACAATCAATGGGCCAATGGCCGCATCTACGATGCCGCCGCCGAGCCATCCTTCACCGCGCCTTGCCCGGCCTTCGGGCCGCGCGCGAGGCGGAAGACCGGCGGATCGTCGACTGGGTTGGCGGCTTGAGTGACAAGGCGCTATCGGGCCGCTTCACCTACATGACCGTATCGGACATGCGCACCGTTTCGCAGCGCCTGGCGCCGGCGCTGGATCATGTCTTCAACCACCAGACCCATCACCGGGGCCAGGCGCACATGATCCTGACGGTCCTGGCCCGCCCTTCCGTGTCGCTCGATCTGACGCATTTCCAGCGCACCGAGGAGGGCAGGGCCTTCGCCTGATGTCCAGATCGTTTCGTTCTGGATTCGAAGGCGAGCGGCCAGCTATCGTCGCATTTTTTGCTGCAGCATGGCCTTCACGTCAGGCCACTCGGAATGCTCCGGCTCAAGGGGCTTGAGCTCGAAAATTTCACCGACCAGCGCGGGTTGCCTGGATTGGACGTCCACTAACCGATGCTCCTCAATTTCTGGCCGGCGGTCATCGGGAATAGTACAAGCTGGTCCGAATTTCAGGCGCTCTCAAAAGCCAAGTCGCTGATTTCGCTGTCCAACTGGCTCTGCGTCAGAGCCGCTTCCGCCATCACCCATTGTTTGAACAGCAGCACCCTGCGTGTGGCGAGGCTCTTGTGGGGGGAAACAAAATACCAGCCGGCCGTGTTCGGATGATGCACGGCAAAGGGAGCGATCAGCCTCGCGGCGCGGATGTCGCTGGCCATATAGGCGCGGTTGGCGACGGCAAAACCCATTCCGGCATTGGCCGCCTCGTAAGACATCATGCAGGAATCGAAATAGATGCCCTTGGTCTCGCTGAGCACGAAGCTGGCGCCCGCGAAACCAAGCCAGGATTGCCAGTTCTGGGTGCAGGTGTCGGAATGCAGAAGCGTGAAGTGCTTGAGATCATCCGGCGTCACCTTCGACCGCGGCCTGTTGCCGAGAACCTCATGGAACAGCTTGCGGCTGCAGACCGGCGTCAGGTCCTCCCGGAACAGCAGATCGGACTGCAACCCGTGAAAGTGGCCGTCGCCATAGCGGATTTCGAGATCGAAATCGGACGTCGTGAACTCATGTGTCGCGTAGGAGGTCGAAACCCGCATCACGATATCGGGGTGTTGACGCTGGAACAGCGGCAGGCGCGGAAACAGCCAGCGTGCGGCAAAGGTCGGCAGCACCGATATCTTCAGCACATGCTCCTGTGACTGCCCGGTCGCTTCCATGCTGGCGGCGACGATACGCTCCAGCGCTTCGCGAACGCGCGAGACATAGGTTTCGCCTTCGGGCGTCAGTGACACCGCATTGCCGCCGCGCTGGAAAATCTTGAAGCGGAGTTGATCCTCCAGGCTTTTGACGCGCTGGCTGACCGCCGAGGCGGTGATAAATTGTTCTTCGCCGGCGCGCGTGAAGTTCCCGTGCCTCGCAGCACTCTCCACGATCTTGAGCGAATTTAGGTTGACCTGACTGAGCAGACGCACGGTTTCGACCTTAAGCTGGGCTTACACTAGCACCAGCATTCCTAATTTTACAGGGGTGGGTGAATTAATCGACTATTTACCAAGTGTTGCCCCCATCCTGGAGAAGTAGAATGAACGCCCATACGATCCCCGAACTGCGTTATGCGATGAGTCGAGAGGCCATCATCGGCCACGAAACCGCCTGGAAAGTGTCGAGCTTCGGCGTCGCGCAATATCTGCACGGCTATGACCCGGCACTGCTTGCGGCGATCGAGGAGGCGGCGCTCAGACTCAAGGCCAGCCATGCCGTGCACAAGCACCTCGATCTGACCTTCATCACCGGCGCCGACCGTTATATTCCGGAGATCAAGGAGCTTTTGCACGACAAGGTGCGGCTGGAGCGTCTGTCCGACATGATGGGCACCAAGCTTGAGCCCTATCCGCTGTCGATCGTCGGCTCGACCGTCACCTTCATGAATCCCAGGGATGGCGCCGTGGACTGGCATTGCGACGGCGTCCCGGTCACCGAGCTCATCCCGCTGTCGATCAGCAATCCATTGGTTGGCGGCCATCTCGAAATCTATTGCGACGACTCGGAAACTGGCCGCGCCATCCTCGAATCCGGCCACGAGATCCCGCGCAACCGCATCATGCGTATCGATCACAAGATGAACTACGCCACGCTCGGGCAGTTTCTGGGCGTCCTGCATCGCACGGCGCCGATCCAATTCGGCGAGCGCGTGACACTGGTGCTCAACCAGCGCTCGGTGGCCAAGCCCTATGTCGACGACAACCGCATGTTCTATCTCGCCGCCGACAACGACCAAGACCGCGAATGGGTCAACGAACTGGCCGAGGATGTCTGGACGAACCAGCTGCCGGCCTATCGCCGGTTCGAGGCGGAACATCCGGCACCGGCTCCCGCCGAGGCATCGGTACCGGGCGGAGCCAGGGAATCATGGTAGACAACCTTGATCCCGGAAAGTGGGAACCGGTTCTCGGACGAGATCATGGTCAAGCACGGAGATAGCGCCCCATACCGGTTCTTTCCGCATGGATCAGGCTCGATATCCGCGCTGGTCTTTGCCGCCGGCGCGGTGGCTTTGTGGTCCACCAATGCCCTTGTCGGCAAATCCCTGCTGGCGAACCACTCGGTGTCGCAGGTCCAGTTCCTGCAATTCGCGGGAGCCGCACTGGTCTTTGCCCTGATCCGGTTCACGAGCCGGGAGAGCGCTCCGCCGGTCGGCGCGAGGGCCGCGCTGCTTCCGCTCGCGGTCGGTTTCATCGGCCTGGTCGGCACCATGGTGCTGCAATACATCGCCTTCGCTTCGATGCCGGTGATCGAGGCCAACCTCGTAGCCTACACCTGGCCTTTGATGGTTGCCGCGGCGGTGATCCTCTTCGAAAACCCGCGGCGTCCCGCGCTGTTGGGCCTCGCCGCGACCCTTGGCTTCATCGGTGTGGCGCTGGTGATTTCAGGCGGGCGCGACCGAACTTGGTTCCAGGGCGATCTCGTCGGCTATTGCGCGGCATTCGGGTCCGCGCTGTGCATGGCATTCTATTCGGTGATGGTGGGACGGGTCGCCACCTCGCCGGATCGCCTTTTGCTGCCGTCGTCGCTGATCGGCGTCGCCCTGACGCTTGCGTGGTGCGCGCGCGATGGCGTTGCCTTGCCCACCGGCACCGACCTTGCTCTCGGGCTCTATCTCGGCGCCGGTCCGATGGGGCTGGGCTACTATTTCTGGTCGCGCGCCCTGAAACTCGAAGGCAGCGGCAAGGTGGCTGTCGTCGCCTATCTCACGCCGATTGCTTCGACGCTGCTGCTGACCCTGTCCGGCGAACGACTGACGATGACGGCCGTCGCCGGAGCCGTCCTTGTCATCGGCAGTTGTGTCGCGGTCGGCCTGGAACGCTCGGAGGCGGAAAACTATGTTTGATGAAAACGAGCGCCTCGCCAGGCGGGAAGCGCATTGGCTGCTCAAGGAATTCGGCGCCGAGGCGCCCTTATACGCGGCGATGAAGGCCGAAAAGGCGATTGAACAGAAGGATTTTGGGCGTTGTGCCCGTTGGAAGCGTATTCTTGAGATATTGGCCGACAGCAGGACAGCCAAGTCTGTCGCTACCAAGTATTAGATTTTCTAATTTGCGCGGCGCCCATTTTCCATAAAGATAGTTGGTGGCAAGTCTTGATTCGTTTTGGGGCTTGGTAGTCCGTTGGGGGCGCGGTTAGAAGGATACATAGACAAAAGTCTTCACTGGGGTAGATGGTTTTGTCGCAAATAAGGTGAAAGCATTGTCAAATATCGAGGATAAGACCGTTATCGAGCTCACGGCCGATATTGTCTCGGCCTATGTTGGCAACAATCCACTTCCAGCTTCCGGCCTGCCTGACCTGATTGCCAGCGTCAGCGCCTCGGTTCGAAAGCTGGCCGGTGCGGCTGTCGTTGAAAGTCCGAGCCTGGTTCCTGCCGTAAATCCGAAAAAGTCGGTATTTCCCGACTACATCGTCTGCCTGGAGGATGGAAAGAAATTCAAGTCGCTCAAGCGACACCTCAGGACAGACTATGGCTTGAGCCCGGACGACTATCGGGCCAAGTGGAGCCTGCCGCCGGACTATCCAATGGTCGCCCCGAATTACTCGGCGACCCGTTCGGCGTTGGCGAAGTCGACGGGGCTTGGCCGTAAGCCGGCCGTGGCACCGGCCGCGGTGGCCAAGACGGCAAAGCGCGGCAAGGCCACTGCCTGAGGGCGGTGGCTCGGCCGGCACGAAAGCCGCCGATCTGCGATACTGACGGGCCACTTGCGGGTACCGTTTTGAGGCCTTGCGCGACCAACTGGTCCGCAAGGCCTTGCGAAGCACTGATCTCCCGTGCAAAAGCGCGGCCATGCTTATCATCAATGACCTCTCGCTGCGCATGGCGGGGCGCCTGCTTCTCGACCATGCCTCCCTGACCCTGCCGGCCGGTACCAAAGCCGGCCTTGTCGGCCGCAACGGCACCGGCAAGACGACGCTGTTCAAGACCATCACCGGCGATTTTCCCTCCGAGACCGGCTCGATCAGCCTGCCGAAGAACACGCGCATCGGCCAGGTGGCGCAGGAAGCGCCTGGCACCGAGGAACCGCTGATCGAGATCGTGCTCAAGGCCGACCTCGAACGCACGGCGCTGCTCGAAGAAGAAAAGACCGCCACCGATCCGCACCGCATCGCCGACATCCACATGCGGCTGGCCGACATCGACGCGCATTCGGCCGAGTCCCGCGCCGCGACAATCCTGGCCGGCCTCGGCTTCGACGATGTGGCGCAGCGCCGGCCGGCCTCGTCCTTCTCCGGCGGCTGGCGCATGCGCGTGGCGCTTGCCGCCGTGCTGTTTTCGGAACCGGATCTGCTGCTGCTCGACGAGCCGACCAACTATCTCGACCTCGAAGGCACGTTGTGGCTGGAAAACTACGTGTCGAAATACCCCCACACCGTGCTTCTGATCTCGCACGATCGCGACCTGCTCAACCGCGCCGTCGATTCGATCGTCCATCTCGACCAGAAGAAGCTGACCTTCTGGCGTGGCGGCTACGACCAGTTCGAGCGCCAGTATACCGAGCAGAAGGAATTGCAGGAGAAGGGCCGCGTCAAGCAGGAAGCCGCCCGCAAGCATATGGAATCCTTCGTCGAACGCTTCCGCGCCAAGGCCTCGAAGGCCAGGCAGGCGCAGTCGCGCATCAAGGCGCTGGAGAAGATGAAGCCGATCGCGGCGATCGTGAACGATTCAGTGCGGCCGTTCTCTTTTCCCGAACCGGTGAAGACGGTGGCCTCGCCGATCGTTGCCTTGAACAACGTCAATGTCGGCTACACCGAGGGCCAGCCGATCCTGAAGAAGATGACGCTGCGCATCGACGCCGACGACCGCATCGCGCTGCTCGGCGCCAACGGCAACGGCAAGTCGACCTTCGCCAAGCTTCTATCCGGGCGGCTCAAGCAGGAGAGCGGCACGATGACGGTGGCGCCTGGGCTGAAAGTGGCGATCTTTGCCCAGCACCAGCTCGACGATCTGCGCCCGGAGGAAAACGCCTATGAGCATGTTCGCCGATTGATGCCGGAAGCGCCGGAATCCAAGGTGCGCGGCCGCGTTGCCCAGTTCGGGCTGACCACCGAGAAGATGAACACCCCCGCCAAGGACCTGTCAGGCGGCGAGAAGGCGCGTTTGTTGATGGGCCTGTCGGCCTTCGAGGGCCCGAACCTGTTCATCCTCGACGAGCCGACCAACCACCTCGACATCGACAGCCGTGAATCGCTGATCCATGCGCTCAACGAATTTCCCGGCGCCGTAATCCTGATCTCGCACGACCGCCATCTCCTGGAAGCGACCGCCGATCGGCTGTGGCTGGTCAAGGACGGCGCGGTCAACCCGTATGATGGCGATTTGGAGGACTACAAGACGCTGGTCACCGGCGTGTCCGGCGACCGCCGCGGCAAGCGCGAGGCCGACAAGGCGTCCAAAGCCGACCGCCGCCGCGATGCGGCCGCGCGTCGCGCCGCCTTCGAACCGCTGGCCAAGGAAATCCGCGCCACCGAGGCGCTGATGGACCGCATCCGCAAGCGCATCGACGGCATCGAGGATGAGCTGGCCAACCCGGCGATCTACGAAAAGGACCCCTCTACCGCGACGCGGCTGGCCAAGGAACGCTCGCAACTCGCCCAGACGCTGGCCAGTCATGAGGAAAAATGGCTGACCATGTCGGCGGAGTACGAGGAAGGCACGGCGGAGTGAGTGCGTAATCTCCCCCCTTGTGGGGGAGATGCCCGGCAGGGCAGAGGGGGGCGCTGTCCTGCCAACCTGTCGGCCTTTTTGCAACCACCACCGCCGGATTCGAGGACGAATAGATAGGTCGCGATCCTTCGCGCCCCCCTCTGTCCTGCCGGACATCTCCCCCACGAGGGGGGAGATTGGCTAGTCATCTGGCCCTACACGCCGACGCCAAAACCCGCTAGACAAACCCCATGAACCAGCACGCGAAGCTTCGCATCGGCCGTTCGGCCTGTCCACATGATTGCCCGTCGACCTGCGCGCTCGAGGTCGAGTTGCTCGACGGCAACCGCATTGGCCGCGTCCACGGCGCCAAGGCCAATACCTACACGGCGGGCGTCGTCTGCGCCAAGGTCGCGCGCTATGCCGACCGTGTCCATCATCCCGACCGTTTGCTGAAGCCGCTTATCCGCGCCGGCGCCAAGGGCGATGGCTCATGGAAGGAAGCGAGCTGGGAGGCAGCGCTCGACCTCGTCGCCGAAAAATTCATCGCGGCCGAGGCAAGATACGGCTCGGAAACGGTCTGGCCCTATTTCTATGCCGGCACGATGGGTCTGGTGCAGCGTGACGGCATCGACCGGCTGCGGCACGCGAAAAAGTATTCCGGCTTCTTCGGGTCGATCTGCACCAATCTCGCCTGGACCGGCTGGATGATGGGGGCGGGCGCCTTGCGTGGACCGGACCCGCGCGAGATGGCGAAGTCCGATTGCGTGGTGATCTGGGGCACCAATGCCGTGGTCACGCAGGTCAATGTGATGACCCACGCCATCAAGGCGCGCAAGGAACGCGGCGCGAAGATCGTCGTCGTCGACGTCTATGAAAACGCGACGATGAAGCAGGCCGACATGGGTCTTGTGCTCAAGCCCGGCACCGATGGCGCACTGGCTTGCGCGGTCATGCATGTGCTGTTCAGGGAAGGCATGGCCAACCGCGCCTACCTCGAAAAATACACCGACGACCCGAAGGGGCTCGAAGCGCATCTCAAGACACGCACGCCGGAATGGGCGGCTGGCATCACGGGCTTGAGCATTGGCGAGATCGAGGCCTTTGCCCGCCTCGTCGGCACCATCAAGAAGACCTATTTCCGCCTCGGCTACGGCTTTGCCCGCCAGCGCAATGGCGCCGTCAACATGCATGCCGCGTCCTGCATCGCCGCGGTCACCGGCAGCTGGCAGTATGAGGGCGGCGGCGCCTTCCATTCGAATTCGGGTATCTTCAAGCTCAACCAGGAGGTGCTGGAAGGCACCAGGATGCGCGATTCCTCGATCCGCCATCTCGACCATTCGCGCATTGGCCCGGTGTTGACCGGTGCCAGCGATGCGCTCTATGGCGGGCCGCCGGTGACGGCCATGTTGATCCAGAACACCAATCCAGTGAATGTCGCGCCCGAGCAGCGGCTGGTGAAGCAGGGCTTTCTGCGCGACGACCTGTTCACTTGCGTGCACGAGCAGTTCATGACCGACACGGCCAAGCTTGCCGACGTCGTGCTGCCGGCGACGATGTTCCTCGAACATGACGATCTCTACAAGGGCGGCGGCAACCAGCACATCACGCTCGGCCCGAAGCTGATCGAGCCGCCGGAAGGCCCGCTCACCAACCATTTCGTCATCGAACAATTGGCCGTGCGCCTGGGGGTCTCCGATCGCCCGGGCTTTGGCCTGACCGAACAGCAGCATATCGACATCATCTTGGGCAAGCGCGGGCTGGGCAGCTTCGACAGCCTGAAGGAAGACAAGTGGGTCGACCTGCAGCCGGATTTCGAGGCCGCGCATTTCATCAAGGGGTTTGGCCACGCGGATGGAAAATTCCGCTTCCGCGCCGACTGGACCGGGCAGGCGGCCCCCAACCGGCCGCCGAAGAGCATGGGCCTGTTCGGCCCGGTGGACCGGTTGCCGGAATTTCCCGACCATGTCGATCTGATCGAGGTGGTCGACGAGGCGCATCCGTTCCGGCTGGCGACCTCGCCGGCCCGCAATTTCCTCAACTCGACATTCTCCGAAACGCCGGTGTCGAAGGCCAAGGAGGGCCGCCCGGAGCTGCTTCTCCATCCCGACGATGCCGCCGCGCATGGTCTGGCCGACGGCGACCGTGTCGAGATCGGCAACCAGCGTGGCGAGGTGGTGCTGCACGCCAAGCTGTTCGACGGCATCAAGCGCGGCGTGGTCATCGCCGAAGGCATCTGGCCGAACAGCGCGCATGAGCGCGGCGAGGGCATCAACGTGCTGACCGGCGCCGATGCGCCGGCGCCCTATGGCGGCGCTGCCTTCCACGACAACAAGGTGTGGTTGCGCAAGGCAAGTTGAGGCTTCGCTCCACTCGCGCCCAATCACACCGGCAGGATTTCGGCCGCCTTCTTCCTGTTCAGCCGGTGCCGGATGTCGTCGGCGATCGCCTGGGCTTCGATCCCGATTTCGCGCAGCAAGCCGGTCACGGCGTTGTGGAAACCAACAAGGTACAGGCCGAGATCCGAAGCTTGCGCGGTAACGCCGCTGCGGTCCGGCTGGATGCCAGGCTCCAGGAATTTGGCATAGCCCGGCCGGTAACCTGTCGCGAAGACGATCGCGTCGAATTCGCCGTTTTTGCCGTCGGCAAAACGGATGCAGCGCCCCGAGATCTCGGCAATATCGGGCGCAACCTTGATCGCGCCTTCGCGGATCTTGCCGATGGTGCCGACGTCGATCACCGGAATGCGCGATGCAATCGCGATCTGTTCCAGCAGTCCTTGTCCCGGCCGTTTGAGCCCATATTTTTCCAACCTGCCCATCACCAGGTCGAGGATGATGGGAAAGAGAGCATCGTTGAAGCGTTGCGGCCCCAGCCGCGCCGCCATGCCGACCATCTGGATCGGCACGCCGAACAGTTCGCGCGGCACGATATGAACGCCGCCGCGTACCGAAATCGTCGGTTTTGCGCCGCTCTCCGCCAGATCGAGCGCGATCTCGGCGCCGGTGTTGCCCATGCCGATGACCAGCACCGACTGGCCGGCAAAAGGTGTGGCATTGCGATAGTCGGCGCTGTGCAGCGTCTTGCCTATGAAGGTGTCGATGCCCGCAAATCCAGGTCGCAAGGGCTCGGCATTGTAGCCTGACGCGATCACCACATGCTTGGCGCGCAACGGACCGGATGTCGCATCCACACGCCAGCCGCGACCGTCCCGGGCGATCGCTTTCACCGTTTCTCCGAACCGAGGCCGCAGTTCGAAGCGTTGCGCATAGGCATCGAGATAGTCGACGAAGAGATCGCGCGGCACATAGCGCGGATAGTGCTTTGGAAAGGGCACGAAGGGCAGGGACGAATAGCGCTTGGTGGTGTGCAGGTGCACGCGTTCGTAATGGCGCCGCCAAGCGGGTGCGGCCTGCTGCTCTTTTTCGAGCAGGGTGAAGTCGACGCCGGCCTGCCTCAGACAAGCGGCAACAGCCAGGCCCGCAGGCCCGGCGCCGATGATCGCAACTGGGGTGGTATCGTCCAAGCGTGCCTCCATCACTCAATTCGGGCCCGGGAGAATGTCAAAAGCATGGCGCGGCCCGACCGAACCTGCCTGCCGGCAAGTTCAATCCGGCAGCAGCACCGTCAGCCCGACCTTGACGCGGTCCATGGCGACGAAGGTGCGGAATTTTCTGACATTGTTGCTGCCGAAAAACAGCTTTCGCGTCAGCGCCTCATAGGCGCCCATGTCGGCCACGGTGATCACGAGAATGAAGTCGGCCTCGCCGGTGACATAGTAGCATTGTTGCACTTCGGGCGCCGCCGAGAATTGCCGCTTGGCCGCGTCGATCAGTTCCGTGCGCTCGCTCTCCAGCTCCACCTCGACGAAGATGGTGATGGGCTGGCCGACGGCCGCGGGTTCGACCACGGCGACATTGCCCGCGATGACGCCAGCCTGCTCCATGCGCTTGATGCGGCGCTGCACCGCCGGCGCCGACAGGTTCACCGCTTCGCCGATCAGCCGCTGCGGCGTGGTGTTGTCCCGCTGCAGGATGGCAAGGATGGCGAGATCGAAACTGTCGAGTGACGGTTGAGGCAATGGCGATGTCCAGCGAAACAAACTTGCATTTCAGGGGCCCAAATACAGCGCTTTTTGCGCAGATCTTGCAATATATTCTCGCCGATCGCCAAGGAGGCCGCCAGTGTTCCTGCCCAACCGCAACGCCCTGCATCGCCAGCCGCTTGACGCTGCCGATGCCGAGACCCTCGGGATTGCCGGGGCGGACACGGTCGAACGCTTTCTTGCCCATCGCGACAATCACAGGATGACGCCGCTGCACGCGCTGCCGGCGCTGGCGGGCGAACTCGGCCTCGCTGCGCTGCATGTCAAGGACGAGGGTTTTCGCCTCGGGCTCGGCAGCTTCAAGGCGCTGGGCGGCGCCTATGCGGTCTTCCGCCTTGTGCTGGAGGAGGCAGGAAAGCGGCTTGGCCGCACGGTCGACATCGGTGATCTCGACCGGCCAGATGTCCGATCGGTTGCCGCGACGATGACGGTCGCTTGCGCCACCGACGGCAATCACGGCCGCTCCGTTGCGCAAGGTGCCGAGCTTGCCGGGGCCAAGGCCGTGATCTTTGTCCATGCCGGCGTCAGCGATGAGCGGATCGCGGCAATAACCCGCTATGGTGCCCGGATGGTTCGTGTCGAGGGCAATTATGACGACTCGGTCAGGCAAGCCGCAGAGGTCGCCGCCGGGAAGGGCTGGACCGTGGTGTCGGATACGTCGTGGCCGGGCTATGAGCGCATTCCCGGCCTGGTGATGCAAGGCTATACCGCGATCGTGCGCGAGGCGTTGCGCCAGCTCCCCGAACCGCCGACCCACGTCTTCGTCCAGGCAGGTGTCGGCGGCGTTGCCGCCGCGGTGGCCGGTCATCTCGCCATCGTGCTCGGCAATGCCAGGCCGACCTTCATTGTCGTCGAGCCGGCCCGTGCCGCCTGCGTTGTCGCAGCTGCCCGGGCAGGGCGCGTGGTCAAAGTGGCGCATGACGAGCCGACGGTGATGGCCATGCTTGAATGCTACGAGGCCTCGTCAGTCGCCTGGCGCGTGCTGGCGCGCGTTGCCGACGCCTTCATGACCGTGGACGAGGATGACGCCGTCGCGGTGATGCGGCGGCTGGCGCGACCAGCTGGCGGCGACCCTGTGATCGTGGCCGGTGAAAGCGGCGGCGTCGGCCTTGCCGGGCTGATCCGGGCAGTCGCCGAAACAAAGGCCGAACTCGGGCTTGACGGCAAATCCCGCGTGCTGGTGATCAACACCGAAGGCGCCACCGACCCAAGCCGTTATGCCGGGCTCGTCGGCATGAGCCCCGCCGAGGTGCTGGCCGGCAAGCTTGCTGTCGAGGCCAAGCTTGCTGTCGAGGCAATGCCATGATCGCGATCGACGCACAGCGCCTGCTGGGCCGCATCCGTGAACTCGGCGCTGTTGGCCGCGACGCCGAGGGCAGGCTGACCCGGCTGGCCGCTTCCGACACCGACAAGCTCGGCCGCGACCTCTTCGTCGGCTGGCTGCGGCAAGCCGGGCTCGATGTCGCCGTCGACCGCATCGGCAACATCTTCGGCATCTGGCAAGGCGCGGACAATAACGGGCAGGCGCCTGTGCTCATCGGCTCGCATATCGACACGGTCATCGACGCCGGCATCTATGACGGCTGCTACGGCGTGCTTGCCGGGCTGGAGGTGATCGAGACGCTGAAATCATCAGGCCTTTCGCCGTCGCGCCCAATTGCCGTCGCAGCCTTCACCAACGAGGAAGGCGTGCGCTTCTCTCCCGACATGATGGGATCGCTGGTCCATGCCGGCGGCGTTGAAGTTGAAGCGGCACTCGCCGCCGTCGGCACGGACGGCAGCACGCTCGGCCAGGAACTCGCCCGCATCGGCTATGCGGGCGATCGCGAACCTGGCTTTCTCAAGCCGCACATCTATGTCGAGCTGCATATCGAGCAGGGGCCGGTCCTGGAGCGCGAGGGCATCCCCATCGGCGCGGTGGAGAGCCTGCAAGGCATCTCCTGGCAGCGCATCACCATCGACGGCGTCGCCAACCACGCCGGCACCACGCCGATGTCGATGCGCTGCGATGCCGGATATGCGGCTGCACGCGTGGTCACCTTCCTACATGACCGGGCAGCGGCCTCCAATTCGCCAACCGTTGCCACTGTCGGCACGATGCGCTTGGAGCCGAACGCCATCAACGTCATTCCATCGCGCGCCGTCTTCACCGTTGACCTGCGCGATCCCGACGAACAGCATTTGCAGGCGGAGGAGGCGGCGCTGGCCGCCTTTCTGGAACGGCTCGCCGACGAGGGCATCACCGTGACGGTCGAGAGGCTGGCGCGCTTCGAGCCCGTCATTTTCGACGGCCGGGTCGTCGAACTGATCGAGGCCGCCGCGAGCAAGCGCGGGCTCGTCTCGAGGCGCATGACCTCGGGCGCCGGCCATGACGCCCAGATGATCGCGCGCATCGCGCCGGCGGCGATGATTTTCGTGCCGAGCGCCGGAGGCATCAGCCACAGTCCCCGCGAGCACACCGAAGATGCCGAGCTTGTCGCCGGCGCCAACATCCTGCTTGATGTGGTCGCCGACCTTGCGGGGATGGGGGAGCGCGGGAATGGCTGAACTCGATTCCGAAACGCTGCAGCGGGAAATGACCGGGTGGCGGCGTGACCTGCACGCGCATCCCGAATTCGGCTTTGAGGAGAAGCGCACCGCGGCCTTCGTCGCCGCCAAGCTGCGCGAACTCGGCTTGGACGATGTCACCGAGGGCGTCGGCGGGACTGGTGTCGTCGGCACGCTGAAGCGCGGCAGCGGCAACCGTGCCATTGCGCTAAGAGCCGACATGGATGCGCTGCGCATCGCCGAGCAATCGACGGCCTCGTACCGGTCCGGCAATCCCGGACTCATGCATGCCTGCGGCCATGATGGCCACACGGCAATGCTGCTCGGCGCGGCAAAGCGGCTGGCAGCGGAGGGTGGTTTCGACGGCACCGTGCGCTTCATCTTCCAGCCGGCGGAGGAATGGGGCAGGGGCGCGCTGGCCATGCTCGATGATGGCCTGATGCGGCGTTTCCCCTTCGACGAGATCTTTGGGCTGCACAACATGCCCGGCCTGCCCGTCGGGCATTTCGAGACCCGCGCCGGCCCGATCATGTCGGCCGAGGACATCTTCGAGATCGTGCTGAGCGGGCTCGGCGGCCACGCGGCGCGGCCGCATTCGGGCAACGAAACGCTGGTCGCCGCCTGCGCGCTGGTCACCAATCTGCAGACCATCGTCTCGCGCAGGCTGAGCCCGGCCGACATATCGGTGGTTTCGGTGACCGAACTGATCACCGACGGCTCCCGCAATGCGCTGCCCGGCTTGGCCCGCATCCTTGGCGACGCACGCAGCTTCCGCCCCGAGGTCAGCGCCGGGATCGAACGCCAGATGCGTATAATCGCCGAAGGCACCGCCGCCGCCTACAACGTCACCGCCGAAGTGAACTACAGCCGCGAATTCGTGCCGCTGCGCAACGATGTCGAACTGGTCGACGCGGCTTTCGCTGCCGCCAGGGACGTCTTCGAACCCGGCAACATCGCGGTGGCGGCTGAGCCGATGACAGCCTCGGAGGATTTTGCCCGCTTCCTCGACCACGTGCCGGGCTGTTTCGTCTTCCTAGGCAATGGCGAGGCCTCGGCGCCACTCCATAACTCCAGCTATGACTTCAATGATGAGGGGTTGCTATTCGGTGCCAACTTCCATGTCGCCATCGCCAGGCGACGGCTTGGGGTTTGAAGGGCGAGGACTCGTTTGGTTCGTTTTGCGGGGGAAAACGCCCGGAAAGAGCCAAAATCCTCGATCCTGCATGACGCAGCGGCAAGACTCAGCTAGCCTCTTCCTTGCGGCGGACCTCTTATCCGCTTGGCCGGCGCCTTTCTCCTCCCAAGCGGCGCCGGCCTTCTTCTGCGTGGCGCCGCCTTGCTAAATTAGCACTCATTAAATTTGGAATATTCGCACTTCCAGGAAGTTAGGGTCTTGCTGGCATAAGGCGGCGGGTCTTTGGGGACTTGCGGGAAGACAGATGCGCGGGCGGAACTGGATAAAGGCGTTGCGTCAGGACGAAGCGCGGCAGGTGCGTGCGCGTATCGCCGAGCTCGAACGGAACCTGACGGCGGCGTCAGCGTCCCCAAGCCGTCAGCAACGGCACGAAGCCGGGCACGAACTGCGCAATGCCAAGTTCCGCCTCGAGCGGCTCGAGGAATGCATCTCGGCGATGCCTTGAACACCCGACCTGTTGCAAGGAGCCCAGAACCTGCTGCACGGAGCACTGGCTCACTTGCCGACAGTGCCCGTGTTTACGACGGGGTTGCTGGCGAGGCTTTGTTCAGCGCCGGGAGCCGTCGTTGGCGGCAATTTGTTGTCGCAGGCCGAAACAGCCAATACCACCAGGACGAGGCCCAATCTTAGCTTTTTCATCGCTATCGCCTTCTGTCTCAAAACGAGGTGATGTCGGTTTGGTTGCGAATTTCGCGTGAGGGAACAAAACGCCGTTCCTTTGGTTGATCCCGATCACGGGAGAACCGATCCATGGTCCGTTTGCTTCTGGCAGCCACCCTTGCCCTTCTCGCATACCGGCTCGCTCGCAAGATGATCGATGAGGTGCCCGACAATTTCGACCCGCTGTTGCTGCCGGCGCCAAGAAGCGACCGCGAAGCTCTGCGCCGTCAATCGGCGGCGATGGGTGTCGATCCCAAACGGTAGTCCCCAAGCGATAGTCCCCCAAGCGATAGTCTCCAAAGCGGTCGTCCCCTATCGTGCCGCTTCTGTGTTGCGAACAAAGCGGAAACGATGCTTGATGGGCGATGAACCTCGCCGCCCATGATTCGACCTTTGTGGAATCGACCGTCCCGCCCGCCTACCTTGAGCGGTTGAACGACGCCCAGCGCCAGGCCGTCGAGCATGGCGACGGCAAGATCGCGGGGCCTTTGCTGGTCATTGCCGGCGCCGGCTCGGGCAAGACCAACACGTTGGCGCATCGCGTCGCGCACCTGATCGTCAAGGGCGCCGACCCGCGCCGCATCCTGCTGATGACCTTTTCGCGGCGCGCCGCGTCCGAGATGGCGAGACGCGTCGAGCGCATCGCCGGTGAGGTGCTCGGCCGCGACGCGACGGTGATCACGGATGCGTTGACCTGGGCCGGCACCTTTCATGGCATCGGCGCCCGGCTGCTGCGCGATTATGCGCTGGAGATCGGCCTGGATCCGGCCTTCACCATCCATGACCGCGAGGATTCCGCCGACCTGATGAACCTGGTCCGGCATGAACTCGGCCTCTCGAAGACTGAGGCGCGCTTTCCGACCAAGGGCACCTGCCTCGCCATCTATTCGCGCGCCGTCAACGCGCAGGCGCCGTTGGGCGAAGTATTGGGTTCCGCCTTTCCCTGGTGCGCCGGCTGGGCCGAGCAGCTGAAGCAGCTGTTCGCCGGTTACGTCGAGGCCAAGCAAGCGCAGAACGTGCTCGATTACGACGATCTGCTGCTCTATTGGGCGCAGATGGCGGCCGAGCCTGAAATCGCCGCGCATCTGGGCGGGCGTTTCGACCATGTGCTCGTCGATGAATACCAGGACACAAACCGGCTGCAGGCTTCGATCCTGATGGCGCTGAAGCCCGACGGTGCCGGGCTGACGGTGGTCGGCGACGATGCGCAGTCGATCTATTCGTTCCGCGCCGCCGAGGTGCGCAACATTCTCGATTTCCCCAAGCAGTTCGCGCAAGCCGCCGATGTGGTGATGCTGGAGCGCAACTACCGCTCGACCGAGACCATCCTCGCCGCCGCCAACGCGGTGATCGGCGAGGCCTCGGAACGCTTCACCAAGAACCTGTGGTCGGAGCGCAAATCCACGGGCAAGCCGAGACTGGTGAACGTCCGCGACGAGGTCGAGCAGGCGAATTTCGTCTGCGATACCATCCTGGCCGAGCGCGAGGCCGGCATCGCGCTGAAATCCCAGGCGGTGCTGTTTCGTGCCTCGCACCACAGCGGGCCGCTCGAGATCGAGCTGACGCGGCGCAACATTCCCTTCGTAAAGTTCGGCGGTTTGAAGTTCCTCGATGCCGCCCACGTCAAGGATGTGCTGGCGGTGCTGCGCTTCGCCGAAAACCCGCGCGACCGCGTCGCCGGCTTTCGGGTGCTGCAGCTTTTGCCGGGAATTGGCCCTTCGGCCGCCGCGCAGGTCGTCGAGACGATGACATCGGCGCTGGACGAGGCGATGGGCCTGGCCGGATGGCGCCCGCCGCAGCGCGCGGCGGACGACTGGCCAAGCTTCGTCGCGCTCTATTCGGGCCTGCGGGCCGGCGCCAAATGGCCTGCCGATCTCGAACAGGTCAGGCTGTGGTACGAGCCGCATCTGGAGCGCATCCATGAGGATGCGATCACGCGCCGCGCCGACCTTTTGCAACTCGAGCAGATCGGATCGGGTTATGCCTCGCGCGAACGGTTCCTGACCGAGCTGACGCTCGACCCGCCGGACGCGACCAGTGACCAGGCCGGGCCGCCGCATCGGGACGAGGATTATCTGATCCTGTCGACCATCCACTCGGCCAAGGGCCAGGAGTGGAAAAATGTCTTTGTGCTCAACACCGTCGATGGCTGCATCCCGGCCGATCTCGGCGTCGGCACCAAGGAGGACATCGAGGAGGAGCGCCGGCTGCTCTACGTCGCGATGACACGGGCCAAGGACAACCTCAACCTGGTCATGCCGCAGCGCTTCTTCCCCCACGGCCAGGCGGCGCGCGGCGACCGCCATCTCTATGCCTCGCGCACCCGTTTCATCCCGGCCTCGATCCTCGCCGCGTTCGAACAGATGTCGTGGCCAAGCGCGCAGGCCGCGCAGGGCAGGGCGCCCCGGCCGGACGTGCGGGTCGACATCGGCGCGCGCATGCGTGGCATGTGGAAATAGCCGAGGCCATGCCGCAGCCGCCGATCAGGATCGCCATCGCCGGCGCGCTCGGCCGCATGGGCCGCCAGATGGCTGACGCCGTGCGGGCCGATCCACGGCTGGCGCTCGCCGCTCGCTTTCATCGGCCGGGCATTGTCGGTGATGGGCTGGTTAGCCGCGAGGAGGCGCTTGCCGCGGCCGATTTGGTCATCGACTTCACCACGCCGGCGGCCTCGGCTGACCTGGCAAGGTTTTGCGCTGCCCGCGGCGGGCCGGCCCTGGTCATCGGATCGACCGGTTTCGATGCGACTGAACTCGCCGACATCGCCGAGGCCGCGAAGATCATCGCCATCGTGCGCTCCGGCAGCTTTTCGCTGGGGCTGAACATGCTGGTCGGATTGGTCGAACAGGCGGCGACAGCGCTCGATCCCGAAGACTGGGACGCCGAGGTCTTCGAGGCGCACCACCGACACAAGATCGACGCGCCGTCGGGCACCGCCTTGATGCTTGGCCAAGCCGTGGCCGGCGGACGCAAGGTCGAACTCGACGCGGTGGCGCGGCGTGTTCGCGATGGCGTCACCGGCGCGCGGCCCGCAGGCGAGATCGGCTTCGCGGTGGTGCGTGGCGGCAGCATCGTCGGCGAGCACAGCGTCAGCTTCTGCACCGAGGGCGAAACGGTTACCCTGTCGCATGCGGCCGGCGACCGCATTATGTTCGCCCGTGGCGCCATCGCCGCCGCGCTCTGGGTGGCGGGGCGCCACCCCGGCGAGTACGACATGCGCGACGTTCTCGGTTTCGGCGCTCCGTGACCGGCAGCCACAACGGATTCCATTTCAACGGCCGCTAAAACGACTGAAAGCCAGCTGAAAGCTTAGGCGTGCCATGAAGTCATTGCGGCGTTCGCCGTGTGACCGGTGCGGGAGCGGCCGGTAAGGAGGAATGCGGCGCAGCCGGGATGGCGCGCCGCCCAAGTGGAGGAAGTTTCGTGACCGGTTTCATCTCGAAGTGCGCCCTGCGCACAGCGGCGCTAACCCTTGCTGTTGCAGCCACAAGCGCCACGGTGGCTTCTGCTGCCGACAAGATCACCATCATCGTCGGCGGCATGGAAAAGCAGATCTATCTGCCTGCCGTGCTCACCCAGCAGCTCGGCTACTTCAAGGACCAGGGGCTCGATGTCGAACTGCTCAATTCGCGCGCCGGGGTCGAGGCCGAAAATGAACTGCTGGCCGGTGCCGTCCAGGGCGTTGTCGGCTTCTACGATCACACCGTCGACCTGCAATCGAAGGGCAAATACATCCAGTCGATCGTCCAGTTCAGCCAGGCGCCTGGCGAGGTGGAGCTGGTCTCCGCCAAGCACCCCGAGATCAAGTCGCCCGCCGACTTCAAGGGCGCCACGCTCGGCGTCACCGGTCTCGGCTCCTCGACCGATTTCCTGACCCAGTATCTTGCCGTGCGCGGCGGCCTGAAGCCCGGCGACTACACGCTGCTGCCGGTCGGCGCCGGCAACACCTTCATCGCCGCCGTCAAGCAGGACCAGATCCAGGCCGGCATGACCACCGAGCCGACCATCGCCAAACTGCTCAAGACCGGCGAGGCAAGCATCCTGGTCGACATGCGCACGCCCGAAAAGACCAAGGAAGCGCTGGGCGGCGACTATCCGGCAGCGTCTTTTTATGTCCAGTCCTCCTGGCTGGAAGGCCACAAGGACGAGGCGCAGAAGCTCGCCAACGCCTTCGTCAAGACGATGAAATTCATCGCCACGCATTCGGCCGAAGAGATCGCCGACAAGATGCCGAAGGATTATTATGCCGGCAACCGCGACCTCTACGTGCAGGGGCTGGCCGGTGGCAAGGCGATGTTCACGCCGGATGGCCGCATGCCGGCCGATGGCCCGCCGACCGTGCTCAAGGTTCTCTCGACATTCTCGAAGAGCCTGCAAGGCAAGCAGATCGACCTGTCGAAGACCTATACGACGGAATTGGTCGACGCCGCCAAATAGCGGCACCAGCCTGCCACTCGTTGAATAACAAGGGTTTGCGCCGGCTGCTTGAATCAAGAAGGCAGCGGCGCGGCCTCCCGAACACCTGGAGATCCGTGGCACTGCCGCGGGCTCCCTTGCCCCATTGCGACAGGAGTGCGCCATGCAAGTGCAACCGATGGCGGCCGAGAAGTTGTCTCAGGCCGCGCCACAAGCCGACGCCGCGATCGCCATCGATGATGTGACCTTGCGTTTCGTCACGCCCGACGGCCACATGATGACGGCGATCCGCGATTTCACGATGACCGTGGCGCGCGGCGAGTTCGCCTGCGTCGTCGGGCCGACCGGCTGCGGCAAGTCGACGACGCTCAATCTGGTCACCGGCCTGCTGCGGCCGACGACCGGCAATGTCCGTGTCATGGGCACGCCGGTCACCGATATCAGCCGGGACATCGGCTTTGTCTTCCAGGCGGATGCGCTGTTTCCCTGGCGCAGTGTCATCGACAATGTCGCCGCCGGTCCACTTTATCGCGGCACGCCGAAGGCGCAGGCCTACGACCGCGCCCGCGACTGGATCGCCCGCGTCGGCCTCGGCCGCTTCGAGAAGCACTATCCGCACCAGCTTTCGGGCGGCATGCGCAAGCGCGTCGCGCTGGCGCAGACCTTCATCAACCAGCCCAAGATCCTTTTGATGGACGAGCCGTTCAGCGCGCTCGACATGCAGACGCGCACCGCCATGCAGGACGAGTTGCTAGGTCTGTGGTCGGAGCAGAAATCCTCGGTCGTCTTCGTCACCCACGACCTCGAGGAGGCGGTGGCGCTGGCCGACAAGGTCTATGTGCTCACCGCTGGGCCGGGCACGGTCAAGAGCGTCTACCGCATCGACCTGCCGCGCCCGCGCGTCATGGCCGACATCCGCTACGACCCGAACTTCGTCGAGATCGCCAAGGTGATCTGGAACGATCTGCGCGAGGAAGTGCAGCTCGGCCAGAGCCGGACCTTGCAGACCGGACATTGAAAGGAGAAACAGCATGACCGCAATCTCTCCGACCGCCAACCAGGCCGCCGTCCGCGATGCTTCCATCGCCGTTGCCGAAGCCCGGGCGAGGGCAAGGCTGCGCCGCCGCCACGCGCTTGTCATCTCCTTGCGCCTGGCGATCCTGGTCGTCTTCCTTGGCCTGTGGGAACTCGGCGCCGACTACAACATCATCGACCCGTTCTTCTTCGCCAGCCCTTTTGGCATCTGGCAGCAGATCTGGTCGTGGATCACCGAAGGCACCTCGCAAGGCCCGCTCTGGCTGCAGATCTACGTGACGCTGGAGGAAACCTTCCTCGGCTTTGTCATCGGTGCCCTTGGCGGCATCGCCGCCGGCATCATCCTCGGCCGCAATCGGCTGTTGGCGGATGTCTTTTCGATCTACATCAAGATCGCCAATTCGGTGCCGCGCGTCGTGCTCGGCTCGGTGTTCATCATCGCGCTCGGCCTCGGCATGGCGTCCAAAGTGGCGCTTGCCGTGGTGATGGTGTTCTTCGTTGTTTTCGCCAACGCCTTCCAGGGCGTGCGCGAGGCCGACAGGGCAATGATCGCCAATGCCCAGATCCTTGGCGCCTCGCCGTTCCAGATCACCCGCACCGTCATCATTCCTTCGGCGATGAGCTGGATCCTCGCCAGCCTGCATGTCAGCTTCGGCTTCGCGCTGGTCGGCGCGGTGGTCGGCGAGTTCCTCGGCGCCAAGCAAGGCATGGGCCTGCTGATCTCGACCGCGCAGGGCGCCTTCAACGCCAATGGCGTGTTCGCCGCGATGATCATCCTGGCTGTCATGGCGCTGGTGGTGGAGTTCATCATCACCCGCTTCGAGAACTATGTCGTGAAGTGGCGGCCGGCGCCGTTCAACGAGCAGGGAACGTGATCGGTCAGACCAAGGGCAGCCCTGACCAGTCAGGTCAAGGGCAGCCTGACCTCGACCACCAGACCGCCGGCCGCACCATCCCCGAGGGTGACGCGGCCGCCGGCGTTCTCGACCACCTCGCGCACGATCGCCAGCCCGAGCCCGCTGCCTTGCTCGCTCGAACCGGCGACGCGATAGAAGCGTTCGAACACATGCTCGCGCTCGTCCGCCGGGATGCCGGGTCCGTTGTCGGCGACGGTCAGCACGGCCTCGCCATCGAGGGCCGCCAGGCTGACCGTGACACGCCCCCCGACCGGGGAGTAGCGCAGCGCGTTGTCGACAAGGTTGACGATCATCTCGCGCAGCATGGTGCCGTCGCCGGTGACCGGCACGGGACCGGCCTCCTCGAGGCCGAGATCGATGTTACGGGCGATCGCTGTCGGGGCCTGCGTTTCCAGCACGTGGCGGGCGGCTTCGGCCAGATCGACGCGGTCGGCGCGCGGCCGCCGGCTGCCTGGCTCGGCGCGTGACAGGGTCAGGAGCTGTTCGGCCAGCCGCGCCAGTTTGCCGGAACTCGCCTGCAGCGCCACCAGCGCCTCCTGGCGGGCATCGGCGGCACTTTCGCGAAGCGCATAGCTTGCCTGTGTGGACAGCAGCGCCAGAGGCGTGCGCAGCTGGTGCGCCGCGTTGGCGATGAAGCGGCGTTGCGCCGCCATCTGCGCCCGCACGCGCTCCATGTAGGCGTTGAGGGCGTCGATCAGCGGGCGGATCTCGCTTTGCGCACCGGGCACTTCGACGGGGTCAAGGTCGCTGCGGTTTGGCGAACGTACCGCGTCGCGCAGCCGGATCAACGGCGCCAGGCCGCGACGCAAGCCGAGCAGCACGAACACGCCGGCAATCGCCACCAGCGCCAGTTGCTGGGCAAAGGCGCTGAACCAAAGCCGTTTGACCATGGCGTCATGGCCGGCAAGGGTGACACCCACGGTGACCGATATTGGCGAGTCGTTGCCGGCGCCGATCACCGCATGGCCAAGGGTCATGAGCCGCAGCTGGTGATCGCGGTAGGCGGCCTCGACACTGGCATGCCGCGGCGCTTCGGGCAGGTCGGGGTATCCGGTCAGCAGCCGCCCGCCGGCTGTTTCGACGCGATAGTAGACGCTGTCGCGGTCGCCGGTGTCGAACATCTCGATCGCCGCCGGGGGCACCGTGGCATCGAGCACGCCGTCGACCATGGCGACCTGCTCGGCAATCGCCCGCGCCGATCCCACCAGCATCCGGTCGGTGACCAGGTCCGCGGTCGCCAGTGCGTTGCGCTGGCTGGTCCACAGGTTGATGGTCGCGAGCCCGGCAAGCGGCAGCACCACCCATGCCAGCAATTGCAGGCGGAGGCTGTTGATCCTCATGGCGCCAGGATCGTCACGGCGCCAAATCGTCTTGGCGCAAGAGGTAGCCGAGGCCACGCAGTGTGGCGATCTGGACCCGCGACCCTTCGAGCTTCTTGCGCACGCGGTGCACGTAGATCTCGATGGCGCTGGGATCGGCGTCGGTCTCGAAATCGTAGATCGCGGCCGACAATGCCGCCTTGCTCACGGTGCGCCCGGCCTTGACCATCAATTGTTCCAGCACTGCGTGTTCGCGCGGTGTCAGCGCCAGCGTTTCGCCCGCGAGCGAAAACAGCCTTGTGTTGGTGTCGAAGACGAGGTCACCGCAGGTGATCATCGGCGCGGTGCGGTCATTGGCGCGGCGCAACTGCACGCGGATACGCGCTTCGAGTTCCTCGATCTGGAAAGGCTTGGCCAGGTAGTCGTCCGCGCCTTCGTTGAGGCCTTTAACGCGGCCGTCGAGGCTGGCATTGGCTGTGAGCACGATCACCGGCACACGGTTGCCGCGCGCCCGCAGCATGCGCAGCACCTCCATTCCGCCCATTCGCGGCAGCGCAAGGTCGAGGATGATGAGTGCGTGGTCGCCGGCCGCCAGCGCATGCTCGACATCCTCGCCGTCATGCACGATGTCGACGACATAATGCGCCTGGCGTAGGGTCTTGCCCAGCCAGTCCGCCAGTTCGTGGTTGTCCTCGACAAGCAGCAATCGCATGTCTGTTGCTGTTCCTGCATCCGTCTCTTCTCGATCGCGGCGGGCTGCCCTGGCTTGAACGGCCGCCGCATCCGACAATCAGACTTGAAATGAGCGATAGTCTCGATCTCGACGCAAGGCAAATGCGGGCAGGTGGCCGGCGGCGGAAGGCTTTTCGCAGGCTCGATCCATCCATTTCGGCGTCCATTTCAGCATTAAATCGAACCGAACGGTTCGGTTCTGATTGACAGATTGTATCGCAAACGGTGAACAATAGATCGCGAACTGGTGTCGCTTTCGTTGAAGGCGAAAACTTAAGTTACTGGAAATATTGGAGAAGTCATGTCGCATTTGCTGCGGTGCAATATGCATTGTCCATAATATAACGAATAACTGCAAAACCGATGCGACTGGAAATCCAAAAAGGCATTCCCTACTTCGGGGTGGTCCGAGCGACGCGAAATTCCTCCCAAGGGCACGCCACTAGACGGACAGGACTAGCAAACTGGAGTAACCAAAATGACCAAGATCGCTCTTACCGCCGCCGCCATCCTCGTTGCCACGGGCACGGCCTTTGCCGGCAGCGACAATTATGGCTCGGCCAACGCCAATCAGCCCGCCGCCACTGTCGACCATTCCGTTACCGCTTCGATCTCGAAGTCGAACGGAACCGTCCAGGCCCCGGCTCCGCAGGGCGCCGATCACAACCTCTTCGGCAACCACTAATCGCGTTTCCCGAACCGATCGCAACCAATCTTCAAATCAGGAGTAAATAAAATGACCAAGATCGCTCTTACCGCCGCCGCCATCCTCGTCGCCACGGGCACCGCTTTCGCCGGCAGCGACAATTATGGCTCCAACAATGCCAACCAGCCGGTCGCCAACCAGTCGACTTCCAACGTCGACACGCTCCGCACCGGTTCGATCCTGAAGATCGACAAGACGCAGGCCGACGCCAATGCGAAGGTTCCTGCCGAGTCGGGCCAGGGCATCTGGGGCCGCTAACAGCTTCAAACCCTGCATGACGACAAAGAGCGGTGGGCTTGGCCCGCCGCTCTTGTTTTTTGTGCCATGGCGCAGGCACTGACGGGCACCGTCTTGGGCAGTCGGTCTTCGCACTCGCCGAAAAAAGCTTCCACCTCCAGGAATAAAACCCGTTGGCCCCAGGTCTTGTCCATAGAGCCGGATGATTTCAGGTCGAATGACCTGAAATTTGAATCCGCCTCTAAATCAAAGAGATAGAGCATGATGGCGTCCGAAGGCCGCTTCACACTTTTCGGCATCATGCTCTAGCGGAACCGTCCTCCCAAGACGCCGCCCAACGGATGAAACAGGAGATTGAAATGAACAGGATCGCTCTCGCTACCGCCGCCATCTTCGTTATGACCGGCGCTGCCTTTGCCGGCAGTGACCACTATGGCTCCGATGGTGCCAACCAGCCGGTCGCCTCGGTCGCCGGCGTCGATCACGCCGCCACCGGCGCGGTCAAGGACACGGACATGGCTGGGCACAAGGCAGCCGACACCAACATGAAACCCACCAAGGAATGGCCCGAACCCGGCCAGGGCATCTGGGGGAACTGATGTCCGTGGGCAGATATGCGGCGGGTTTTGCCCCCGCCGTTCCTGCCAACATCAGCTTACTGGCTCAGATCCCTCAGCCGCAGGAAATGCGTCAGCCGCGCGGACGTCAGGCCGGACCAGTCGCCCTCGAAGACGAAGCGCGCAAGGGCTGCCGTTGGGAACTTCTCCCCGAGCCGCTTGCGCGCTTTCGCTTCCGATCCTGAACTGGCAAGCTGTTTCGCCAGATCCTCCAGGTCCGGATTATGGCCGACCACCAGCAGGCAACCGTCCGACGGATCGGCCAGGCGAATCTGGCTCAGAATATCCGCCGCCGAAGCGTCATAGAGCGCCTCGGCAAACACGGCTCGAGGATGCATGGGCAACTCCGCCGCCACCAGCCGCCAGGTGTCGCGTGTGCGCAGCGCCGGCGACACCAGCGCCAGATCCGGAACCCAGTCGCGCGCCGCAAGCTCGCGCCCGATCAGCGGCGCCGTCTTCAGCCCGCGCTCGGCGAGCGGCCGGTCGAAATCGGCAAGCTTGGGATCATCCCGACTCGACTTAGCGTGGCGCAGGACAAGCAGCTGTCTCATCGGTATTGGTCAGGACCAGGGAATGTCGGCATTGAAATCCTTGCCATATCCGCCACCATACTTCGTGCCCGTGGTTGCATCAAAGGCCGCTGACAAAGTGCCGAAGATGAACAGACCTACACGTTGCTTGTCACGATCCCACCTAACGGCGACATCTGCCTCGGTGATCGCCCACGCGCCTGAGCGAATATGAATTGTGCCAATGATCGGTCCAACTGCCTGGCCCTTGATCTCGCTCAGATAAAATAGGCTCTAGCGTTTTGTGCCCCATCGGTCTCGTCATATTCAAAAATACCGGCGAAATCGCCTTTTCTTCGGATTGCACTGTCGAAGACGTCCACGGCTTTGATCCTAAAACAGCGTCGAAACATCGCGCGCACCATGCACGATACGCACGATCTCGATCCATCCCTCCGCGAGGCGATAGAGGATGAGATAGTTGCCGATCGTCAGCGCTCGCGCGTCGGCGCCGATGTCGGGTCTACGTGGTCCGGATTCGGGGAAGGCAGCAAGCTGCAGGATACGTTCCGCGATAGCATCAAGAAAGTGATCGGCTGCACGTGGACTGTCATTGGCGATGGCAAGCCAGATATCGACAAGGTCTCCTTCTGCCGCCGGGCTGCGGATGATCGGCATGCTCACCATGAAGCTATTTCTTGATAGCGTCGACGAGCCGGCTGCGGGCCTTCTGTTTTATGTCTTCGATGTCGAAAGGAGCGAATGGACCGCTTTCCAACCCCTCGATCCAGGCTTTGCGCAACCGCTCCGCCTCGGCCTCGCGCAATGGCTGGCGTAACCGCCACTCGCGCAGCGCCTCGCGGATCACCTCGCTTGCCGATCCGTAGCGCCCGCTGTCGACGGCGCCCTTGACCATCTCAAGCAACTCCGGCGAAAGCGCCACGCTAACTTTCTCGACTGTCGCCATTGAACTGTCTCCTTCAACCAGAAGGGTAGCAATATTTGCTACCAGGCTCAAGGCTCAAGGCGTAATCCGCGCCAGGTGCTCCAGATCGGCTTCCTCGCGCAGCGGGTCGGGCGCCATCACCACCGACGTGCCGTTGTCGGCATCGTCGGCAAAATGGGCAAGCACGGTGCGGCCGGCCTCCATGCGCGCCTTGCCTTCGGCGACCAGCCCCAGCGCCAGCGCATAGAGCCGGTGCTCGGCCTTCAGCACCCGGGCGGCCAGCGTGTCGGCATTGTCGCCGACCATCACCGGCACGGCCGCCTGCGCGATGATCGGGCCGTCATCCATTTCGGTCGTGACGAAATGCACCGTGCAGCCGTGGATGCGTATGCCGGCCGCAAGTGCGCGCGCATGCGTATCAAGCCCCTTGAAGGCGGGCAGCAGGGCAGGGTGGATGTTGATCATGCGGCCCTGCCATTTCTGCACGAAGCCGGGAGTGAGGATGCGCATATAGCCGGCCAGCGCCACGATATCGGTGTGGAAGGCCGTGAGTGCGGCGTCTATCGCGGCATCGTGCGCCTGCTTGCTGCCATGGTCGGCACGGGAAATGACCCGCGTGGCGATGCCGCGTGCCTTGGCGATGCCGAGGCCGGCGGCATCCGCCTTGTCGGAGATGACGCCGACGATCTCGGCCGGGAAGGCCGGGTCGCTGGCAGCCGCGATCAGCGCGGTCATGTTCGATCCACGTCCCGAGATCAGGACGACGGTGCGTTTCTTCTGCATATTCATAGGCCGATCGAGCCCCGATAGATGACGCCGGCGTCGCGGCGCGGCACGATGCGGCCGATCGGCGTCACCGTCTCGCCGGCTTCCTGCAGCACGGCGGCGACCTGCGCCGCCTGGCCGGAGGCGACCGCCAGGATCATGCCGATGCCGCAATTGAAGGTGCGCATCATCTCTTCCGGCGCCACGCCGCCGGTCTTGGCCAGCCAGGAGAATACCGCGGGCACGTCGATCGCCTCGAGGTCGAGTTCGGCCGAAAAATCCTTGGGCAGCACGCGCGGAATGTTTTCCGGGAAGCCGCCGCCGGTGATGTGGGCCAGCGCCTTGATGCCATGCGTGTTGCGGATCGCCTTGAGGATCGACTTGACGTAGATGCGGGTCGGTTCGAGCAGCGCCTCGGCCAGCGTCACCTCGTCGTTGAATGGCGCCGGATCGCTCCAGGCGAGGCCGCTGACGCCGACGATGCGGCGCACCAGCGAAAAGCCGTTCGAATGCAGCCCCGAGGAGGCCAGACCCAACAGCACGTCACCTTCGACGATATCGTCGGTCGGCAGCAACTGGCCGCGTTCGGCCGCGCCCACCGCAAAGCCGGCAAGGTCGTAGTCGTTGCCGTGGTACATGCCGGGCATTTCTGCCGTCTCGCCGCCGATCAGCGCGCAGCCGGCCTGGCGGCAGCCCAGGGCGATGCCGCCGACGATCGCCGCACCCTGGTCGGGATCGAGCTTGCCGGTGGCGAAATAGTCGAGGAAGAACAGCGGCTCGGCACCTTGCACGACGATGTCGTTGACGCACATGGCGACGAGGTCGATGCCGATCGTGTCGTGTTTGCCGGCTTCGATGGCGATCTTGAGCTTGGTTCCGACGCCGTCATTGGCCGCGACCAGCACCGGATCGGTGAAGCCCGCCGCCTTGAGGTCGAACAGGCCGCCGAACCCGCCGATCTCGCCATCGGCGCCCGGCCGGCGCGTCGCGCGCACCAGCGGCTTGATCTTCTCGACCATCAGATTGCCGGCATCGATATCGACACCGGCCTCGGCATAAGTGAGCCCGTTCCTGCGCTTGCCCGTTTTGTCCTGGCCCGTTTCGCGCTTGCTCATCGCAATTTCCCTGTTTGCGGGCTCTTCGCATGAATGGTTTCGGGGGGCAAGGATAACGGCGGCGGAGGGGCGGTTCAAAGTGACAAAATCGTGGACAGCGGACCCCAACCGGCCAGTCCGCGCGGCAAAGGGGATTGGCGGCTTCTCCCTTGCACCCGGCTTTCGTCTCCATCATCTATCAGCAAGCAAACTGGCAGGCACGCATTTGACGATCCCCAACCTGATCACCATCCTGCGGCTTCTCCTGGTGCCCGCCGTGGTGCTGGCGATGCTGCAGGAGCGCTGGGACTGGGCCTTCGTCGGGTTCGTCGTCGCCGGCGTCTCCGACGGTGTCGACGGCTTCATCGCCCGCCGTTTCAACCAGTGGTCCAGGCTCGGCGCCTATCTCGATCCGATTGCCGACAAGCTGCTTTTGGTTTCGGTGTTCATCGTCATGGGCTTCATAGGACAGTTGCCGCTATGGCTGGTCGTCACCATGGTGGCGCGCGATGCGCTGATCGTTTGCGCGGTTCTGTTGTCTTCCGTCATGGCCCAGCCGGTCGAGATGAAGCCGCTGTTCGTCTCGAAGGCCAACACCGCCATCCAGATCGTCCTGGCGGCGGTTGTGCTGGGCGAGCTGGCTCTTGCCGTGCGACTCGACCCTTTGCGGCCGGCCCTCATATTGCTGTCCGGGGTCTTGACCGTGGCTTCGGCCGCGGCCTATCTCGTGGCTTGGCTGAGGCATATGAGCGGCTATGGCGAAAGCTCCAAACCGGACACCTGACCAAGGATCCATCGAAGCGGCCGCTGAGGCTGCGGCGGCAGGCGAAACTGCGTCTCTGGCGTTCCGCCGGCAGATCTTCTTCTGGCTGGCCGGATTGGCGGTGCTTGCGCTGTTCCTCTATGTCTTCAGCGACATCCTGCTGCCCTTCGTCGCCGGCATGGTGCTTGCCTATTTCCTCGATCCGGTCGCCGACCGGCTGCAACGGCTCGGCCTGTCGCGCTTCATGGCGACGGTGGTCATCCTCATCACCTTCCTTATCGTGCTGGTGCTGGCATTCGTCATTCTGATCCCGGTGCTGGCGACGCAGATGGCCGACTTCGCCGGCAAACTGCCGGAGTACCTGACCCGGCTGCAGAGCCTGATCACGTCGTTCGATCCGAAATGGCTGGAAGAGAAATTCGGCGTCAACGCCAATGGCTTGCGCGACGGCCTGAATTCGCTGCTGACTTCCGGCTTTGGCCTGATCACCACCGTCTTCACCTCGTTGTGGAGTTCCGGCATGGCGTTGGTCTCGGTGGTCAGCCTGTTCGTGGTGACGCCGGTGGTTGCCTTCTACATGCTGCTCGACTGGGACCGCATGGTCGCGGTCATCGACAGTTGGGTGCCGCGCGACAACGTCGCCACGGTGCGCGCCATCGCGCGCGACATCAACACCGCCACCGCCGGCTTCGTGCGCGGCCAGGGCACGCTCTGCCTGGTGCTTGGCGCCATGTATGCCACCGGCCTGACGCTTACCGGGTTGAATTTCGCCATCCTCATCGGCCTCTTCGCCGGGCTGATCTCCTTCATTCCCTATGTCGGTTCGCTGACCGGCCTGGTGCTGGCCGTCGGCGTTGCCTTCGTCCAGTTCTGGCCGGACTGGACCATGATCGTCGCCGTCGCCGTGGTGTTCTTCATCGGCCAGTTCATCGAAGGCAACATCCTGCAGCCCCGGCTGGTCGGCAAAAGCGTCGGCCTGCATCCGGTATGGCTGATGTTCGCGCTGTTTGCCTTCGGCGCGCTGTTCGGTTTCGTGGGCCTGCTGATCGCCGTGCCGGCTTCGGCGGCCGTCGCCGTGCTGGTGCGCTTTGCCATCGCCCGCTATCTCGAATCGCCGCTCTACAAGGGCCACGCGAAAGAGCCCGTGCCGCCGCTGCCCGCCGATCGCGGCCGCGGTCGCCGCACGCAGCCGCGTCGCTGACGTGACTGCCCAGCGCACCGATCCGCCGCGCCAGCTGCCGCTCGATCTCGGCCACGGCACCGGCTATTCGCGCGACGAGCTCGTCGTCTCCGGCACCAACAGCCAGGCGGCGGCGCTGGTCGACCGCTGGCCCGACTGGCCCTCGCCGGTTGTGGTGCTGGCGGGTCCCGCCGGATCCGGCAAGACGCATCTCGCCGCCATCTGGCGCGCGCGTGCCAACGCGGTGGCCGTCGACGCCGGGCGCATCGGCGACAGCATCGCCAATCTTGGCGCCCGCCCGGCGCTGATCGACGATGTCGACGCCGGAGCGGTCGACGAACAAGGCCTGTTCCACCTTATCAATGCCGTGCGTGGCGCCGGCTCGACGCTGTTGTTGACGGCGCGGCGCTTTCCGGCCGCCTGGGGTGTGTCATTGCCCGATCTTGCCTCGCGGCTGAAGGCGGCGGCGACAGTCGAGATCCACGAGCCCGACGACCTTCTGCTGGCGGGTGTCATCACCAAATTGTTCGCCGACCGCCAGGTCGAGGTCGAACCGCATGTCGTGCAGTATCTGGTGCGGCGTATCGAACGCTCGCTGGCGACGGCGATGCGTGTGGTGGAACGGCTGGATCGCATCGCGCTCGAGCGCAAGATGCCGATCACCAGGGCGCTCGCCGCCGAAACCGTCAGCGTGATGGACGAAGGACAGGGTGAATTCGAGATCTGACGGCCTCGATGTTCGGATAGAGCCTGCCGGCATGGCGGCTCTCCGTGCTACCTGCCGGTGTTCCATTTTGGGAAAACAAGGCTGGCATCAGTCTTGCTCCGAGAGTTTGCCGGCTGACCCCGGTCCTGATTGCGTTCCAAGTCAGGTTGTAGGCTCGCCGGGGGATGGCGCGGGGGTTCTCGCCCGGCGAGCTTGCCTGTCGAAAGGCCCGGATCGACAGGCCTAAAAGATCGACACGCCCATGGTCGGCGAGCCGCAAGGTGGCCATGCGCTCATGCCAGTGGCTATCGATATCGCGTTTTTGAGAAGGATGGTCGGAGTGGAGAGATTCGAACTCCCGACCCTCTGGTCCCAAACCAGATGCGCTACCAGCCTGCGCTACACTCCGAACGGTCTGTTGCCTATTCATTTCGGCGTTGGATGGCAAGTGCAAAAACCTGCAAGTGCAAAAACCTTGCCGCCGTGCGCATTGCGCAGTAATGACGGGCCAAGGGCGGGCGATACCGCCTTGCACAACAATGAGGTGGCCATGTCCGCGCGCATTTTCAGCCCAGCCAAAACCGCGATGCAGTCCGGCAAGGCCAAGACCGGTTATTGGGTGCTGGAGTTCGACCCCGAGATGCGCAAGAAGATCGACCCGCTGATGGGCTATACCACGTCCGGAGACATGAGAAGCCAGATCAGGCTCACCTTCGAAACGCGGGAAGAAGCAGTGGCCTATGCCGAAAAGGAAGGCCTTGCCTTCCGCGTCGAGGAGCCGAAAGAGGCTAAGCGCCGCCAGATTTCCTATGCGGAGAATTTCCGTTATGACCGCAGGACGCCCTGGACGCATTGAACGCGTGCCCGAACGGGCGCCAGAGGCAATATCTACCGGCCCCCGGGTCGGCCAGCGGTCCCGTAGCTCAGCTGGATAGAGCACCGGCCTTCTAAGCCGATGGTCACAGGTTCGAATCCTGTCGGGATCGCCAATCTTTTCAGTGTAGGGCCCGGACACATGGGTTACGGTTTATACCGAAGACATGGGTAACACTTGGCCCGAGAGGGTCCTGTGGACGGTTTTGATTTTGATTGCGTTCTCATTTTAGGAAGACCTAATATCGAAGTGCTTTGAAATCGGCATTTTGGGAGGAGTGTCATGCCTAGAGTTTCAGATCTTTTCTTCAAGACCGCCGTCGTGTGGCTCATTTTGGGAATAGGCGCCGGTTTGCAGATGGCGATCTCGGGCGACCACGGTGCTTTTCCGGCCCATGCACATATCAATCTGCTCGGATGGGTCACAAGCGCTATATTCGGCGGCTACTACGCCCTCAATCCCGCAAAGGCAGCTCGTAAGATCGCAATGATCCACTACGGCCTCTATACGATCGGCTTGGTAATCATGCTGCCAGCCCTGTATCTGATGCTACACGGCGGCTTTACGGCGATCGAGCCGGTCGTCGCCGCCGGCTCGCTGATCGTGGCCGCTGCCGTGCTGGTGTTTGCCTTCGTGGTCTTCTCAGGCGCGAGCGTGCGTTTGGCATCTGAGCTGTCGCCAGCCGCACGCTGAATTGGCGGAATTGATATCAGCGAGATAAGCCCACCAGAAAGCTGCCGACGCTTTGGGACCCAGCGATCGGCCCGCTCAAGCTGCGCCAGAACCCTATTGGCAATTCCGCGTGCCAAGGTTTGAGGAGGAGCATCACCGGCGACACAATATTTTAGTGGCTGCGAAACAAAGATTTCCGACCCGCGTTTAGGCTCGTCCGACATGGGAGCCCTCGGGAATGGATCCAGCAACTGCAGCGGTGATGGTTTTGCTTTCGTGCAGCCCAGGCCAAGCGTCCGTCTGCAAACCTGTCAACTGGGCACCTGAGACTCGCTATGCCTCGCTTGAGGAATGCCGTGCCTCATTGGCCGACAGGCTCGCGGCCGCGCCTGGCGGAGAAATAGTCGGCCGATGCCGTCTTGTCGACCAGACCGTCACCGGCTCGCTGCCTACCGGATATACGACGGTTGTGGTGACCCGAGGCATTGGGAGCGACGCCGTCAGCACGAGCTATATCGTGCAGCACCACGAGTAAGATTTCCTGTGAGGAAGCGAGCTATGCGGCGGACTTGATGGTCCGCCGGGCGGGCCCTTGGCGGGGCGCCCGCCCATTTTGGGTGCGGGACCGCAGTCCGGCGAGTTCGCAATCCGAGCAAACAAAAGTGCGACAAGATCAGCATGCGTCCCGGTCGGCTTCCGCCGCTCAGCATCATCGTCCCCGAATTATTTCGTGATCTTTCGGGCCTGGAACCTTACCACACACCGCGCGTTCGGGGCCTTGTATTCGCGGTGCCTGATAAAAAGGCAATGTGAGGACCAGCGAATCGGGCGGGGCAAAATAGGTGCGGGTTGGGGGAGGAGAAGCAGGCCATGTCGAAACGTGAAATTGGAACGTCCCCTGCTTTGGGGCGGCGTATCGCCGAACTCAAGGCCAGAATGCAGGATGCCGAAATTTCCGATCATGAGATGAGGACCTTTCACAAGGTCGCCGCCATCATGGGGGCGGGCGACGGTTCGCTGCGACTGGATGCCGACGACCTGATCGCGGCATCCTTCGTTGTCGAGGCGGGTGGGCCTTCACCCAACCGCTGACATTCAGGATCTCCCCTCATCCACGCGAAATTCGGTGAATTCGCTTCAGTCGCCGGAGCACTGCCGCCCATTGAGGCAAGCGTGCTCCGGCTCCCGCCAACCGATCTCGAATTGAAACGAACATCTTATCATTTTGTTTGCGTTGGCACGTCATAGTAGAGACGGCTAACGGAGTGAAACGGGATGAAGCTCGACCTGTCGCCGACCAGCTGGGGCAGGGTGGTCGCCGTCACTGCCGCCGGAACGGCGTTCTTTATCGCCGTGGCGTTTTTCGTCGATTCGTTCAATTTCCCCTATCTTTCGCCGGAGGCCGTCTGGCGCGCGCAGCTGACCGACCTGATGCTTCCCCTGGTGCTGGGCGGCTCGTTCCTGTTTTTTCTCATGTGGAAGATCCGGCAGCTGGCCATAGCCCAGCGCGATCTCAGCGTCATCGCGGCGACGGACAGCCTGACGGCGGTGTTGAACCGAGGTGCCTTCTCGATGCTCGTCGAAGCCTATCTCGAGCAGACCCGCAAACAGGAGCCGACCCTTTCCGGCGCGCTGCTGATCATCGACGCCGACCACTTCAAGTCGATCAACGACCGCCTCGGCCATGACTGCGGCGACCAGGCGCTCAAGCTGATAGCGCAGACGATCAAGGCACAATTGCGCGGCAGCGATATCGTCGGCCGCATCGGCGGCGAGGAGTTTGGCGTGTTTCTGCCTGGTGTCGATCCGTCGCAATCCTGGCTGGTTGCCGAAAGCATCCGCCGGCGCATCAGCGAGATGGACTTTTCGCCCGGTGGCCGCTCCTGTCCGCTTTCCGTCAGCATTGGCGGCACCAGCTTCAACGGGCCGACCACCTACGAGGCGATATTCTCCGCCGCCGACAGACGGCTCTATGCCGCCAAATCGAATGGCCGCGATCAGGTCAGCTTCGATCCGGCGCAGGCCGCACCGGAACCCAGCGCCGCCACCATGCATTGACCACCGCCTTGCAAGTGGCTGGAGGCTACGCGGGCGGCTTCCTTGACGCTCTCTCACCGCTATGCTTCCTCCGGGCAAGGCCAGGTAAGCGCAGCGATCATGATCCATTTGTTCAACGGTTTTCAGAACCCGTTTGGCGGCAGTGAACGCGAAGCCCTGGACCTGTACCGACTGTTGAGCGCCGATGTGCCGGTGCGGCTGTGGGCAACCTCCTCGCGCGTATCGGACGAGCTGATGCGCCAATTCCCGATTCGCCCCGTCTCGCCGGCAACGCGCAACGTGCCGGACGGTGGCACCTATGTCTTCCTCGGCGCGCATTGGCGCAACAAGCTATGGCCCTACCTGATCCCGAGGCCGCGCCGGCTGATCTATGTCTTCAACACCTTTCACCCGAAGATTATCGCGCTGACGACGCGCATGCCGCGCCTGCTTGGCTGGCCCGACGCCGAACTGGTTTTGATATCCGACTTTCAAAAGCGACTGTTGCGGGTCGAGGGCGTGGTTCATCCGTCGCCGATCGATATCGACCGTTTCGCGCCACGGCAGGGAAGGCCGGACGGTCCGTTCACGGTTGGCCGGCTGAGCCGCGACACGGCGGACAAGCATCACGCCGACGATGCGGCGCTTTACGAGGCATTGCTGGCCGATGGCGTCGCGGTGCGGATTCAAGGCGGCATGCCGCTCAGGGACAGGCTCGCGCAGCATCCGCTGCTCGAACTCCTGCCGCAGGGCCAATTTGCCGCCGAACAGTTCCTGCCGACGCTCGACGTGTTCTACTACCGCACCGGTTCGCATGTGGAGACGTTCGGCCGCGTCGTGTTCGAGGCGATGGCTTGCAGTTTGCCCGTGGTCTGTCATGTGCATGGCGGCTATGCCGACCACATCAGGCATGGCGAAAACGGCTTTCTGTTCGAAACCACGCAGCAGGCGGCCGGCATCCTGGCCGAGCTCAAGGCCGATCCGTCGCGGCGAGTAACCGTGGGCAAGAAGGCGAGGCAGACCGTCGAACAGGTGTTTTCACCGCAGGCATTGCGGCAACAGCTTGATTTCTACCGGCGTTAGCGGCACCACGCCATCTGGCCTTTCCAGGCTCCCTCCGGCCCGCCAACAGATCGAGCAGGACTTCCACCGATGACATTGATGGGCGCCGCGGCACTGCTGATCCTGGTCCTCACCTATGCCGGCGTCGCTATCGGCCGCATCCCTGGCCTGCGTCTCGACCGCGCGGGGATCGCACTGCTTGGCGGCGCCGCGATGATCGCCATTGGCGCCCTCAGCATGGAGGATGCCTATCTGGCCATCAATTTCGACACCATCACGCTTCTGCTCGGCATGATGATCGTGGTGGCTCATCTGAAGGTATCGGGCGCCTTTCGCGGCCTTGGCGCCATCGCCATCGAGCACGCGCACGCACCGTTCATGCTCCTGGTGATGGTGACGCTTCTAACCGGCGTGCTGTCGGCCTTCCTGGTCAACGACGCCATCTGCCTGGTCATGGCGCCGATCGTCGTCCACGTCACCCGCGTCATCAACCGCAACCCGGTTCCCTATCTGATCGCCACCGCCACGGCGTCGAACTGCGGCAGCGTCGCCACCATTACCGGTAATCCGCAAAACATGGTCGTCGGCGCGCTATCGGGCATTTCCTATCCGGCCTTTTCGGCGGCGCTGGCGCCGGTCGCGCTGTTCGGCCTCGTCGCGGTCATCGTCATCGTGCGCATCGTCTACCGGGCCGAATTCACCCGTACCGCCGAATTGACGCCGCATGTCTCGCGCGGCCGCATGCATCGCGGGCAAGTGCTGAAGGCGGTGATTGTCTGCATCGGGCTGGCGATCGCCTTCTTCGCCGGCGTTCCCGTGGCCAAGGCGGCGCTGGTCGGCGGCGCCATTCTCCTGCTCACCCGCGCCATCAAGCCGGAACGCATCTACCGCGAAATCGACGGGCCGCTGCTGTTCATGTTCGCCGGACTGTTCGTCGTGGTTGCCGGCGCCGAAAAGACGCTGCTGACACCCGACATCATCGCCTCGGCCAAGGATCTCGGCCTGGACGACGTTTGGCGGCTGTCCGGCTTCACCGCGGTGCTCTCCAACATCATGAGCAATGTTCCGGCCGTGCTGGCGCTGAGGCCGTTCATACCGGGTCTGGAGAATCCGCAGCGTGCCTGGCTGGTGGTGGCGATGAGCTCTACGCTCGCCGGCAATTTCACTTTGCTCGGCTCGGTCGCCAACCTGATCGTTGCCGAGCACGCGCGGGTCACCGGCAACCCGTTGTCCTTCGGTGCCTTCTTCAAGGTCGGCTTGCCGCTGACGCTGATCACGCTCGTCGCCGGCACCGCTTGGCTGGCGCTTGGGTTCTAGAGGGGAGCTTCAATCGAGTGACCAGCAAAGGTCAAGGCGACATCGGCAATCTGATCCGGCGGGCTGTGGCTGCGTTCAATTCCGGCAATCACGACCAGGCGCTGGAGCTGTGTGAATTGGGCCTGACGCAGCACCCGGGAGATCCGGCGCTTTGCCATCTCCTGGCGGCTGTATTGTTTGCGAAGGCAGACCTGCCCGAGGCTCGTGCACGCATCGAAGCCAGTCTTGCCTCTCGCCCTGACAATGTGCCGGCCTTGATCCTGGCATGCAGGATTGCCCGGGCCGAAGGCCGGTTTGAAGCGGCGCTGCGGCAATTGGAGCGCGCTGCAAGGCTCTCGTCGCATGCGGAAATACTCGTCGAGCGGGCACGCACCCTGGATCAGGCAGGTGATAGTTCGGCGGCGGGCGTGTCTTGGACACTTGTCTTGCAACAGGATCCGAAATCCGAGGAGGCAGCGGCTCGCCTCGGGCGCCTCGCGTGGGAACGCGGTGCGTCTCTGGAGGCGGAAGCTCTGCTTGAACGCGCCGTAGCAGGCGGCGGGCATCCAACTGCCTGGTTCGATCTCGGGCTGGTGCGTCAGGACTTGCGCAAGTTTGGCAGCGCCGCACAGGCCTATCGACGGGTGCTCGAGATGAGCCCGGACGCACCGGAGGCTGCTGTCAATCTGGGCGTCGTCCTGCAGGAAACCGGCGATCTCGACGGGGCCATGGCAGCCTATTCATTGGCCTATGGTTTGAGCCCATCTACCTTTGGAGTGATCGCCATGGCACTTACGTCGGCGCCAAGCGGCCGGTTGTGGCTCGATGAGGAGGCGCTGCGTCGCTCACTCGCTGGTGGAGCGCCCCCGCCTGGCGCGAAACCGTTTGCGGTAGACACCGGGCGTTGACAGGACATCGGCGACCGTCTGCGTATAGGCGGCTTGGCGTTTCTCGTCGAACACCTCGTATTCGAGCTGCGGCGCGGCCCGCGGAACCGCAAAGCATTGCGCGACAGGAGTTCCTTTCGGGAGCACGCCCGAGAATTCGGGCTCCGTCCAGACCGCCGGGAAATTGATGCCGCCATCGCTGAACCGGTCGCAATCCACCAGACCCGTCACCAGCCTGAAGGGCAGATCGTCGCGATTGACCGGATGAGTCGCGAACAGCGACCAGCCATCCTCGACTTCAATGGTCCAGAAGCTGTTGAATTTGAGGGCGGCCTGGCCTGGGTTTGCAAACGGGCTGCCGGCGAGCTGACCCGGCGTGTGGAAACTCAGCGGAGCTCTGGGGTGGTTCTTGGTAACCGGATCCGGGATCTTCCAATTCCAGGAAAACGCCCCCTTGTCGACAACGACGTCGCAAGGCAGCAAGACCATGAAGCCATAGGTCATCGCGTCGACCACCGGCGGGCACTGCTTGAGCGTACGAATGTCGCGGCCATGGATTGCCGAATATGCGGTGGCAGGCATAGCGCGCAGCCAATCCGGCAGAGCGCCTCGCGCCGGCATTGGGCGCGGCAAATGTGCGGCCAACATTGGATCACATCGGAAAATGACACGCATCGCCGCCTCCTGGCGTTGCGATATCATGGTTGGCAGCTACGCTCCAAGCCAGTCAGTCCTTGTTCCCGCATCTAGCCCGAACAATGTTCGGCGGCCCGGTTGAGCTGCAGCGCGGCAGTACCTCGCCGCAGCTCAACCGGGCCAGAGATTAGGGCGATACGTCGAGATGGCCCTTCATGTTGGGATGGAAGCGGCAGAAATAGTCGAGCGTTCCCGCCGCCTTCAATGTCAGGCTTGCTGATTTCCGTGGCTGGATCATCACCTCCCAGCCGCCCTTCACTGTGGCTGTGTGGGCGATCACGTCCTTGTTCACCCACTCGATCGTGTCGCCGACCTTCGCCTCGACGGCATCAGGCGAAAAGACCAGCTTGTCGATGGTGACCTGGATGGTCGCACCCGCCGCCGGCGCCGCCGCAAGGACCAGCGCCAGCGTGGCCAGCCATGGCAAGCGATTTGAAGCTCCCGCTTTCATTTCAGCATGCCGGCGACGTGTTCGGCATGCTGCTCATGGCCCTGGAAGATCTTCAGGCCGGTCTCCAGCAAGCCCTTCAACTCGGCATTGCTGGCCGAGGGAATGAGCAGGGTTTCGAGCGCGCCGTTGACCTGCTTGTGGTAAGCGACCTCGTTGTCGACATAAGCCTTGTCGAAGGCCGCGCCTTTCAGCTTGGCGAGCTTGGCGCGCTCCTCTTTCGCCGCCTTCGTCAGCGCCTGGCTGGTGGCGTTGTCTTCGGGCTTCACCTTGAGCTTCTTGACCAGGTCGAGCGCCTGCTTGTTCACCGCTTCGTGGTCGCGCTCCATGTCCTTGGCGAAATCGAGAACCTCCTTGTTCTTCGATTTCTTGATCGCTTGCTTGGCGGCCTCGATGTCGAGGACGCCGGCCGTATAGGCGATATGAGCGATCTGCGGGTCGGTCGGCTTGTCGGCGGCCTGTGCGAACGGGGCGGCGCCGACGAGAAGCAAGGCGGCAAGGGCGGCGGTGTATCGGGTGAACATGGCATCCTCCTTGCCCGGTCGCGAGGAGGCGCCGGGCTCACATTTTTCAGTTGACGCTGATTGGATGCGGAAGCTGGAGAAACGTTCCCGGAAAATCAGGACAGGATCATTCGAAGCCCAGCCTTCCCATCACCGCCTGGGTCAGCCGCTCGCAGCGCCGGCCGGCGAAGGGGAAGGCGTCGAGCAGCACCGGGCCGATCTCGTCGTCGAGTGCCTTGCGCAACAGGGCTCGCGCCCGGTGCAGCCTCGTCTTGACCGTCTCCGGCCGCAGACCGAGCAGGTCGGCGGTTTCCTCCATGCTCAGGCCCTCGATGACACGGGCGACGAAGACCATGCGGTAGATGTCGGGCAGGCTGTCGGTAGCCCGTTCGACAAGTGCGAGAATCTGCCGCTGCGCCATCGTCCGCTCCGGATCGTCGCTGGGATTGAGGGGAAAGCGGATGATCCGCGCTTCCGGATTTTCAGGCATTGCCACAATGCGACGCCTCTTGCGCAGGCGGCCAAGCGCTTCGTTGATGACGATGCGCGACAGCCAGGTGGCGAGCGAGGACTCGCCACGGAATGCCGCCAGGCTGGCGAAAGCGTGGACATAAGCCTCCTGGACGATGTCCTCGGCCTCGGCGTCGTTGCGCACCACGCCGCGCGCGATGCGGAAGAGCCGCTGGTTGTGCGTCTTGACGATGGCGCGGAAGGCGTTCGCCTCGCGCGCCAGCGCTCGCTGCACGAGCAGCATGTCGCCGGAAGGGTTTTGGGCCACTGCGGGTATGGCGGGCATTGCGAGCTTGCTCATCGCGACCGGATCTCCCGAACAAGGCCCGAACAGACACTTGACTGCACGTTGGATACGCCTGCCGCAAAAAGGTTCCCGGGTTTCGGCGATCCAGCTTCGCTTTTTTAGGCCGCCGCCAATCCCTTGTCAGCCGTCTGCACGCGTGCGGCCGCCGCCAGAAGGTCGGTCTGCGTGATCAGGCCGAGAATGCGCCGCTCACCGTCGACGATGACCACGGCGTGGCTGCGGCCGTCGGTCAGCACGGGAAGCAGGCTCATCGCCGGCGTATTGGGCGAGGCGGTGCCGGCCCTGGACATCACACCCTTCACCATATCGACGGCCTTCGTCAGCTCGCGCAGGCCGACGGCGCCGACCAGCCTTGCTTCGGCGTCGACCACCGGCAAGGTGCGGATGTTGTGATCGAGCAGCTGCTGGCGCGCCTCGTCGACCGTGGCTTGCTCGGGCACTGAAACCACGTCACGCGACATGATGTCCTGGCAAAGCAGCGTCCGGTGCGACCGCACCATCGCCTGCAGTTCGACTTGTCTCAACAGCCGTTCAAGGTCGTCGCGGTCGATGTCGAAGGTTTCGTCGAGTGTGGTCAGCGCCGCATCGACATCCTCGGGCCGGAAGCCGACGCGCTGCCCCGCAGGCGGATCGGCGGTGCCGTGGCTGTTGGCGGCGGGCACGGCGACATGCGGATAGTTGCGCCGTGCCAGCCTGTGGAAGAGGAAGCCGAGCGTGACCAGGATGATCGAATTCAGGGCCACCGGCACGAAGGGAAACAGGAAGCCCGCGCTGACGACGGCCGGCCCGCCGAGCACCGCCGTCAACGCCGCGGCACCACCTGGCGGATGCAGGCAGCGCGTGAACGACATCGCCGCGATGGCGAGCGCCACCGCGAGGCCGGAGGCAAATATCGGATCATGGACGAAATGCATGACGGTCACGCCCACCAGCGCGGATATGGAATTGCCGCCGATGATAGACCAGGGCTGTGCCAGCGGGCTCGCGGGCACGGCGAAGAGAAGCACCGCCGAGGCACCCATCGGCGCCACCAGCAGGGCCACATGCGGGCCGCCGCCCATCGCCAGTCCGCTGATCGCGCCGGTCAGTGCGATGCCGATCGTCGCTCCGATGCACGCCAACAGGCGTTCACGCAGCGTCGCGCCGGCAAGGATAGGGACAAAGAGACGAAAGGACATGGCAACTTTGTGGTGGAGGGATCGGCTTGGTGACGAATGGATTGGCTAAAATGCAGTGCAGCACGCAATGAAGCCGAACCCACGGATTTGAAAGTCAAACAAATCCTGAAAGCCGCGGCCCGGGAGAATAATATTGCGTGCCACGCCGCGCTGGGATGCTGCGAGCGGCTCGCGCTTTGTCATCAGCATCAATGCCTTGCGGTCGTTTGCTGATTCTGCTCGGCAGCCGGCCCGTACGCGCGGTCAGGCGGCGGCCGCGGCGGCCAGGCCACGCTGGATATCCGCCTTCAGATCGTCGACATCCTCGAGGCCGATCTGCAGGCGGATCAACGGGCCTTCATAGGCGGCTTTTGCAACGACGCGATCGCCGAGCCAGACCGGCACGGCGAGGCTCTCGTAGCCGCCCCAGGAATAGCCGAGCCCGAAGATCCGCAACGCGTCGAGGAAGGCGTGCTGCTGTTTCTGGCCGCCGCCGGTAAGCACGATGGAGAAGATGCCGCTGGAACCGCAGAAGTCGCGCGTCCACAGGCCATGATCAGGGTGGCTGGGGAGGGCAGGGTGGAGAACGCGCGCCACGCCCGGCTGGCCCTCGAGCCACGACGCGATGGCGAGCGCGCTGCGCTGATGATGCTCCAGCCGCACGCCCATGGTGCGCAGGCCGCGCAGCACTTGGTAGACATCGTCGGGTCCAGCGCAGCAGCCAAGCGTGCAAAAGCTCTCATAAAGTTGCTTCCAGCAGCGCTCATTGGCCGAGACCGTGCCGAGCAGCACATCGGAATGACCGGCCGGATATTTCGTCGCCGCATGGATGGAGATGTCGACGCCATGGTCGAGCGGACGGAAGTAGAGCGGAGTCGCCCAGGTGTTGTCCATCATCACGATCGCGCCGGCCGCATGCGCGGCGGTGGCGATGGCCGGAATGTCCTGCACCTCGAACGTGTTGGAGGCCGGCGATTCCGTGAACACCACCTTGGTGTTGGGCTTGATCAGGGCGGCGATGCCCGCGCCGATATGTGGGTCGTAGTACTCAACCTCCACTCCCAGCCGCTTCAGCATCGTGTCGGCGAAATTGCGGGTCGGGTGATAGACGGAATCGACGATCAGCAGGTGATCGCCGGCCGATACGAAGGCGAGCAGCGGTATGGTCACCGCCGCAAGCCCCGACGGCACCACGATCGTGCCGGCCGAGCCTTCCAGCGCGTCGATGGCGTGGGCAAGGGCGTCCGTCGTCGGCGTGCCGCGCGTGCCGTAAGTGTATTTTTGGTTGCGCGCCGCCATCGCGGCGGCATTGGGAAACAGCACGGTCGAGGCATGCACCACGGGCGGATTGACGAAGCCGAAATAGTCGTGCGGATTGTTGCCCGAATGGGCAAGCCGCGTGTTGATGCCCATCTTGCCTGGCCCGCTGCCGTCATTCGCCATTCTTGATCGCCTCGTTTGACAAGGCGCTAGCCATAGTGCGGTGCCATGGGCCGCGCAACAGCCCAGCAGCCGCCACCGGACGAACTTCGGATATGCCAATTCGAAGACAGCTTTGCCGAGTGCGATCTGGCCGCCGGATATTGTAAGCCGCCGCAAAAGGTATATGATGTATATCTAATACAAAGTAGGCGGGCCAATCTTACCGGATGTTCAATCCCGGCAGCGGCTAACGCACTGGCAAATTGGGCATCCGCATCACCGCTTCTCGCTCCCGCCGAACAACAATGGGAGGGATCGTTATGCCCAACGTCAAGTGGATGTTAAAGGCGCGTGAATTCGTCAATTGCAACTGCGCCTATGGCTGCCCATGCCAATTCAACGCCTTGCCGACATATGGTTTCTGCCAGGCTGTGGTCGGCATGGAAGTCGAAAGCGGCTATCATGGCGATACCAGGCTCGATGGCCTGCGCTTTGCGGGTGTGTTTCGTTGGCCTGGCGCGATTCATGAAGGCGGCGGCGAGGCCGCGGTGGTCATCGACGAACGGGCGAGCGAGGCGCAGCGCGTAGCCCTGCTTCGCATTCTCGGCGGCGAGGACACCGAGCCCGGCGCGACCATATTCCAGGTTTTCTCGACCACGCTGGAAACGTTGCATGACCCGATCTTCGCCGCCATCGACTTCAAAGTCGACGTCGATGCAAGGACAGGCCATCTGCACGTGCCTGGCATCATCGAGGGCCATGGCGAGCCGATCAAGAATCCCATCACCGGCGCCGACCATCGGGCGCGCATAGACCTTCCGCGCGGCTTCGAATACGCACTCGCCGAAATCGGGCGCGGCTGGACCCATGCGACCGGTCCGATCGCGTTCGAATTGGCCGATTCCCACAGCCACTTTGCCAATCTGCATCTCACGCAAAGCGGCGTCGTGCATTGAGCCGACCATGAGCGACACGGCCCTCGAGGCGGTGCTGCGGCGCGACCGCGCGGTCGTGACGGCCGCGCTCGTCGTGATCGCGATGCTCGCCTGGGCCTATGTGCTGTGGCTCGCCGCTCACATGGCCATGCCGGGTTCGCCTGCTCCGGCCGGCGCCGACGGCGGCATGGCCGAAATGGACATGTCGAACATGGCCGGCATGAACATGGCTGGCATGGACATGACCAGCATGGACATGACCAGCATGGACATGGGCGCCACCGCGGTGCCCGTTTTCCGGGCCTGGGCAGCGGCCGATTTCGCTTTCATCTTCACGATGTGGACGGTGATGATGGTCGGCATGATGACGCCTTCGGTGGCGCCGATGCTGCTGCTCTATGCCGGCGTCGGCCGCAAGGCGCGAGCCGACGGCCGGCCGATTGCCTCGACGGGATGGTTCTTTGCCGGTTATCTCGCGGTATGGGTCGTCTTCAGCCTGGTGGCGACCGCCGCGCAATGGCTGCTCGCCGGCCTTGCCTTGCTCAGCCCTTCGATGGCGACCGACAGCGCGATCCTCGGCGGTCTCGTCCTGATCGCGGCCGGCCTTTATCAATGGACGCCGATGAAGGGCGTCTGCCTGCGGCAATGCCAGGCGCCGATCGCGTTCCTGGCCAGCCATGGCGGGTTCCGTTCCGCTCCGTTCGGCGCGCTTCGGCTCGGTATCGAACACGGCGCCTATTGCCTCGGCTGCTGCTGGGCGCTGATGGCCCTGCTGTTCGTCGGCGGCGTCATGAACGTGCTGTGGATCGCCGGCATCGCCGCACTCGTCCTGCTTGAGAAGATCATCCCCACCGGGCAATTGGTGCCGCGCACTACGGGCGTGCTGATGGCCGCAATCGGCGTCTGGTTCATCGTCGGGGCATCCTGAACAGCTTCGCATCCTTGCCCGCGAAAGCCGCGGCCGTGTCTGCTCCGAGACGGATCGTGTCTGTCCGGAGACAGATGATGTCAGTCGATCGCGGCGGGACGCCAGTAACGCGGAGTAACGGGCAAGGACGGATTTCGACCGGGAATCTCACTTTACGTAAGGCTGATCATGCCGACTTTATTTGCGCTCATGACTAAATCGCGGGCGCTCTTGTCCGCAATTCAGGCATTCGGGGCAATCGATTTTCAAACACGTTGGAAATCAGTCATTTCCCTTGACCTCACGGGAATTATCGCCTTCGATGCTGTCCGTGAATGGGAGGCAGCGCGTCGGTTTACGATGCGGGGTTCCGGGAATGGGCCGGAATGGGAGCTGCGTTCACACGGGAAAAAAGATCAGGTTTTGCCTGAAAACAGAAAAGGGTCTGTGGGTCATGAAACACATTGCTATCAGCATTCTTGGCGCCGCTGCGCTTGGATTGATGGCGTCGGCCGCATCGGCTACCACGCTCGATACGGTCAAGGCGAAAGGCTTCATCCAGTGCGGCGTCTCGACAGGCCTCGCCGGCTTCTCGGCGCCGGACGACAAGGGTGACTGGCAAGGCATCGATGCGGATTTCTGCCGCGCTGTCGCAGCCGCCGTCTTCGGTGACGGCACCAAGGTCAAGTTCACGCCGCTCAGCGCCAAGGAGCGCTTCACCGCCCTGCAGTCCGGCGAAGTCGACATCCTGTCGCGCAACACCACCTGGACCATCAACCGCGACACGGCACTTGGCCTGAATTTCATCGGCGTCACCTACTATGACGGCCAGGGCTTCATGATCAACGCCAAGAAGCTGCCGGGCGTCAACTCGGCGCTCCAGCTTTCGGGCGCCGCCGTCTGCGTGCAGAGCGGCACCACCACCGAGCTCAACCTCGCCGACTACTTCAAGGCGAACAAGATGGAGTACAACCCGGTCGTCTTCGAGAAGCTCGAAGAGGTCAATGCTGCCTATGACGCCGGCCGCTGCGACGTCTACACCACCGACCAGTCGGGTCTCTACGGCATCCGCCTGACCCTCGGCTCGCCTGCGGATCACGTCGTGCTGCCCGAGATCATCTCCAAGGAGCCGCTCGGACCGGCGGTGCGCCAGGGCGACGACCAGTGGTACCACATCGTCAAGTGGACTTATTTCGCGCTGCTCGACGCCGAGGAACTCGGCATCACCAAGGCCAATGTCGATGAGATGAAGAATTCCGCCAGTCCGGAGATCAAGCGCGTGCTCGGCCAGGAAGCCGACACCAAGATCGGCACCGATCTCGGTGTCTCCAACGATTGGGTCGTCAACATCGTCAAGGCCGTCGGCAATTACGGCGAAATGTTCGACCGCAATGTCGGCTCGGGCAGCCCGCTCAAGATCGCCCGTGGCATCAACGCGTTGTGGACCAAGGGCGGCCTGCAATACGCTCCGCCGATCCGCTGACCGAAATGTGATCCGGGAGGCAGATCGTCTGCCTCCCGGTTTCTCTTTCCAGGGGATGGTCGCATGGCATCGCAGGAAATCCTTCGCGAGGAGCCAAGCCGGGCTTCGTTCGTCAATGATCCGAAAGTCCGCAGTCTCTTCTTCCAGACGCTGGTCGTCATCGTGCTGTTCGGCTCTGTCTGGTGGATCGTGCAGAACGTCATCGACAATCTGCAGCGCCTGCACATCGCCTCCGGCTTCGGCTTCCTTAGGGGACGCGCCGGTTTCGACATCTCGGACACGCCGATCGCCTATACGTCGGACTCGACCTATGGCCGCGCCATCGTCGTCGGCCTGATCAACACCATCATCGTCGCCGTCGCCGGCATCATCACCGCCACCATCATCGGCTTCGTCATCGGCATCGGCCGTTTGTCGCAGAACTGGCTGATCCAGAAGATCTGCACCGTCTATGTCGAGATATTCCGCAACATCCCGCCGCTGCTGGTCATCTTCTTCTGGTATTCGGGCGTGCTGGCCGTGCTGCCGCCGCCGCGTGACAGCTACAACCTGCCCTTCGGCTCCTTCCTCAACCAGCGCGGCTTCTACTTTCCGCGCCCGGTCTGGGGCGACGGCTCCTGGCTGATCCTGGTCGCGCTCGTCGTCGGCATCGCTATGGCGTGGTTCGTCGCCCGCAAGGCGCGTCAGCGGCAGATGGCGACAGGCCAGCAATTTCCTGTGTTGTGGACTTCCGTGGCGCTGATCGTCGGGCTGCCGCTGCTCGCTTATGTGCTGAGCGGCTTTCCGCTGAGCTTCGATCTTCCGAAACAGTCGACCTTCAACCTGACCGGCGGCTTTCAGGTCAAGCCGGAGTTCCTGTCGCTCTATCTGGCGCTGTCCTGCTACACGGCGGCCTTCATCGCCGAGATCGTGCGGGCCGGCATCAGGGGCGTCAGCAAGGGTCAGACCGAAGCCGCCGCCGCACTTGGCTTGCGGTCCGGATCGATCCTGCGGCTGGTTGTGGTGCCGCAAGCCATGCGCATCGTCATTCCGCCGCTGACCAGCCAGTATCTCAACCTGACCAAGAACTCCTCGCTGGCCATCGCCATCGGCTATCCCGACCTGACGGCGACCGCCGGCACGGTGCTCAACCAGACCGGCCAGGCGGTCGAAGGCGTGCTGATCATGATGATCGCCTATCTCATCCTCAGCCTGGTGACATCGGCCGTCATGAACGTGGTCAATGCCAGAATGGCGCTGGTGGAGAGGTAGGACCATGCAGGAACACGACATGTCCTGGGTGCGTACCGAAATGGCTCTGGCGCAGCCGGCGCCGGCAAGCGTCAGCGGTCCGATGGCCTGGGTGCGCAAGAACCTGGTCGGCACGGTCGGCGACACCATCCTGACCATCCTCGGCATCATCATCGTCGCCTGGGTGCTGCCGCAGGTCATCGGCTGGGCGTTCATCAATGCCGTCTGGACCGGGCCGGATCGCACCGTCTGCGCGACCGTGGCACAAGGCGGCATTCAGCCGGATGGCTGGAGCGGCGCCTGCTGGGCCTTCGTCAACGCCAAGTTCGGCCAGTTCATGTTCGGCACCTATCCGGTCGAGGAGCGCTGGCGGCCGATCGTGGTCGCCATCCTGTTCGCGGCGCTGCTGATACCGATGCTGATCCCGCGCGTGCCCCGCAAGGGGTTGAACGCCATCCTGCTTTTCCTGGTGCTGCCGATCGTTTCCTTCTTCCTGCTGGTCGGCGGCATGTTCGGTCTGCCGCATGTCGAAACCTCGCGCTGGGGCGGGCTGCTGATCACGCTCAGCCTCTCCTTCGTCGGCATCGCCGTGTCGCTGCCGCTGGGCACAGTGCTCGCGCTCGGCCGGCGCTCCAAGATGCCGATCGTCAAGATGCTGTGCGTCATCTTCATCGAGGCCGTGCGCGGCATCCCGCTGATCACCGTCCTGTTCTTCGTCTCCGTCATGCTGCCGCTGTTCCTGCCGGCCGGCGTCACCTTCGACAAGTATTTGCGGGCACTGATCGGCGTGTCGCTGTTTGCCGCCGCCTACATGGCCGAGGTGGTGCGTGGCGGGCTGCAGGCGATCCCGAAGGGCCAGTATGAAGGCGCCGATTCGCTCGGCCTCGGCTACTGGCAGAAGATGAGCCTGATCGTGTTGCCGCAGGCGCTGAAGCTGGTCATTCCCGGCATCGTCAACACCTTCATCGGCATGTTCAAGGACACCAGCCTGGTCCTCATCATCTCGATGTTCGACCTGCTCGGCATCGTCAAGCAGAACTTTTCCGACGCCAATTGGGCAACGGCGCAGACCGCGAAATCCGGTCTCGTCTTCGCGGCCTTTGTGTTCTGGCTGTTCTGCTTCGGCATGTCGCGCTATTCAATGTACACTGAACGCCGGCTCGACACCGGCCACAAACGCTAAACAAAAAAGCAAGGGGACCCCGTCATGGCCACCGAAAATGCCGTCAGCGCGGAAGAGATCAAGGTCAACGCCGCCAAGATGCATATCTCCACCACCGATGTCGCCATCGACATCATCGCCATGCACAAATGGTATGGCGAGTTCCATGTGCTGAAGGACATCAATTTGAAGGTGATGCGCGGCGAGCGCATCGTCATCTGCGGCCCGTCGGGCTCCGGCAAATCGACGATGATCCGCTGCATCAACCGGCTGGAAGAGCACCAGAAGGGCAAGATCATCGTCGACGGCAAGGAACTCACCAACGATCTGAAGAAGATCGACGAGGTACGCCGAGAGGTCGGCATGGTGTTCCAGCACTTCAACCTGTTCCCGCATCTGACCATCCTGGAGAACTGCACGCTGGCGCCGATCTGGGTGCGCAAGACGCCGAAGAAGCAGGCCGAGGAAATCGCCATGCACTTCCTCAAGCGCGTGAAGATCCCGGAACAGGCCAACAAATATCCTGGCCAGCTGTCCGGCGGCCAGCAGCAGCGCGTGGCGATCGCGCGCTCGCTATGCATGAACCCGCGCATCATGCTGTTCGACGAGCCGACCTCGGCGCTCGATCCGGAAATGATCAAGGAAGTGCTGGAGACCATGGTTGGCCTGGCCGAGGAGGGCATGACCATGCTGTGCGTCACCCACGAAATGGGCTTTGCCCGCAAGGTCGCCAACCGGGTGATCTTCATGGACCAGGGCCAGATCGTCGAGCAGAACACGCCGGCCGAGTTCTTCGACCACCCGCGCCACGAGCGCACGAAACTGTTCCTGTCGCAGATCCTGCACTGAGCGCTCCGACGCCAGTTCAGGAAGCCCGGCCGCACCACGGCCGGGCTTCCTTGCATTTGAGCGAGCGGATCGCTTGCATTGGAACGCGGCTGAGCCGCAAAGTCGCTGCCTCATGAGAAAACTCGGCCGTTTTCTGGGTCTGCTGTTGATAGCGGCCGCGCTCGCCGCGACGCTCGGCACGCTGTTGCCGCGGCCGCTGTGGCCGGCCGCCGCGGCGGGCGAGGGCACACGGCACATATTGGTGCTGAAGAACCCGATCCACACCGACATCGCCATTCCGGTGGACGATGCCGTGCGCCAGCGCTTTCGTTTCCTGGTCGAGGCTGGCATCCCGGCCGACAGTCCCGAGGTGCGCTATATCGTCTTTGGCTGGGGTGGCCGCGCCTTCTATCTGGAAACGCCGACCTGGTCGCAACTGAAGGCCATTCCGGTAATGAAAGCACTGACCATCGACGCCTCGGTCGTGCATGTCGATGTCACCGGCGATATCGTTGAACCGCATCCCGATGTCGCCAGCTTCGACATCGGCGAGGACCGTTTTGCGGCCTTGCTTGATTTTATCGCAGCCAGCTTTCAGCAAGGGGCCGGCGGCCCAATCGTCATCGAGAATGCGGCCTATTCCAGGTTCGACCGCTTCTACGAGGCGAACGGCCATTTCAACGCGCTGGTCGGCTGCAACACCTGGACGGCGGCGGCGCTGCGCACCGCAGGCCTGCGCACCGGCTGGTGGAACCCGCTGCCGGCTTCGCTTGGGTGGTCGTTGAGCTTGTACAATTAGTGTGCGCATTTCGCGAATTGGCAAACGTCGCGTTCCTTCGCGCCCCCCCTCTGTCCTGCCGGACATCTCCCCCACGAGGGGGGAGATCGGATCTCGCTCCGGCTTTCGCTAATCTCCAACGTTTGCAAAAGGACGCCGGCGCCAAAGCTGCCAATCTCCCCCCTCGTGGGGGAGATGTCCGGCAGGACAGAGGGGGCGCTGTCCCCGCCAGCCCATCGGTTTCTTTATTGTCTCGATGTCCTACCGCCTGATAATCTTCGGTTGCTCCCACCCGTAGAGCCAGTCCAGATCCGCCGCGAGCTTTTCCGCTGGCCGCGTCGCCAGCACCAGGTTGCGAGCCAATGCCACTGGACCCCAGGCATGCCAGGCCAGCCGGTTGAGCGCGCCGCGCCGGATCACCTTCTCGACGCGCGGTCGCCTGAGATTTTCCCAGATCGCCAGGCCCTGCTTCGGATCGGCCGGGAAGTCGGCAATTACCCCGGCAAGCGTTGCGGCATCTTCGATGGCCATGGCGGCCCCTTGTGCCGCGAATGGGGTCATCGCATGTGCGGCGTCACCAATCAGGGCGATGCCGGTTGGTGTCGTCCAGTGCTGCTTCTGGTCGACCGTATGGAGCGGCCAGGTCAGCCACGGGCCGGCCATTTCCACCAGCCTTGCAAGGGCTGCCGCCGTGCCGCTCATAGCATTGGCAAGGATGACGGGATCGGCATGGCCCGACCAGCCCTCGGCAATGCGCTCGCCTTTGGTGAAGGCGACAAGGTTGAAGGCATCGCCCTTGCTGACGGGATAGGCGACCATGTGGAATCCCGGATGCAGAAAAGTCGTGACGCAATCAGCCGCCCCAATCGCGGCAAAGGCTTGCCCGGCGCCGCTGTCGGCGGCAACAGTCGTGCGCCAGGCCAGTTCGCCGGAAAAACGGCTTCTTGACGATCCCCCCCGAGCTCGATCGACAACCGCGCGCACGGATGACCACACGCCGTCGGCGCCGACCAGAAGGAAGCCCTGTGACTGGACAGTCTTGCCGTCCGTCTCCAGTGTCGCCGTCACACCATGATCGCCTGTGGCAGCGCCGCTGACGCGCGTACCCTTGACCAGATGAATATTCGGGTTTTCGGCAACGTGTGCGGTCAGCGCGCTCTGCAGATCGGCTCTGTGGGCGACGAGATAAGGCGCCCCCCAGCGTTCTTCGGCGGCTTGCCCGAGTGGTACACGCGCCAGTTCGCGCAACGTCCTTGCGTCCTTCAGCACCACCGCCTCGGGCCGCACCGCCGCCGGCAGCAGCCGGTCGAGCGTGCCGAGTTGGCGCAGGATGCGTGTCGCGTTGGGGGAAAGCTGGATGCCGGCGCCCACGGCCTCCAGCCGCTGCGCCTGTTCGAACACCTGCACGGGATAGCCGCGTTCGGCGAAGGCAAGCGCCGCGGTCAGCCCGGCAACGCCCGCTCCGGCGATGACGACTTGCCGGGAGCGCTTGTCATCCATCAGGTCCGTCGCGGAAGGATCAGGCGGCCTGGTCGATGTAAAGGCAGCCCGCCGGCAGCGTTTCCGTCGCCTTCAGCTTCGGCGAATAGCGGTAGAGCGTCGAGCAATAGGGGCAGACCTTCTCATTGTCATCGCCCATGTCGAGAAACACATGCGGATGGTCGAAAGGCGGGTTGGCGCCCGTGCACATGAATTCCTTGACACCGATGTCGATTGCCGGAAAGCCCGCATCGTTCTGGAAATGGGGAATGGAACCGCCTGCCATCGTCGTCTCCTTAACGCAGTCTCGCATGCATCTGGATCATAACAGGTCTCTTTGCAAGATCGATGAAATCAAACTGTCGCAAAAGCCTGTCAGAGGATAAGTTAAGCCGGTTAACCGGCCGAGCTGGTGGGAAGAGCAGGAACAATGAACGAACTGAAGCCGGTGCAGAGCGAATTCATCAATGTCGAGGCGGCGAGCCCGGAGGGCGGCAATCCAGACCGTTTCGTCAATCGCGAGTTTTCCTGGCTGCAGTTCAATCGCCGCGTGCTCGAGGAATCGCTGAACACCAATCATCCGCTTCTGGAGCGCGTCCGCTTCCTGTCGATCTCGGCCGCCAATCTCGACGAGTTCTTCATGGTCCGCGTCGCCGGCCTCGCCGGCCAGGTGCGCGAGGGCATCGTCTTGAAGAGCCCTGACGGCCGCACGCCCGAACAGCAGCTCGAACAGCTGCTGCGCGAGGTCGAGCGGCTGCAGGAAGACCAGCAGAAGAGTCTATCGGCGCTGACCGTGCTGCTCAACAAGGAAGGCATCGAGACCATTACGCGGGATGCGCTGACCAAGGATGAGAAGGCCTGGCTGGAAGAGCATTTTCAGGACCAGGTATTTCCGGTGCTGACCCCGTTGTCGATCGACCCGGCGCATCCATTCCCGTTCATTCCCAATCTCGGTTTCTCGATGGCGCTGCAGCTTCGCCATCGCAAGAATGGCGAGGAGATGAGCGCGCTCTTGCGCCTGCCGGTGGCGCTGAAGCGCTTCATCCGTCTTCCGGACCGCAAGCACCATGTCCGCTTCATCCCGCTGGAAGAGGCGGTCGGCCTCTACATCGGCAAGCTGTTCCCCGGCTATGAGGTCAAGGGTTCCGGCACATTCCGCATCATCCGCGACAGCGACATCGAGGTCGAGGAGGAATCGGAAGACCTCGTGCGCCTGTTCGAGACGGCGCTGAAGCGCCGCCGCCGCGGTTCGGTGATCCGCATCGAATTCGACAAGCTGATGCCCAGCGAATTGCGCGACTTCGTCGCCGGCGAGCTTGGCGTCTCGTCGAGCCGTATCAGCGTGCTCACCGGCCCGTTGGCGCTCAGCCAGATCTCCGAGATCGTGGCGGTCGCCCGCGACGATTTGAAGTTCACGCCCTACAATCCGCGCTTTCCCGAGCGCATCCGCGAGCATGGCGGCGACTGTTTCGCCGCCATCCGCGAGAAGGACATCATCGTCCACCACCCCTATGAATCCTTCGACGTCGTGGTGCAGTTCCTGCGCCAGGCCATGGCCGACCCCGAGGTGGTGGCGATCAAGCAGACGCTTTACCGCACCTCCAACGACAGCCCGATCGTGCGCGCGCTGGTCGATGCGGCCGAGGCCGGCAAGTCGGTGACCGCGCTTGTCGAGCTCAAGGCCCGTTTCGACGAGGAAGCCAACATCCGCTGGGCGCGCGATCTGGAGCGCGCCGGCGTGCAGGTCGTGTTCGGTTTCCTCGAACTCAAGACCCACGCCAAGATGTCGCTGGTGGTGCGCCGCGAAGACGGCAAACTGCGCAACTACGTGCATCTGGGCACCGGCAACTACCATCCGGTCACCGCGCGCATCTATACTGACCTGTCCTTCTTCACCACCGATCCGACGATCGCCCGCGACGTCGCCCAGCTGTTCAATTTCATCACCGGCTACGCTGAGCCGACCGACGAAATGCGGCTGGCGATCTCGCCCTTCACGCTGAGAAGCCGCATTCTGAAGCACATTTCCGCCGAAGTCGCCCATGCGCTGGAAGGAAAGCCGGCTCGCATCTGGATGAAGATGAACGCGCTTGTCGACCCGATCATCATCGATGCGCTCTATGATGCCAGCCGCGCCGGCGTCGAGATCGACCTCGTCGTGCGCGGTATCTGTTGCCTCAGGCCTCAGGTTCCGGGGCTTTCGGAAAACATCCGGGTGAAGTCGATCGTCGGCCGGTTCCTCGAGCACAGCCGCATCTATTGCTTCGGCAATGGCCATGGCCTGCCCTCGGACGAAGCGATCGTCTACATCTCCTCGGCCGATCTCATGCCGCGCAATCTCGACCGCCGCGTCGAGACCATGGTGCCGATCACCAATCCAACTGTGCATGAACAGGTCCTTGGCCAGATCATGCTCGGCAACATCATGGACAATCAGCAAAGTTTCGACGTATTGGCTGATGGAACCTCCCGGCGCGTCGTGCTGGAGGAGGGCGAGGAACCGTTCAACGCGCAGGAATATTTCATGACCAATCCGAGCCTGTCGGGACGGGGTGACGCGCTGAAGTCGCACGCGCCCAAGCGCATCGCGCAGTTCAAGCGCCGCAAGAAGAACGCCGCAGCGTCCGGCTGATGCTGTCTGATTCCCAGGGCCGGCTGCAGGACCGCCGACCGCTGTCCATCATCGACATCGGGTCGAATTCGATCCGCCTTGTCGTCTATGAGGGACTGGCGCGTTCGCCGACCATGCTGTTCAACGAAAAGATGCTGGCCGGCCTTGGCCGCGGCATCGTTTCGACCGGCAAACTCGATCCCGAGGCGGTGACGCGCTCGATGGAGGAGTTCCGCCGCTTCCGTGCGCTCTCCGACCAGGCCGGCGCCGAGCACATGTATGTCTTGGCCACCGCCGCCGCCCGCGAGGCGATCAATGGTCCCGATTTCATCCACCGCGCCGAAGAGGTGCTGAAGACCGAGATTCGTGTCATCAGCGGTCGCCAGGAGGCCTATTATTCGGCGCTCGGTGTCATTTCCGGCTTCCACCCGGCCAACGGCATCGCCGGCGATCTCGGCGGCGGCAGCCTCGAACTGGTCGACGTCAATGGCGAGGCGATCGGCGATGGCATAACGCTGCCGCTCGGTGGCCTGCGCCTGCAGGACATGGCCAAGAACTCGCTTACCCAGGCGCAGAAGATCGCGCGCGACGAACTGGCGCGGGCCAAGCTGTTGAAGGGCGGGCAGGGCCGGCCCTTCTACGCCGTCGGCGGCACCTGGCGAAACCTCGCCCGGCTGCACATGGAGATGACCAACTACCCGCTTGGCGTCATGCACCACTACGAGATATCCGCCGAGAGCGCGACGGCCTTTCTCAAGCAGGTGGCAAAAGCCGAGATCGAGAAGATCAAGGGCATTGAAGGCGTATCGAAAAATCGCCGCTCGCTGCTGCCTTACGGCTCTATCGTGCTGCAGGAGATCATGGCGGCCATGCAGCCGTCGAAGATCATCGTCTCGGCGCTTGGTGTGCGCGAAGGCTTCCTCTATTCACTGCTCGACGAGGCCGAGCAGAAGGCCGATCCGTTGATTTCGGCGTCCGAGGAACTCGCCCGGCTGCGCTCGCGCTCGCTCACCCATTCGCATGAACTGGTCGACTGGACGGCAAAATCCTTTGCCGCCTTCGGCATCGATGAGACGGAGGACGAGGCGCGCTACCGCCACGCCGCCGCATTGCTGGCCGATATCGGCTGGCGCGCCCATCCGGAGTATCGCGGCAGGCAATCGCTCAACATCATCGCGCACGCCTCCTTCTTCGGCGTCGACCATCCCGGCCGTGCCTTCCTGGCCTTGGCCAACGCTTATCGCCACGATGGCATCTTCAACGAATCCATCGCGCCCGAAATCAAGGCGCTGGCGACGCCGCGCTATCTGGAGCGCGCCCGTGTGCTGGCGGCGATGATGCGCGTCGTCTATCTGCTGACGGCCTCGATGCCCGGCATCATGCCCAGGCTAAAGTGGGAGCAGCGCGCCAACGGCGTGCTGGCATTGGTGTTGCCGGCCTCGCTGGCCGACCTCTATGGCGAACGGCCGGCCGGGCGCCTAGCGCAACTGGCAAGGATAACCAACCGCCGGCTGGTGCTGGCCGTCGAGGGCGGCCCGAGCGTTTCGGTGAAATGAACACGGCCTACCAGAGCGCACGCGGGCCAACCCAATCGCGCCACTTGCCAGCGGTTTCGCGTTTGATGACCGGCTTCCCCCACTCCGTCGCTGCTTCGCAGCGCCACCTCTCCCCCCTCCGGAGGGAAAGGAAGGGAGCGTTGCTGGACGAGCGTTAACGCCAAAGAACTTGGCGCCTTCCTCTACCCCGTCGATCGGGGGAGAGGTGGCTCGGCGAAGCCGAGACGGAGTGGGGGTCGACCTGGCTCGGGACTAAGACGATATCAAACCGCGTCGCGCCCGTCGGCCGACCAGGCGCCCGCACCGGCCATGCCCAGCGCCAGGAAGCCGCCCGCGATCGCAATGTCCTTCATCAGCATCTGCTGGTGCAGGAAGGCGAGCGTCGCATCGCCAGCGCCCTGGCCGTAATGACCGATGAAACCGGCCGCGATGCAGAAGGCGGCAAGCAGCAGCGCCACGATCCGCGTCTGGAAGCCGATGAGGATCAGCAGTCCGGCGATCAGCTCGAACAGGCCCGTGCCCCAGGCGGCAAGCGTGGGCAGCGGCAGGCCCAGGCCGGCGAAATAATTGGTCGTGCCGGCGATGTTGGCGAGCGCCTGGAAGCCGGACGGTACGAACAGCACGGCAAACAGCAGCCGCGAAACCAAGAGCAATGCGTTGCGGGCCATGGCCATCTCCGTTGTCGCTGCACGATCGTGCTCAGCCGGCGGCCAGGCAGTCTACGCCTGCGAGGCTGCGGCTGAAACCGGAGAGCCGCCTATTTGAGACAACGAAAAAGCGGCGCGGAAAATTCCGTGCCGCTTCCATTTTCAAGGCTTGGGAGGGAAGGCTTGGAGCAATTCCCAGGAAAAGCGCGGCGCTTTCCCTCGGGAACTGCGTCAGAACAAGGAAACTCAGCCGCGCTTGGCGTCGACAGAGTAGGCGCCGGCGCCCGACGAAGCCAGTAGCAGGAAGCCGCCGGTGATGGCGAGGTTCTTGAGAAACTGGATCATCTGCATCTGGTCGGCCCAGCCGGTGTGGGCGACAAGGCCGGTGGCGACCGTGAAGATCGCGAGCACCCAGGCGGCGATCCTGGTCTGGAAGCCGACGAGGATGGCGAGCCCGCCGAGCAGTTCGATCAGGCCGACGACGACGGCCGTTACGGTTGGCAACGGCAGCCCGAGGGCGCCGAAATAGCCAGCGGTTCCGGAAATGGCGGTCAGCTTGCCGAAGCCGGAAAGCAGGAAAATGACCGCGAGCAGGATGCGGCCGAGCAGGATCGTGACAGAACTGTTGGACGCTGTGCCGGCGCCGGCGGCGGAAGTGTTGGTGGACATGGTGGCTCTCCGAGTGGGTTGAATGACCACCCAGATAGACGATGCCGACTGTTCACCAAAGCCGCCTATGTGGCGACACATTGTTCACAGGTCATACGTTTCCGTGATCGCGCGACGCGCGCGAAATTCGTGTCGGATGACGCGGTGACGGGGGTAAATTTTCCCGCCGAAAACCTCACCCCGGATGGGTCATGTCCGCGGGCCGCACCAGCCGGTCATAGTCGGCCTCGCTGACCAGGCCGGTGGCCAGCGTTTCCTCGCGCAGCGTCGTGCCCTTCTTGTGCGCGGCCTTGGCGATCTTGGCGGCATTGTCGTAGCCGATGGTTGGCGCCAGCGCCGTCACCAGCATCAGCGAGCGGTCGAGGGCCGCCTTGATGTTGTCTTCGCGAGCCTCGATGCCGACGACGCAATTGTCGGTGAAGGAGACCGAAGCGTCGGCGAGCAACTGCACCGACTGCAGGAAATTGTATGCCATCAGCGGATTGTAGACGTTGAGCTCGAAATGGCCCTGGCTGCCGGCGAAAGTGACGGCGGCATTGTTGCCGAACACCTGCACGCAGACCTGGGTCAACGCTTCGCACTGCGTCGGGTTGACCTTGCCCGGCATGATCGACGAGCCGGGTTCGTTTTCCGGCAGCGACAATTCACCGAGGCCCGAGCGCGGCCCGGAACCGAGGAAGCGGATGTCGTTGGCGACCTTGAACAGGGCAGCGGCAGCGGCATTGATGGCGCCGTGCGAGAACACCATGGAATCGTGCGCCGCGAGCGCCTCGAACTTGTTGGGCGCGGTGACGAAGGCGATGCCGGTAATGGCGGCGATGCGGTCGGCCACCCGCTCGGCGAAGCCAACCGGCGCGTTGAGGCCGGTGCCGACGGCGGTGCCGCCCTGCGCCAGCTCCTGCAGGCCGGGCAGCGTCAACTCGATGCGCTTGATCGACGAGGCGACCTGCGCCGCATAGCCCGAGAATTCCTGGCCCAGCGTCAGCGGCGTGGCATCCTGCGTGTGGGTACGGCCGATCTTGATGATGTGGTTGAATTCCCTGCTCTTGGCGGCCAGCGCCTTGTGCAGGTGCTTCAGCGCCGGCAAGAGGTCGTGCACGATGCGCTCGGCGCAGGCGATGTGCATCGCCGTCGGATAGGTGTCGTTCGACGACTGGCTCATATTGACGTGGTCGTTGGGGTGTACCGGCTTCTTCGAGCCCATGACGCCGCCCAGCATCTCGATCGCCCGGTTGGAGATCACCTCATTGGCGTTCATGTTGGACTGCGTGCCCGAGCCGGTCTGCCAGACCACCAGCGGGAAATGGTCGTTGAGCTTGCCGTCGATGACCTCCTGCGCGGCCGCGATGATCGCCTTGCCGATGGCGGGATCGAGCCGCTTCAGCTCCATATTGGCTTCCGCCGCCGCCCGCTTGACGATACCGAGCGCCCGCACGACCGAAACCGGCTGCTTTTCCCAGCCGATCTTGAAATTACCCAGGGAACGCTGCGCCTGCGCGCCCCAATAGCGGTCGGCGGCGACCTCGATGGGACCGAACGTGTCGGTTTCGGTTCTGGTCTTTGGCGTGCTCACGGCAAGTCTCCGGTCTGTCGATTTGGGCAACGGCGTATCGCGTTGCACAAAACGCATCAAGCGGAGATTGCGGACGGTGAGGATGCAAATCGGTTGAAGGAACGCACCTCGCTCCCAGCGGCGCAACCGCGTGCGCGGGAAGGAGATTTTGCCGAAGGGGTAGCGTTGGCTTGCTTTTTGTCAGGCTAGGGGTGGGCCAACGATGTCGATGCCATTGCTTGCGCAGAGCCGCACCAGTGCCGCGATGATCTCCGGCTTCGGCTCCATCTGCGGCGGCAGTTCCGGCCGTTCTGCCGGACGGCTCGCCTGACGCAGCATCGTCTCGAAATCGGAACCGCGCGTGACGGTGAGGCTGCGCGCGCCTTCGGGTGACTCGACCCGGTAGGTGTGCGGCAGGCCTTTCGGCGCGATGACTGTCTCGCCGGCGACGGCAATCCGCTCATGGCCATCGATCTGAAAGCGCAGCCGCCCTTCGAGAACGTGAAACACCTCGTCCTCGTGCCGATGCACATGCAGCGGTGGAGAGTCACCATATGGCATGCGATGTTCGACAACGCAGATGGCGTCTGCTCCCGCGTGCGAGGAAATGTGGATGGCGACGAGCGTGTTGTTGAACCAGAAGAGTTCCTTGCCTGTGGTCGTCCCGACGGTCATTGTCACGGTTCTTCCTCCTTTGTTGCCTGTGCCGACGGGCGCCGCCGACAACGACCTAACCAGGGACATGCCCACGATGGAAATCCAATGATCGTATGGGGCGAATTGATGCGATGAATTTGAATGGCCTCGATCTCAATCTCGTCAGGGTGCTCGACGCGCTGCTGCGGGAAAGAAGCGTCACGCGTGCCGGTGAGCAGATCGGCCTCAGCCAGCCTGCCGTCAGCGCGGCGCTCAATCGCTTGCGCCACATCCTGAACGACCAGCTATTCGTGCGGCGCGGCAACGACATGGTGCCGACGCCGCGCGCGGAGAGCCTGGCTGAGCCGGTGCGTCTGGCACTGCGCGAGATCGAACGCGCCTTCCATTCGGCGCAGCCGTTCGATCCGGCGGAGCTCGAACGAACCTTCACGCTCATGGGTGCCGATTTCTTCTCCATGCTGCTCATGCCAACATTGGCGGCGCGCGTCGCGGCCATCGCACCGCGTGTGTCGTTGAGGTTTCTCGATAGCGCGCGCGGCGATGTTTCGCAGCTGCTCCAGGATGATGAAATCGACGCGGCACTGGAACGTCCACTGGAGGTCTTGGACTGGGTCTCCAGCGTACCGCTGTTCCATTCACCTTTCGCAATCATTGCGGCGCGGGACAATGCTGCGATCAGGCAGGCGGGGATCGCGGACGGCGAGCTGCTGCCGCTTGAGCTTTTCTGCGAACTGCCCCACGTTCTTCGCTCAATCGACGGCTCGATGTCGGGTTCCACCGATGAGGCGCTCGGCAAGATCGGAAGGAAGCGTCGTGTCAGCCTGGCACTGCCGCACTTTCAGGCTGTCGCGTTGGCCGTGGCAAACGGAAACTACCTTTCCGCGGTTCCCAGGCAGTTCGCCCTTTGGGCGGCGAAGACCCTGCCGCTCGCCATCTTTGAACCGCCACTTCCCATTGCTGTTCCTGAAATCAGGATGTACTGGCACGCGCGCCACGACGACGAGCCACCTCATCGCTGGATTCGCACTCAGATCCTGGAAGTTGTCGAGGCTCTTGGATTTGTGCGCTGCCCGTGAAGTTGCCGGCAGGTAACGACCAGACAGTTCACCCCGCAGTATATCCGCCATCGATCGCGAAGATACCACCGCTCGTCCACGCGGCATCGTCACTTGCGAGATAGACCGCGATGCCAGCCAGATCGTCCGGGCGGCCGATGCGGCCCAGCGGATAGCTGCGGTCGACATAGGCCTTCAGCTCCGCCTGTGCCTCGGCCGGCAGGTTGTCGACGGTCTTGCGCCGCATGGCGGTGTCGACCGTGCCGGGCGCGATGGCGTTGACCCGGATGCCGCGCGGGCCGAGTTCGAAGGCAAGCGACTTGGTCAGCGAATTCAGCGCGCCCTTGGACAGCGAGTAGAGGCTGGATGGCCGCTTCGGGATCATCTTGTTGGCGAAATAGGAAGAGATGTTGATGACGGACGCGCCGGCGCCGAAATGCTGCAACAGGCCCTGGGTGAGAAAGAACGCCGCCGTCACATTGAGCGCGAAGGAGTGCTGGAATTGCGCCTCGCTGACGGTTTCGAACGGCACGAGATAGGCGACACCGGCATTGTTGACGAGGATATCGAGCGGCTGGCCGGCGCCATTCACATGCTGGACGACGGCGGCGATGCCGGGGCTGACGGCAAGATCGACCGACAATGTCTCGACCGTGCCGACAGGGCCGGGAGCCATCAGCTTGTCGCGAGCGGCTTCGAGCTTGCCGGCGTCGCGCCCGACGATCAGCATATCGGCGCCCTCGCGCAGGAACGCCTCGGCGATCGCCAGGCCGATGCCGTCCGAACCGCCGGTCACCAGCGCGCGCTTGTTGCGAAGTTTCATGGGAACGCTCCAAAGCAGCCTTGGCCAGCCCAAGAGCACCGCATAGTCGCGGCAGTGGTCAACCCAGCGGCCTATCCCACGGTATGAACTTCGATCGCCGCCGGCCCTGCGGCTTGCTTCGGAGGGGCGAACAGGATAGCCGGCTTGACCGAGCGGTCGTGCAGTTTCAAGTGAAGCGCCACGGGTCTCCTATCGAAATACCTTTCCCAAGAAGCATTGTTGAATCCCGCAAGAGCATTGTTGAAAATGGCTACTCTCGAGACGGCGAACCGAAAGCTTCCCTTGCCGGTCGATGTCGTCGAGGTCGGCAGGCGCTTTCTGCCCGGGCTCAATCGGGGTGAAATCTACTGTCGCCTCGACGACGGGAAGCTCATCGTGCGCTCCCGTGCCGCCTGGCTTGAACGGCACGTGCAGGTCCTGACGCTGATTGCCGAGGCATTGGCGTCGCTTGGCGCCCGCAGCATGCCGCCTTTCTACATGCTTCTCGGGGACACGCCGTCCCGCAGAAGGCATCGCCGTTTCCGCACCCGCTTTGCCTTCTCCCAAGCCGACGGCTATGGCGAGGTGGCGGCGCCCGATTTCGTTTTCGACGGATGGCCGGACGCAAAGTTCGACGATTACGATGAGAAGACACGAGCGATGGCGGCCGCATCGGAAGAGCCGCCGCGCGACAACAGATTGTTCTGGGCGGGGCGCTGCATGAACGAAGCCCGCAAAAGGGTCGTCGATCTCGCAAAAGCCCGGCCAGACCTGCTGGAGGCTTATGACACCGAGCCGAACTACGATGTCGCCATCAATCGCTATTCCACCAGTTTCAGGACGATGGAGGAACAGGTCGCGACGTACAGGTACATGATCGACATCGAGGGCGCCGGCTATAGTGGCCGCTTCAAGATGCTGCTCCACACCAAACGGGTGGTTCTGCTGCAGGATCGGCCGTGGCGCGAGTGGTTCTTCGACGATATCGAGCCGTTTCGCCATTATGTCCCGGTGGCGCGCGACATGTCGGATCTGGCAGAGCGCATCGAGTGGCTGCGCGCCAATCCGAAGCGGGAAACCGAAATAGCCACGGAGGCGCGGCACTTCGCGCAGACCCGCCTGACCCGCGCGGCGGCCGTGGCGGCATGGGCGAAGCTCCTGGGGGATCACGCCGCCGCCGGCGGTAATCTGAAATCCGGTCTCCAGCACCGCAAGCGCGCAACCGGCTGGCCGATCTGACCGTGCGCCTGTTCCCATGAGGTGAAACTCAGCCCGGCTGGCAAGCCAGCCGGTTTACGCGCCGACGGCCGCAGGCCGGTGCATGGCCAGTCGCGCGGCGACAAGATCCCTGACCTGGCGGATCGCCTGTTCGCGCGAGACGCTGCCTGGTTGCAGGCCGAGCCGCAGCCAAAGCCCGTCGATCAGCGCGGTGACGCCAAGCGCTATGTCGTCCGCATCTCCAGGCGGGGCAAGGCCGCGCAGACCGGACAACAGGTTCGAGCGCATGCGGGCGTGAAGCACCTTCTGGATGCGCGCCAGCTTCTCGTCGCGCGGGACCTCGGCGCAAAGCGAAAGCCAGGCATGGCATAGCGGTGGCCGGAACAGGTGCTCCTCGAAATTGCCGTCGATCACGGCATCGAGGCGCTCCATCGGCGTCCGCGCCTGGCGCAGCCGGGTGACCACCGCGTCGCGCAGGACGGCATTGGCCTCGCGCATGGCATGCTCGAACAGTTCCTGCTTGTTGCGGAAGTAGTGCAGCACGATGCCCTTGGAGGCGCCCGCGTGGGCGGCAACCTTTTCCAGCGTGGCACCTGCAATGCCTTCGCGCTCCAGCACCGCGAAGGCTGCCTGCCGCAATTCCTTGCGGCGTATGTCGCCGAGACGCTTGAGTTTCACGGGGTCGATCCATGCATGGCGAATCCACGTTGACATTTTCGTCCGGTCAGATCAATCATTGACCAATGGGACAATAAAAAGACCAATTGGTCAATCCGACAATAATTGGTCACAAGAGGAGAACCGAAATGTTGCGCATCCTTGCAAACGGCGTGTGTCTAGCCGCGTTGGCGCTGGCGTCTCAGGCAGCCCAGGCGGCAGAAGCGGAGGAGTGCAGGGCGGTCCGCATGGCCGAACCGGGCTGGAACGATCTTGCCTTCACCACGGGCGTGGCCAACGTCCTGCTGCAAGCGCTCGGCTACCAGCCGCGAAGCGAGGTGCTTGGCATCAACGTCATCTACGAAGGCATGAAGAACAGGGATCTCGATCTGTTCCTCGGCTACTGGGACCCGGCGATGGTCACTTACTACGAGCCCTACAAGAAGGATGGCTCGATCGAGAATGTGCGCGTCAATCTCGTCGGCGCCAAATACACCTTCGCCGTGCCGACCTATGTCTGGGAGGCCGGCGTCAAGGACATTGCCGACCTGCACAAGTTCGCCGACAAGTTCGGCAAGAAGATGTACGGCATCGAGCCCGGCTCCAACCAACTGATGATGGACGCCATCGCCGATCCGAGCTTTGGCCTCGATGGCTGGCACGTGGTCGAGTCCAGCGAGGCCGGCATGCTCTCCGAGGTCGGCTACGAGATCAAGGAGAAGCAGTTCATCGTCTTCCAGGGTTGGGCGCCGCATCCGATGAACACCATGTACGATTTCAAGTATCTGACCGGCGGCGACAAGTTCTTCGGCCCGAATTTCGGTGCCGCCACGGTGACGACGCAGGTGCGCAAGGGCTATCTCGATCAGTGCCCGAACGTCGCGCAATTCTTGAAAAATCTCGCCTTCGACATCGATTTCGAGAATGTCGGCATGGGCTACCTGATCAATGACGGCATGAAGCCGGAGGATGGGGCGCTGAAGGCGGTCACGCTGAATAAGAGCCGCCTCGATGCCTGGCTCGCCGGCGTCACCACTTTCGACGGCAAGCCCGGCCTTGCCGCGGTCAAGGAAAAGCTCGGCCTGTGAGATCGGCCGCGCTGGATGCCTTGCCCGACGCTGGGGCCGAACAGGACGCCTGGGCCGGCCGCAAGCGATTGGTCGATGTTGGCGACCTCGAGATCGCCTATGTCGAGATCGCGGGCGCCGAGCCGCCGCTGCTTCTGGTGCACGGCTTCACCGACACCAGCCGCAGCTTTTCGCTTCTTGCGCCGCATCTGGCCGGCCGCCGGCTGATCATGCCCGACCTGCGCGGCCACGGTGCGTCGCAAGCGGGAAAAGGCTTCGGCATCGCCGAATTTGCCGATGATATCGCCGGCCTGATCGGGCGTTTGCGGCTCGACCGGCCCGTCGTCGTCGGCCATTCCCTGGGCGCCATGGTGGCCATCGCATTGGCCGCGCGACATGATGCGCTTGTCGGGGGACTGGTGGTCATGGCCGGCACGGTGAAGCCTGGTTTCTCGCGCGATCATGCGCTGGTCGCGGGCGTTGAGGCCTTGCATGACCCGATATCGCCGGCCGACCCGTTCTATGCCTGGTGGCATGCCTGCCGGCCCGGCGTGCCGCAGCCCTTTCTCGCCGGTCTTGCGAAAGACGCCTCGGCGATGCCTGCGGCGCGTTGGCGCGCCATCCTGGAAGAGATCCGCCGGGCCGACCTGACCGATGCGGCACAGACAGTACGGACCCAAACGCTGATCCTAGCCGGCGCGTGCGACCCGCTGTTCGGCGAGGCGCACCAGCAGGCGTTGCTCCGCGCGCTTCCTGATGCTGTCCTCGTGCGAGCCGACGCGTGTGGCCACAATCCGCATTGGGAGGAGCCGGCTTTTGTCGCCAGGGCCATCGGCCGGACCTTTGGCGAAGCCTGAACTCAGCCGAATAGTGAGCGAAGCATCGACACCGGGTCGCCAATGAGGCCCAGCGCATGCAGGATCACCGCCACGGCGAAGGCGATGATGAGGGTCCGGCTGGCGATCACCAAGGCAAAGCCCAAGGGGTTTTTATCGACGTCGAAACGATAAATGCCATCATTGGCGACGCCCGAGGACAGCGATCTGTATATGCCCCAGACCGCCGCGAGGGCTAGCAGGCCGAAGACCGTTGCGATGAACCACTGCGGCATGGGTGACGTCCGATTGGATGTCGGCAGCATAAAACAGCCGAATTAAGCAATCGCTGATGTGCCGAGCAGCGATCGCCCGGTTGGCGAAAGCCGCAGCACGTCCGTCGGCTTTGACAGTCTCGGTTCCACGGCCCGCTGGAAAGCCTGCCAGCCGAGCGAGGCTGCAAGCGTCGTCTGGCATTGCGCGTGGGCATCCTCGCTTTCGAAGCCGGTGACGGACAGGAAAACATTTTCGCCGGTTCGAACCGGCAGGCGTGAAAACGTGTTTTCGGCGCGCTCCGTCATGAACGCCCCGAGCAGGCGCGCGCCGTTCGCGGCAAGCTGCGGGGCGGCCTCTGTTCGAAAGCGCTCAGCGAAGCCGGTTTCGGTGCCTGGCCGCAAATGATGAATCGAAATCTCAACGAGGGTATCTAAAGCGCTTTGCGGGTTTGGTTTTCCGGCTTCCGCCGCGGCTGGCCTTTGCAACCCCGACAGATCGAAACCCGCGCTCGGCCATGCCGGCTTCAAAAGCAGAACGTCGTCTGAATCGATCATCGTGGCGTTAGCGGCGTCCCGATGTTCGGCCCAGACCGGGCCGCCATAGAAGGCCGTCAGCGCGTCTTTCCTAGTCTCCATATCGTCGAAGCCGCGCAGCCAGACGAACATGTCAGGACGGTCGAGATCCCTGAACTGGGCGATAATGGTCATCCCGGCGTCTTCCTGGCCCTCGATGAACTTGCTGTCGAAGAGGTCGATGAGTGTGTCGCGCTGGCCCGATTTCAACGTGTATTGCCGCAACTCGACGACGGGCGACGCACATGCCGCAAGCTCCGGCTTGGCATTGAGGGGCAGGTCCATCGCGTTCTTCTCCAAAACAGGGTGATCATCCTGTTTATAAACAGACCGGTTGTCCTGTTTTGTCAACATGCTATTGTCCGGCAATGTCAGCAGAGATGACCATTCGACCGGGCCCACGGTCTCGCAACCGCATCAACGACCCCCAGGGCATGCGCCGGAAAATGCTCGATGTCGCCGAGGTCGCGTTCCAGGCGCGCGGCTATCACGCGTCCAGCCTCGGCGATCTGATGGCGGCGGCAGGGGTCAGCGGCGGCGCGCTGCATCACCATTTCCCGACCAAGAAGGCGCTGGCGCTGGCGGTGATCGAGGAGCGCGTGGCGGCCGCGGTCGAAGAGACATGGATCGTGCCGGTCAAGGCTGCGGCCTCGGTGCGCGAGGGCGTGCGCCTCGTCTTCGAGGCTGTGGCGGCGGAACTGGAACAGCAGGGTTTCGTGCGCGGCTGCCCGCTCAACAACCTGGCGCACGAACTGTCCCTTGCCGATCCGGAGTTCCGCACCGCCCTTGCCGGCATCTTTTCGGGATGGCGGCAGGCGATCGCCGACAAGATCGGGGCCGACCAGCAGGCGGGCAGGGAGCTGGGCATCGATCCCCAGAGCTTTGCGGCGCTGGTGATCGCCACCTACTCCGGCGCCATGTCGATGGCCAAGACGGCGCAGGACGCCGGCCCGTTGCGCGATTGCCTGGCGGCGTTGGAGTGGGACGCCTCCCAGGCCGAGTCGTCCCAGGGCGAGACGTCCCAGGGCGAGACGGAAGCGAGGCGGCGTCGCAGGGTGCTGCGGCGGTACGGAACCTCGTGAGGCCAGTCCCGTACCGGCCAGTCTCCCTTACCCGGCTAGCATCCCTTATTCGGCCAGCGGTTTGATCGTCTCGTAGCCGTTCACCGATTCCTTGCTGGTGCCTTCATCGTAGCGCCGGGCGAGGGCGGCTTGCAGATCGGGTGCGTAGAGCGCGGTATAGGCATCGAGCGTCTCGCCGGCTCCGTTCTTGAAGGTCTCCTGGACGGCGAGCACATTGTATTTGCAGTCGCCCAGGCTGAACGTCTCCTTGCCCTTGACCACCAGCGTCTGCGTCTTGGTGCTCTTCGGCTGCTTGCTGGGCGACAGCTCGACAAACTCGATCGTGCCTTTGGTCCCCTTCTTCAGCGGAAACAGTTTTCGCAGGTCGGAAAACGGGATCATCGCCAGCCGGCCGGTGTCGCTGTCGCGAAACACCTCGATCAGGCCGGCAAACAGGAACTGCTTCTGTGGTGATTGCGAAGCGTAGGTATTGGCGACGGAGACCATTCCGCCGGCTACGGGCCGAAACTCGCTTTGGATGCCGGGCCTCGCCAGGATGAAGCCATTCTTGGCGGACTTTGCGTCGATGCAACCGGCGGCATGTGCGGTGCTCGCGGACGGGATCACGATCGCGGCAAGGATCGCGCAGATCGGTGCGGTTTTCATTTCGTCCTCCTCTGCTCGCGCAAGTTGAAGGCTAGACATGCCAGACCCTAGACATGCCAGACCCTAGACATGCCAGACCCTAGACATGCCAGACCCATCACCCTGTGTCGATGCTCGGCAAGGAGAGGCGCTGGACGGCCACCCGGTCTCCATGCTGAAATTCCCCGATGATGAATCGCCTTTCGCCGCTTTCACGACGCCGCTTTCTGGTGGGGACCGCCGGTCTTGCCGCAGCTGGCGTGCTGTCACGATCGGCGCTTGGTCAGACCGGGCAACGCATCCAGCCCATCGACGCCACCTTCCTGTTCATCGCCGATATCCATGCCTGCCGCATGGCAAGCGGTTTGAGCCCCAACTGCCAGCAGGAAGGCAAGACCGACGCGGCACTGCTGCGCAATGTAGTGGCGCTGAACGCCATCGGCGACAAGGACTGGCCCGCCGAAATCGACGGCGTCGCCACCGGCCTGCGTTCGGCTGGCAGCCGCATCGGCACGCCGCTCGGCCTCGTCGTTGGCGGCGACATCACCGACGACGGCGGCGGCCAGATCACCCAGCCGAGCGAGGGCACGCAGCTCCTGCAGTTCAGCCAGCGCTACCAGCAAGGTGTCGGCCCCGATCGCGTTCACATGCCGGTCTATGTCGGTCTCGGCAATCATGATCTCGACCAGAACGGGCCGCCGCACCATGTCGACTGGTATCGGCGCGAAATGCGCGACTATGTCGAGGTCAACCACCGCCCCGGCGTCTTCTTCAAGCCGCCCGCGCCGGCCACCAGCTATGATGTCGACACCGACTGCTATTCCTGGGACTGGGGCGGCCTGCATCTCGTCCAGACCCATCGTTTCGCCGGTGATACCGGCCACGGCGCCGAAAGCAGCCTGCCATGGCTGAAGCAGGACCTGGCGACCTACGCGGCGGACGGTCGCCCCGTCATCCTGTTCCAGCACTATGGCTGGGACACATTCTCGACCGAGCGTTGGGATGCCGCCAAGAGAACCTACGACGATGACGGCGCCGGCGCGCCGCACTGGTGGGGCGAAGCCGACAGGCAGGCTCTGCTGGCGGCGCTGAAGGGCTACAATGTCGTCGCCATCTTCCACGGCCACCAGCACGCCACGCCGCTGATCTATCACCGCGACGGGCTCGACCTGTTCAAGCCGAAGGCCGCCTATATGGGCGGTTTCGCCGTCGCCAGGGTGACCAGCGACGGCATGGACGTCGCGCTTGGCGAGGCGATCGATGACCATGGCGAGGTCGCTTTCACCAACGCCTTCAGCAAAGGCTGGAGCACATGACAGTCGATGCAGCCATCCGAAAAGGTCAGAGCGCCTTCTTGATTTTTTCCTTCATGTCGCCGTAGGCCTTCTGCACCTTGCCGGTGGCCTTGTCGGCCATGCCTCTGGCCTGGGTCTGCCTGTTGCCGGTCGCCTTGCCGGCGGCCTCCTTGACCGAACCCTTGACCTGCTTGGCCACGCCTGCGACCTGATCCTTGTTCACCATTTCCGCATCTCCCGGGTTTTGAATTCGAAGGAATTGGGTTTTGAATTCGAACGAATTCATCCGCGGCAAGCCAACGGACAGATCCCGCTTGGGTTCCAGGCGTCGTTCGGCCGGCAGATCAGGTCGCACCGTCGCTTCCTGGCGAAAGGCCGGCAGGCTAGGCTGAGAATACGCATCGGGTTTGGACAATCGTGCGCGGGGAGAAAAATGGCGGAATTCACGCTCTACATCGGCAACAAATGCTTCTCCTCATGGTCGCTGCGGCCATGGCTGGCGATGCGGCATCTGGAGATCCCGTTCGAGGAAGGTTTTGTACGCCTGCGCACGCCGGAGACGGCCGCCAATCTGGCGAAAGTGTCGCCGACCGGCCAGGTCCCGGTTTTGAATCACAGCGGAAGGATCGTCTGGGAAACCCTAGCCATCCTTGAATATCTTGCAGACCTCTACCCGCAGAAAAAACTCTGGCCGGACGACCTTGGCGCCCGCGCGCTGGCGCGCTCGGTGGCGACCGAGATGCATTCCGGTTTTCGCGAAGTCCGCTACGGCTGGCCGATGAACTTGCGCCGGCCCAAGGTCCATAAGTCGCTCGACGCCGAAGGCGAGGCGCAACGCGCCCGCATCGAGGCGCTGTGGCGCGAGTGCCGCGAAAAATACGGCAAGGGCGGCCCGTTTCTGTTCGGCCATTTCACCGCCGCTGACGCCATGTATGCGCCGGTCGTCACCCGCTTCGACACCTATGGCGGCGCACTGGCGGCCGACACCAGGGCCTATGTCGACGCCGTGCTGGCCACACCGGCGATGCGGCACTGGTATGCCGAAGCGGCGAAGGAGACGTGGCCGGAACCCGGGCCGGACGAATAACCTCGCTAAAGGGCTGGGCTTCCAGAAACGTTCGCGCGGCCTATCTGAAGGGGTGGGCCGGGCATCTGGAGAAGATCCATCATGACATCCTCTAATTCCCCTCTCATGGGCAAGGTCGCGCTCGTCACTGGGGCCTCGTCGGGCATCGGCGAGGCGACCGCGGCGGCACTTGCCGCCGCCGGCGCCAAGGTGGCGGTCGCCGCCCGCCGCGCCGATCGCCTCGACATGTTGGTTGGCCGCATCGAGAAGGCTGGCGGCAAGGCGCTCGCCATTGAAGCTGACATCGCCAAGAGCGGCGACATCACCGCCATGGTCGACAAGATTGTCTCCGAATGGAGCCGGCTCGACATTCTCGTCAACAATGCCGGGGTCATGCTGCTGTCGCCGGCGGCCGAAGCCGACCTCGATGATTGGCGCCGCATGATCGAGCTCAATCTGATCGGCCTGATGGCCGCCACCAAGGCGGCGCTGCCGCACCTCAAGGCTGCCAAAGGCCATGTCGTCAACATATCCTCGGTCGCCGGACGCGTCGCCAATCCGGGTGCCAGCGCCTACGCGGCAACCAAGTTTGGCGTCGTCGCCTTCTCGGAGTCGCTGCGCCGCGAGGTCTATGTCGACAAGGTGCGCATCACCGTCATCGAGCCCGGCCTGGTGCGCACCGAGCTTGGCGACCATATCACCAATCCCGCCATGAAGGCCGGCCTCGACCAGCGCCTCGCCACCCTGGAAGCGCTGACCGCCGACGATATTGCGAACGCCATCCTCTACGCCGTCAGCCAGCCACCGCGCGTCAACATCAACGAAATCCTTATCCGCCCGACCGATCAGGAGCGCTGAACCGCGGCGCGGGGCAGGGACCGTGACCGCCGGCGATCCGGTGGCGCGTTCGGATCCTCGGTTCCCATGGCGATCTCCTGCCGCCGATCGGCGGCGCGACCTTGGGACCCGGCACATACAAGAACGCCCCTCGCACCTTTTATCGTGCGGGAGGCGTCCTTTTGTCGGCATTCCCGAGATTTCTCTCTAGGATTGCCGACACCATTGAAATGCGCCGGTGTGGAATTGGTTCCGGGCGTGGTGCGTTTTTTTCGGGAAAATGAACGCACGGTCGTTCAGCCGGTTCGCCAGTTGAGGCCCATGCTCCAGGCAACCCAAAATTGAATTCGGGCCGCTGAAAAACCAGAAATTGACTCGCCGCCAAAAGAAGTCTACAAGAAACATGTCGATATTTGTTTGACTGACTTTTGTTATCCGCGCCCGAATGCGCGCCTTTGACGAACTTCCCCATCAAAAATCGAGACAAAAATCGTTGTGCATTCGCACCGCGATTAGCGAATATTTGCCATGGAAAGGGTTCGTTTATGAGCACCGGCACAGTTAAATGGTTCAACGCCACCAAAGGTTTTGGTTTTATTCAGCCTGACGACGGCTCTGCCGACGTTTTCGTCCACATCTCGGCCGTAGAGCGCGCCGGCATGCGCGACATCGTCGAGGGCCAGAAGCTTGGCTACGAGATGGTCCGCGACAACAAGTCGGGCAAGATGTCCGCCGACCAGTTGAAGGCGGCCTGAAAAAAGAATTCGGCCCTCCCGATGACCACGGATGTACTGGCACCGTGAGTGGCGAATTCTGGCGCATGGCCACGGAGACCTGAGTTTCCAAGGCACATCATGCGCATGAGAGGAGTGTTCCTGTACATCCAGCCTGTGCATCCATCTGGATGCGCGTGGATGCGCGGTGCTCCCCACGGAAGGTCAGGCGGTGCCTGGCCTTTTTCATTTTACGCTTGTTGCCGCCGAAAATGCGCTGCGCATCGTGCTGAACGTGCTAAGGGACGCTCCAGCAGTGCGTGGTCCTGACCGAAGACCCGGTCTCGCCCTATCGGCACCAGGCTCCTGACAGGAGAAAGATTTTGACCGCCCATTCGAAGACAGCCGCCGATCCGGCGGTGTCGCTGTTCAGCAAGACGCAAACCCAGTCGATGTCGCTCAACCGCATCATGTCCGAGCGCGATGCCGTCAGCGAGGCGCGTGAGGCCAAGACGGCACGCTTGCGCGAACTGCGCCTGGAAAAGGAAGCCGATGAGATGGCCGCGGCCGCGGCCCGCCCGGCATTGCCGAAACGGGCTGGAAAACGCTGATGGCCACCAAGCGCGTACCGCCAACGCCGATAGCCGCCGACGCGACCATCGCCGACATGGTCGAAGGGCTCGACAAGCCGGTCGAATATGTTCGCCGTGTCCTGGAAAAGCTCGAGCGCTGCAAGCGCGCCCATGGCGATGCCCAGGTGCGCGTCGGTGTGCGCGGCCGTGCCGAGTGCCCGAACTACCTGATCGAATATGTCCGCGAAGACGCCAAGACCCATGAGCGGGTGACTTATCAGGACGCCGCCTACAGCGGCAGCACGCATCGCGAACTGGCGCCCCACCACATCGAGGCGGCAAAGAACTGGTCGCCCGAGGAAATGAACATCACGGCGGTTTCGGCACTGATCGGCCGCTTGCGCAATCCGCGCGCACCATCATCGCGTTTCGCCGACGAGGACTGACATGGCCATAAAATTCTCAGCCAAGGACCAGCCTGCGGCGCCGGTCGCCGCAGTAAAGCCGGCCAAGCCGGTCGCGCCGAAGGCCGACGCTGCCGACACCGCGACCGACCTGTTCAAGTCGCCGGCCGAGACGCCCCGCGGCAAGGCAGGCAAGAAGAAATAGCACCTTGCCGCGCGACGCCGATCATGACCTTGCCGCGCTCGCACCGCGCGGCTCGCAGGTGCCTGCCTTCGACTGCCAGAGCTGCGGCGCCTGCTGCTCCTACTCGGCCGAATGGCCGCGTTTTTCCACCGAGGATGATGCGCAGCTCGACCGCATCCCGGAAAAATATATAGCGGCTGACCTGTCCGGCATGCGCTGCGACGGCGTGCGCTGCTCGGCCTTGTCCGGCGAAGTCGGCAAGGCGACGGCTTGCGGCATCTACGATGTCCGGCCAGACGTCTGCCGCGCGTGCATGCCCGGCGACGCGGAGTGCCTGATGGCGCGCCGCGAACACGGATTGCCGATCTTTTAGAATTGCCCGTGTAACTGCCGATCTCCCCCGCTTGTGCGCGGCCCCGCGGCCCGGTACCTTCCTGGCCGGGCAGGGGTGCCGGAGGAAATCATCGTGAGCATCGAATTCCTGTTGACGTCGCTGATCGTCGTGGCTTCGCCCGGCACCGGCGTTCTCTACACGCTGAGCGCCGGACTTTCGCGCGGTGCGCGGGCCTCGATCATTGCCGCCTTCGGCTGCACGCTCGGCATCATCCCGCACATGGCCGCCGCCATCACCGGCCTTGCGGCGCTGCTGCACACCAGCGCGGTCGCCTTCGAGACGCTGAAATATCTCGGCGTCGCCTATCTGCTCTACATGGCCTGGAACACGCTGAAGGAGAAGGGCGGCCTGAGCGTCGAGGACAATGTCGCGCCGCGTTCGGCCGGCAAGGTGATCGCCACCGGCATCCTCGTCAACGTGCTCAACCCGAAACTGTCGATCTTCTTCTTCGCCTTCCTGCCGCAATTCGTCAGCACCACCGAACCCAACGCGCTGTCGAAGATGCTGGAGCTCAGCTCCGTCTTCATGCTTTTGACCTTCGTGGTCTTCGTCGGCTACGGCATCTTCGCCGCCTCGATCCGCAGCCATGTCGTGTCGCGGCCCATGGTGCTGACCTGGATGCGCCGCACCTTCGCCGGCGCCTTCGTTATGCTCGGTGCAAAGCTGGCGCTGGCCGATCGGTAGCGCCACGGGAGCGGTTCAGTCCCGCGTGCTTGTTCATACGCAATTCCGGACCGAAAACCGGATATCCCTGTTCAGGGCGCGCTATCCCTTTACATAGCCCATCGCCTCGACGATCCGTCCGTCGGCGACGCGCATGAGGTTGACGCCGCGCACCGAATGGCCGTCGGCCATCCAGTAGCGCCAGCGGATCGTGGCACGGTCGCCGGCCACGAAAGTCTCTTCGATGTCGAAGCGCGTGCCGGGTCCGGTGGCGATCGCCGACCACAGTTCGACACAGGCGGCTTTGCCGGCGCGGCGGGCGCCGTCCGGCGCCGGGGTGGTGTTCTCGATCACGCAGTCCTGCGCCACCAGGTCGTTGAGCGCCGATGTATCGTGACGCTGGAACACGTCGTTGTAACGCCGCATGATTTCGGCTGTTTCGCCGGAGAGCTTTGCCGTGGCGAGGTCGATGATGAGTTCCCTGGTCATTGGTTGGCTCCGTTCGTTCCGTGATCGATGGCGGCGTCGACGAGGGTCGCCTTCAGCGTGAGCGTGGCGACACCTGCCAGCGCCCGGGAGACGAGGCAGCCTGCCTTGGCCGACTGCGCCAGCCTCTCGAAATCGTCGGCGCCCAGCCCGGCGACACTTGCTCCAGTCTCGAGTTCGATATGGGTGATCGTCGGCCCGGCCGCGGTCGCGCCGAGATGCACCTTGGCTGTCGTGTGGATAGTTTGGGCCGTGTGGCCCTCGCTGCCGAGGACGGCGCTCAGCGCCATCGAGAAGCAGCCGGCATGCGCCGCGGCGATCAGCTCCTCCGGGTTGGTGCCTGGCCCGTTCTCGAAACGCGACGGAAAGGAATAGGCGCCTTCGAAGACACCGCTGCCGAGCCGCAACCGGCCCGAACCTTCCTTCAGTGTGCCTTGCCATTTGGCCGAAGCTTCACGAATTGTCATTGGTCTGCTCTCCCTTGATTGATTGTGAGAAGTCGGGATCAGGCGCCGTCGATGGTGACCTTCCCAAAGACGTCGCCTTGCTGGAAATATCGGTACGCGTCGCCGGCTTCGGCAAAGGCAAAGCTCTTGTCGATGACCGGCCGCAACCCGTGCTGCGAGACCGCGCGCAGCATGGCCTCGAGGTTGGTCCGGCTGCCGACGAAAAGGCGGCTGATGGTTGCGAGGCTGCGCTGGTAGAGGGCCGCGGGCATTTCGATCGATCTGCCTCGTGCATCCTGCAGCGTCAGCAGCACGATGTGCCCGTAGAGTGTGCTTGCGATCAGCGATTGCGCGAATGTCGCCGGGCCGCCGGTTTCAACGACAAGGTCGATGCCGCCGGTCTGGTCTCGGACCGTCGCACCCCATTCGGCCATCTCCGATGTCGAGATCACAAGATCGGCACCCAGCGCCCGCAGCCTGTCGGCCTTCGCGCCGCGCGAGGTGACAGCCGCGACGCGGCAGCCGAGCAGCTTGGCGAACTGCAGCGCAAACAGCGAGACGCCGCCGGAGCCGATGACCAGAACCCACTGGCCAGGCTTCGGCATCCCGGCGCCCGTCACTGCATTCCAGGCGGTGACGCCGGCGCAGGTCAGGGTCGCCGCTTCATGCCAGTCGAGATGATCGGGCAGGCGTACGGCCCATTGTTCGGCGAGGACGGCATATTCGGCCAGCATACCGTCAAGCGTGCAGCCGAGCTGGTCGATGAGACCGGCGTTTATGCGGCCGTCGATCCAGCGTGCGAAATAGCTGCCGGTGACGCGGTCGCCAACGGCGAAGCGGGTGACTTCATTGCCGATTGCGACAATTTCACCGGCGCCATCGCTCAGCGGCACGACGCCCTGGCGCGGCGTCAGCGGATAGGTGCCGTTGAGGATCATCGTGTCGCGCCGGTTGAGCGAGGCGGCGCGAACGCGCACCATGATTTCATGAGGTCCTGGCTCCGGCCGCGGCTCGTCGCGCATCACCAGGCTTTCGATTCCCGCGGATCCTTCAAGGCGATAGCTTTGCATGTCGGTCTCTCGAATATATAGACTGATCTACATATTATGTAGACCGATTGTCATATTCGATGCAAGGCCTATAATGATCGCTGCTGACAGAGGTTGACATGGCGAACGATACACGGGCCCGCATACTCGAAACGACTGGACTGCTGCTCAGGCAGCGCGGCTATCACGGCACTTCGCTCAACGACATATTGAGCGCCAGCGGCGCGCCGCGCGGCTCGCTCTACTTCCATTTTCCCGGCGGCAAGGACCAACTCGTGATCGAGGTGACGCGCGATAGCGTTGCCGACGTCACCGAGAGGCTTGGCGCGGCTTTGGCAGCCGAACGGGACCCCGCGGTCGCCGTCCATCACATCTATCAGTCGGTGGGACACATGCTCGAAGAGAATGAGTTCTCGCTCGGCTGCCCGATCGCGCCGGTCGTGCTGGACTCGCCAAGCGACGTGCCCGAGCTTGCCGAACTGTGCCGCTCGGCCTTCGAGCAGTGGATAGGCTTGCTGCGAGATGCCTTCGTCAGGGCAGGGGTGCCAGAGCGTCGCGCGCATGCCTTGGCGCTGCTGGTCGAATCGTCCCTGGAAGGGCTGATGGTGATCGCGCGCGCCACCCGCGACCGCGCCCCATTGAAGGCGGTGGCCGACGAGGTGGCGGCACTGATTGAAGGCGCCGTGCTGGCTGGGGAGGCACGGCAACGCGCGGATACAACCGTCTGACGCCGATCGAAGGGTGGCGATCAGGAGCATGCAAACAAAAAGGGCGGCATCGCTGCCGCCCTTTCCGTATCTGAAGGCTGATGGAAGCGTGGATTAGAAATCCATGCCACCCATACCGCCCATGCCGCCGCCCATGCCGCCAGGCATGCCGCCGCCGCCAGCCGACTCCTTCTTCGGAGCCTCCGCGATCATGGCTTCGGTGGTGACGAGCAGGCCGGCGACCGAGGCCGCGTCCTGGAGGGCGGTGCGCACGACCTTGACCGGGTCGACGATGCCCATGGCGATCATGTCGCCATATTCGCCCGACTGGGCGTTGTAGCCGAAGGTCGCGCCCTTGTTCTCAAGGATCTTGCCGGCAACGATCGAAGCTTCCGCACCGGCGTTGGCCGCGATCTGGCGGGCCGGAGCCTGCAGCGCACGACGCACGATGTTGATGCCGGCGGCCTGGTCGGCATTGACGCCGGTGGCCTTGATGTTGGCCGAAGCGCGCAGGAGAGCGACGCCGCCGCCCGCAACGATGCCTTCTTCCACGGCCGCGCGGGTCGCGTTGAGGGCGTCATCGACGCGGTCCTTCTTTTCCTTGACTTCGACTTCCGTCGCACCGCCGACGCGGATCACGGCAACGCCGCCGGCGAGCTTCGCCAGACGTTCCTGCAGCTTCTCCTTGTCGTAGTCCGAAGTGGTCTCTTCGATCTGCTGCTTGATCTGGGCAACGCGGCCCTGGATCTCGGCCTTCTTGCCGGCGCCGTCGACGATGGTGGTGTTCTCCTTGGAGATCGACACCTTCTTGGCGCGGCCGAGCATGTTGAGGCCGACGTTCTCGAGCTTGATGCCGAGGTCTTCCGAGATGACCTGGCCACCGGTGAGGATGGCGATGTCTTCCAGCATGGCCTTGCGGCGATCGCCGAAGCCCGGAGCCTTGACGGCGGCGATCTTCAGGCCGCCACGCAGCTTGTTGACGACCAGCGTGGCCAGGGCCTCGCCTTCGACGTCTTCCGAGATGATGAGCAGCGGCTTGGAGGTCTGCACGACGGCTTCGAGAACCGGCAGCATGGCCTGCAGGTTGGAGAGCTTCTTCTCGTGGAGCAGGATGTAGACGTCCTCGAGCTCGGCAACCATCTTGTCGGCATTGGTGACGAAGTAGGGCGACAGGTAGCCGCGGTCGAACTGCATGCCTTCGACGACTTCGAGCTCGGTCTCGGCGGTCTTGGCTTCTTCAACCGTGATGACGCCTTCGTTGCCGACCTTCTGCATCGCTTCCGCGATCATCTTGCCGACCGACTCGTCGCCATTGGCCGAGATCGTGCCGACTTGGGCAACTTCCTCGGAGGTCTTGATCTTCTTGGCAGCCTTGCCGAGCGCCGCGACGACTTCGGTCACGGCCAGATCGATGCCGCGCTTCAGATCCATCGGGTTCATGCCGGCGGCAACGGCCTTGTGGCCTTCCTGGACGATCGACTGGGCCAGGACGGTCGCGGTCGTGGTGCCGTCGCCGGCGATGTCGTTGGTCTTCGAAGCGACTTCGCGGACCATCTGCGCGCCCATGTTCTCGAACTTGTCCTCAAGCTCGATTTCCTTGGCGACGGTGACGCCGTCCTTGGTGATGCGCGGGGCACCGAACGACTTGTCGATGACGACGTTGCGGCCCTTGGGGCCGAGCGTGACCTTCACCGCGTCGGCGAGGATGTTGACGCCGCGCAGCATGCGCTCGCGGGCATCACGGGAGAATTTTACGTCTTTGGCAGCCATTTTTTAGCTCCTGGCAGGGGCTTGGGGTAAGCCCGGAATTCAGTTGACGGTGAGGCCGATAATCAGCCGATGATGCCCATGATGTCGGATTCCTTCATGATCAGAAGGTCTTCGCCATTGAGCTTGACTTCGGTGCCCGACCACTTGCCGAACAGGATACGGTCGCCAGCCTTGACGTCCAGCGGGACCAGCTTGCCAGCTTCGTCGCGAGCGCCGGAGCCGACGGCGATGATCTCGCCTTCCTGCGGCTTTTCCTTTGCCGTATCCGGGATGATGATCCCGCCAGCGGTCTTGGATTCGGATTCGACCCGGCGAACGACCACGCGGTCATGAAGCGGGCGGAACTTCGACTTTGCCATTTTTTCTTCCTCGATGAGAACGGTGAGAAACAGTTCCTCCATCCGGCGAAGCCGGACAACAACAAAGCCCGGCGGCGCCGGGCCTTGTGATTAGCACTCACCAAAGGCGAGTGCTAACGTGGCGCTGAAATAGGCCGCTGGCTTTTGAGAGTCAAGATGCGCGAAGGCGGCGATGCGAGCGAAATTTTCCTCATGCTGCCGCACGATTTTAGAAAGCCTGGGTTGCGCCTGCCCGGCTTGAGCGCCGTCCTGCTGTCTTCATTGTCATGGCGCGTTCAGTGTCTTGGCGCCCGCAGCACCAACAGCGGGCATCGCTCGGCAAGCCCATAGCTCCCGGTTAAAGCGATGCGAACATCACCAAAGTACGCTTCCGCCTCGCTCACCAATGCAGTCGCCGGTGCGAAGGTGTAGATGGCCGGCGAGTTCCTATAGACATCGATGGTGCCGATGGTGGGCAGATCCCAGCCTGTGCGAGCCGAAAGCTCGTTGCGGTCAGGAAACAGTGCGTCGAACCTTTCCGCGATCGTCCTGACCGGAATGGCATGGTCGGGCGCATCACCCGTCGCGGTCATTGCGACGCGCCATTTGAGTTCGTGGAAGGTCGAGACACCGGCCGAAAGTGCAAGCGCCCGCACCGCCGCCGGATCGTCCGGTGTTTCGGGACCGGCAAAGAGGCGCAGTCCCGCTCGGCCGTCGGTGCGCAGTACCCCGGCGATCGCCGCAAACAGCGCCCGGCGCGCGGTTGAAAGGCCGAGCGCCGACAGGCAGCCGTCGCCGATCACCGCATCGACGCTTGCGTTCGGCACCGGCAAGTCGAGCCAGTCGCCGTTGATTGCCTTCCTCAACGCGGTGTCGCCTGGCCAGATACCGGCGATCATGTCGGACGATTCATCGACGGCCGTCATCGTCGTCCCGAGCCCGGCGAGTTCCGGCGTCACGCCGAGCAGAATGACGTGCGCCTTCGAAAGGTCGAGCTCACGCTCATAGGCCTCAACCGCTTCCGCTGGCGGCCGCAACGGTGGTCCGAGCAACTGCCAGTGCCTTCGAATGGCATTCCAATGGTCGGTCATCCACAGCCCCAAGCCGGCATTGTATTGGCAGCTATAATAGAGGACGCTAAAGAGACCAAGCGGGGGGCGCATGACACGCATCGCGGTTATTACGCATGAGTTCGACAGATTCGAACGCCGGCGCGGGCCGCTGTTTCGCCGCGGAAACTCCTATATGCTTTTCGGTTTGCTGGAGGAACTGAAGCGACGCGGGCATTCCGTCCGCATAATCCCTGGAACGTCGGCAAAGCCGGAGGCCGATATAGCGGTGCTGCACGTCGATGCGACCGTGACGCCACCCGAATATGTCGAATACGCACGCGCTTTTCCCTTCTGCCTGAACATCGGGGCCGCCGACATCTCCAAGCGACGCGTCAGTGGCGCGGTGATCGGCAAGGATGACGACTGGCTAGGGCCGGTCATCGTCAAGAGCAATCTCAACAATCTCGGGATGCGGGAGCAGGCGCTCAACCGGCGATCGCTGCGTGCCGGAAAGCCGAAGCCGTTTCCCGGCGTCGAGCCTATCGAGGGCTATCGCATCTATACATCCCTTTCGGAGGTCGCGCCGGCGGTCTTCGACCGCAGCGATCTCGTCGTCGAAAAATTCATTCCCGAGCCGGAACCGGACGGCTTTGGAGCCCGCTTCTGGATATTCTGCGGCGAGCGCGAGCGCTGCACCCGCCATGTCTCGCCACAGAGCCTCGTGAAGGGCGACGACACGATCCGCCGTGAGCCGGTTCCGGTTCCCGAGGAGCTTCGCGCGCTGAGGCGCCGGCTTGGCTTTGACTACGGAAAGTTCGATTTCGTCATGCATGAGGGCAGGGCGGTGCTGCTTGATGCCAACAAGACGCCCGGTGGCGCCCGCAATCTTTCCGTGTTTCTCGCTGCCGGCAATGCCAATCTTGCCGACGGCTTCGAAGGCCTTGTCCGCCAGCTCGCATAGCGGGCGTCCTGATGCTTGCGCCGCCCGGCACCTCTCATTCGCGGCAGCTTGCTGATGATCGCCAGGGCTACAGATCGCCTGGGCTACAAAAACACAGGGCTACAAAAACAGCCGCAACTGGGTGTGGATGATCGACCGGTAATCCTCGATGGTCCGGTGGCTTTCGGCTCCGCCTTCCGCAAGCGCCAGCCGCACCACGGCGCCAGCGAGCTGGAAGATCAAGAGAACCATGCGTTCGAACTGCTCGTGCTTGTCCGGCGCGAGCAAGGCGATGACATGGTCGCAGAACATCTTGGCTTGATGCCGGGTCTCGGCGATGTCGAGATTCTTGAGCGCCTTGTCGGCCTGGATGGCGTTCTGCAGATCCTGGATGGCCGGATCGCCGGCAACGCGGCTGCGATAGTCGTCGAGCAGCCGGTCGGCCGCCACGATGATGTCCTTGGCTTCGCGGACATCGGCGACAATCGCTGACAGCCGCGCGCGGCTGACTTCGGAGAAACGCTCATAGAGCATTGCCAGGATCGCCGACTTGTTGGGAAAGTAGTGATAGACGGTGGCGATCGGCCCGCCCGCCAGCATGCCGACTTCCTTCATGGTGACGGCATCGATGCCCTTCTCGCCGATCAGCCGCATGGTCGTCGACAGGATGGCGTCGATGCGCTCGCGGCTGCGCTCCTGCTTGGGCCTGCGCCTCGGCTCGATTACCGTCTGCCTTGCTTCAACCATGCACCGGTCTTTCGCGCGCGTTTCCAAATTCTGATTGACAACAAATATGATCAAGTATCAGTTTCTGGAATCCTGACAGATTGTCAGTTTTTTTGCCGCGCGGCAAGGACGTTGGGAGGCGCGCCTTTGGCTTCGACAGATACCGGCCACACGGGCACCGGACACAAGGACACCGGACACAAGGGCAATGGCGATTGGCTGGTCGGCAATCCGACCGGCGGGCAGCTTGCCTCGGCTCTGTGGATCGGGTCGATCGGCCTGCTGATCCTTGGGCTGCAGCCCGTGCTGCTCGGCGCCCTCTATACCGAGGGCCATGTCAGCGGCGATGAACTGGCGCTGGTCGCCACCGTCGAGATGATTGCCATCGCCATCGGCTCGGCGATCGTGGCGATGCTGCTGTCCGCCCACAACATGCGCTGGAAAAGTGCGGTTCTCCTTCTGCTGCTGGCGCTGGCGAACATATGGACGGCCTATGCCGCCGGGGCCGGCACATTGATGGCCGCGCGCGCCCTGGCTGGTCTCGCCGAGGGCGGCCTGGTCGCCGTCGCCACCGAATTGATCGCGCGTTCGCGGCGAGCCGAACGCATCGGCGGCTATTTCGTCACCATGCAGACCCTGGCGCAATGCGCCCTGGCGTTGCTGCTGGCGCTCTATGTCATCCCCGCCGCCGGATCGGCCGGCGGCTTCCTCGTTCTCGCGATCGTCTGCGTCCTGTCGCTCGTGGTCGCCTTCATTGTTCCCGCTGACTACGCCGATCTGCCGAAGGAAGAGGATCTGGCCAATGTGCTGACGGTTCCCTCGATCACCGCTTTGCTGTCGGTCTTCTGCTACTTCATGTTCTTCGGCGCGGTCTGGGCCTTTCTCGAGCCGCTCGGGGCGCAATTCGGCATCGACGGCCGCACGGTCGGCCTGATCGTCTCGGCCAGCCTCGCGGTGCAGGTCCTGGGCGCGATGACGGCGACCGTGTTCGAGGCGCGTATCGACTACCGCATCGCCATCGCAGCCATCGGCGCTGTCGCGCTTGTCGCCTCGCTCGTGCTCGCCAGCGGACCCGGTCTCACCACCTTCTGGGTCACCGCCTTGGTCATGGGCTTCATTCTCCTGTTCATCGTGCCCTATCAGATCCGGCTGGCGATCACCGCTGACGAGACGCGCACCGCCGTGCTTTTGGTGCCGGCCGCCCAACTCTTTGGCCTGGCGATCGGTCCGGTCGCGGCGTCCTTGCTCATCGACGGCAGGGATTTTCGCCCGGTGCCGGAATTCGCCGCCGCCAGCGCCGTCGCCAGCGTGGCATTGCTTGGCCTGTTCGTCCTCGTGGCGCGGCGTCGCCGGGTTGTCGTGTGAGCGCCATGTTGAAAACCTGGAGCAACTGGTCCGGCTTTGTCACCGCCCAGCCGCGTCTGCTTGCCAGCCCCGCCGATGCCGGCGAACTCGGCGATCTCATTCGCACGGCACCCGGTCCCGTCCGCGTCGTCGGCGCCGGTCATTCCTTCACGCCGCTGGTGAAATCGCAGGGTACGATCCTGTCGCTGGAGAAGCTCGAAGGCCTGGTCTCGCATGACGCGCAGAAACATCAGGCACGCGTGCGGGCAGGGACGCGGCTCGGTTCGCTGATGCACATCCTGCAAGGCATCGGCCAGGGCCTGCCCAATATGGGCGACATCGACCGCCAGGCGGTCGGCGGCGCACTGGGAACCGCCACCCATGGCTCGGGACCGACGCTCGGCGCCTACCACACGCAGTTGGAAACGGTGCAGATCGTCGACGGGCTCGGCAAGGTCCGTGACTTCAGTCGGGCGGGGGATCAGGACATGATCCACGCCATCGGCGTCGCGCTCGGCGCCTTCGGCATCCTCAGCGAAGTGACACTCAACAACATCCCGACCTACCGCCTGCGCCGCCGCAAATGGGTGCTGCCGATCGCCGACATGCTGCGCGATTTCGAGACCATGATGACCGCGCACCGGTCGGCCGAATTCTATTACATTCCGTTCTCCGGCTATGCGCAGTTCATCGCCAGTGATTTCAGCACCGAGGCGACCACCGCACGCCCGACCGAGGATGATGAGGGCTCGTTGAGGACGCTGCGCCGGCTGCGCACCGCGCTTGCCTGGCTGCCGTCGTTGCGCCGCCGCCTCATCCTGGGCGCCGTCGCCAAGGTGCCGTCCGAGGACTATGTGCAGGACTGGCTCAACGTCTATGCCAGCGACCGGCAGACAAAATTCAACGAGATGGAATATCACCTTCCCTTCGAGGAGGGCCCAAAGGCGCTGGCCGAAATCATCGAGCTGACCGAGAAGCGCTTTCCCGAGGTCTATTTCCCGATGGAAGTGCGCAGCGTCGCGGCCGATCGGTTCTGGCTTTCGCCCTTCCACGACAGGCCGACCTGTTCGATCGCCATCCACCACGATGCCGCCAACGATCCGCTGCCTTTCATGCGCGCGGCCGAGCCGATCTTCCGCAAATATGGCGGCAGGCCGCATTGGGGCAAGATGCACAGCCTGCAAGCGGCGGACCTGAAGAAGCTTTACCCGCGCTGGGATGATGCGATGGCGGTGCGCCGCGACATCGATCCGCAGAACCGTTTCGTCTCGTCCTACATGGCTGGCCTGTTCGGCATCGAACCCAGTCCTTTCGGCACCTGATGATGAGCGCCTATTTCGCCACGTTGTCGGAGGCGCTGAAGCAAGCCGGCATCTTCCAGCCCTGCCTGCTGCTCGACCGCGACCGGCTGGATAGCAACATTGCCCTGGTCAAAGCGAGACTTGACCCCGGCCTCGCCGTGCGGTTGGTCGACAAGTCGCTCGCCTGTCTGCCGCTGCTTTCGCACATCGGCAAGGCGCTTGGGACCGATCGCTTCATGACTTTCCATCCGCCGATCAGCGAGGCGGTGCTGAATGCGTTTCCGGATGCGGATCTCCTGTACGGCAAGCCGATGCCGGTCGCAGCGGCAAGGGCCATGCTTTCGAAGGGCGAAGTTGACCGGACACGCATCTGCTGGCTGATCGACACCCAGGAGCGGCTGGCGGAGTATGGCGCCCTGGCAGCCGAGCTCGATGTCGACCTGCGCATCGCCTTCGAAATCGATGTCGGGCTACATCGCGGCGGCTTCGCTGACCCGGCGGCCTTGTCGCAAGCCTTGAAGGGACTGTCGGGGCACAAAAGGCTGCGCTGCGAGGGCGTCATGGCCTATGAGGCGCATGCGCCGCACATTCCCGGCCTGTTCGGCGGGCCGGCGAGGGCGCTGGCACGAGCGTCGGAGCGGGCCACCGCTTTCGTTGCGTGCCTCGGTGCCGGCCAGCGCGGCATTCTCAACATCGGCGGGTCAAAGACCGCGCTGCTTCACCGCGGTGGCATGGCCAATGAAGTGTCGATGGGTTCGGCCTTCGTGCTGCCCGGCGATTTCGATACACCTGGCCTCGACGGCTTCCAGCCGGCGGCCTTCATCGCGACGCCGATCCTGAAAGTGGTCGAGCCGATGCTGCCCGGCCCACCGGCCGTCTCCCGCCTGCTGCGGGCGCTCGGCCGGTTTCCGCGCAAGGGCTGCTACCTCTACGGCGGCAAGTGGATGGCCGAACCGGCATTTCCCCGGGGGATGACGACGAACGGCCTGCTTGGCCTGTCCTCCAACCAGCAATTCATGGGCCTGCCTGCCGATGCCGTTGTCAGGCCGGGCGACTATGCATTCCTGCGGCCGACGCAGAGCGAGACCGTGCTGCAGCAATTCGGGCCGATCGCGGTGCTTTCCGGCGGCAAAATTGTCGATCGCTGGCCGGTGTTGCCGATGATGTGATCATGCGGATAGTTGACTCCGTCAAGTAAAAGGTTGATCCTGTGCCGGCAGGAGATATCCATGACGATTCACCCCGGCAAGGAAGCGCCCAACAAGGAGCGCATCGATGCGGTCCGCGCCTTCAACCGCTTCTATACCCGCCAGATCGGCCTGCTTGACGAGGGGCTGTTAAAGAGCCCGTTCTCGCTGACCGAGGCGCGGGTGCTTTATGAGCTTGCGCATCGCGACGGGCTCGTTGCCAGCGACCTTGTGCGCGATGTCGGTCTCGATCCCGGCTACGTCAGCCGCTTGCTGAAGAAATTCGAGGAGCGGGGCCTGGTCGAGCGCGCCGCCACGGAAGCTGATGCGCGCCGCGCCTCGATTACGTTGACGCCGGCGGGCAAGGATGCATTTGCGCCGCTCAACCAGGATTCGCACGATCAGGTGCGTGCGTTGCTCGATCGTCTGGTAACTGCCGATCAGGACCGACTGGTCAAGGCGATGCGCATCGTGCAGGACCTGCTCGGCGACAAGCTTGAACCTGGGGTGCCTTACATCCTGCGGCCGCTGCAGGTCGGCGACATCGGCTGGATCACCCGCCGGCAAGGAATGCTCTACGCGCAGGAATATGGCTGGGACGAAACCTACGAGGCACTGGTCGCCGAGATCCTCGCCGCATTCGTCAAATCCTTCGACCCGAAATGGGAGCGCGCCTGGATCGCCGAGCGGGAAGGCGAGGTGGTCGGCTCGGTCTTCATCGTGCGCAAGTCCGACCAGGTGGCGAAGCTGCGCCTGCTCTATGTCGAACCCTCGGCGCGCGGCCTCGGCATCGGCAAGCGGCTGGTCGAGGAATGCATCGGCTTTGCCCGCGCCAAGGGCTACAAGACGGTGACTTTGTGGACCAACGACATCCTGACCGCCGCCCGGCACATCTACCAGGCGGCCGGCTTCCAGCTGACCGAGGAAGAGCGGCACCATTCCTTCGGCAAGGATCTGGTCGGCCAGAACTGGAACCTGGAACTGTAGCGGCGCCTCAGGTCTTGACCGGAATCCAGATCTCCAGCCCGCCATTGCCGCTGCGCGGATCGAACTCCGGACCATAGCGCTCGAAATCGGGCGCGTCGGCCACCTCGTGCCCGGAGGCCGGCAGCCATGTGTTCCAGATCGTGTTGACCGTGCGGCGGATGGTCGAGATGTGCTCGCGATGCGCAAACACCGCATATTTCTGGGCCGGTATCCGCACGCGGCTGAATTCCCTGGGAAGATCGGAAAAGTCCGTCACCTCGACGCCGGCGATGTAGTCGAAATTGCCGACATCGTCGCCGTTGACGCAGACACCGTAGGCGACGTCGCCGGTCTCGCCCGGAATGTTGCCGATATAGGGGCCGAAGCGCTGCCATTGCATCGGGATGGCGGCGCTGGTTTCGCAGCTGTAGCGTTCGCCGAGACCTGCGATCAGGAACGGCCGGCTGGTCTCGAAGCGTGGCGGTTCAAGGTTGGCGAGAGGGGATTGGTCCATCAGGATTGGCTCCACGAGGTGGAGGGACTTGGTCGAACCTTGCGCGCGCACCAGCTCCGGCGTGGTGCCGAACTGGTCGCGGAAGGCCCGGGTGAAAGCCTCATGCGAGTTGTAGCCGGCGTCGAGCGCGACGCGCAGGATGTCGGGCGCCCCGCCGGCTAGCCGGCGCGCCGCCTCGGTCAGGCGCCGCGCGCGCATATAACCCATCACCGAACGGCCGGTGGCGGCGCCGAAGGCGCGCGTCACATGAAAGCGCGACACGCCGCTGCTTTGGGCGACATCGTCAAGCGATATCGCTTCCGGCAGATGGCTCTCGACGAACCACAGCGCTTTTTCGGTCGGGTTCATGGCGCTCCTTCCCGCCTTGGCCAGATCATACTGCCGCCTTTCCACGCGGCCGGTTTGATCGAAATTGCGCAGCGCGCAAAGTGATGCAAACTAGCGCCGCTGACGCTGGAAGAACCGGCGAAGCCGGCGCCCGATCTCGCGCGGCTGATGGCGCAATCTGCCTTGATGTTTTTGGGCGGTTGGCACGATCGGCAGGGAGAAGGCCGGGTTGAGTGGCTGTTGGCGCCCTAGCCGTTCCCAGTGGATCAGCCCGCGCATGATCCGGTCCCAGGCAAGCACGGTTGCCACTGCGGTGGAAAGTTCACCATCATTGGCGGGCTCATGGCGCCGCTCGAACTCGGCATAGGCCTCGGCGACATAGGTCCCGAAATCGAAATTGTCGGGATTGGGATCGTACGAATCGCTTAGCGCATAGCGCGCCTGCCGGGCAATGAACGAAGCGATGTCGACATAGTTTTCGTGGTGAATGTGGAGGCAGTTCGGTGCCTCCAGCCGACGAAGGCGCTTGGCACCGGTCAGAACCTGCGGCACACGATGATGGCCTGGTTGCCAGGCGACGGTCCCCTTGCGGAAGAACCGTATCTGGTGATCCGGATAGAAGCCGGAGCCGCGCATGACATGGCCGGCGACGGAGTTGAATCTTGGCAGCGCAAAGGCGTCAGTGTTGTCACTATAATCGCGCACGAGCCCTTGCAGTGCCTCGTATGCGTCGTCGGCGAGGTACTCGTCGGAATCCAGCACAAGCACCCAGTCGTTTTGCGCCTGCGGCAGGTATTGGTTGCGGATTGCGTCGACGGCATCGACGATTGCACAACTCAGCACCCGGCAGCCGGCCGCACGTGCGATCTCGATGGTCGCATCGCCGCTTTGCATATCGATGACGATGCGCTCCGATGCCCAGGCGGTGGTTGCCAGCAGCCGGGGCAAGGTCAGTGCCGAATCCCGCGTATGGACGATCAGCGATATCTCGTTTGCCTGCGTCACCCGCTCTCGTCTCCGTCTATGGTGTAGCGCCCACGCCACCGCTCGAAGAACAGTTTGCGCGAGGCCTTGTGGCGGTCAGGCCGCCGGTCCGAGGTCGATTCCAGATGCAATGAATCCCGGCGCTGGCCACATGCGATGCGGATTCCCAATTGCCGTGCCCGAAGACAGAGATCGACATCCTCATAGCCGAAAGGGAATGTCTCGTCGAAACCGTTCAAGGCGTTGAAGGCCGCATGGTCGATCATCATGGCAGCCGCCGTCACGGCCTGCGGGAAAGTCGTCGCCCGGCTGACGATCGCGCTTCGCCTGCCATGATCCTGGTGATAGGGGCCACGTTCTCCAGCGTCGAACCGCACACCACAATGCTGGATCGTGTCGTCGGGCAAGACCAGCCTTGTGCCGCAGATGCCAACCTTGTGGTCACGGAAGATCTCAAGCATCTCCACCAGCGCGTCTGGATGCAGAAGCACGTCATTGTTGAGGAAGAGGTACCGTGTGGCGGCAAGCTCGCGGGCGCCGCGATTGCAGGCTGCCGAGAAGGAATGCCTTAGATCCAGCCTGACGATCCGCACGTGCGGCGGCGCGAGATCATCGGCGAGATAGGGTATGGCGGAGCCATTGTCGACGACGACGACACAGGTCTTGCCTAGCTGTGTCCTCGCCAAGGCATGCTCAAGCTGCAGCAAGCAACTTCGCAGCAGCGCCGTCAGGCCCCATGAAGGAACGATGACGCTTAGCTCCATGACAAGGCGTCCTTCAAGCCCGCCTCCATAGCAGATCGCAGTTTCTTTCTCTGAACCGCGATGCGGTAACGGGATGCCATCGCCGCGCCGCCGTCGCGCAGTGCGGCACGCCGGGAGCCTGCGCCTTGCTTGCTGATTTCGGCGAGCGCGGCTGGCAGTTCTGTCGGCTCAGCGATGTATGCGGTATGCCCATGTTTGAGATACTCCATCCCACCGATGACTGGAACCGATACTACAACGCAGCCCGCCGCCATCGCCTCGAGCGCCGGCAGTCCGAAGCCTTCAGAGACTGCCGTGCCCAGGAAGAACCCGGAGCGCTTAAGACTGTTCGCGCAGATATCTTCACTAACGCCGTCAATCGGCAGGAAGTGGAGGGAGAGCACATGCTTCTTCGCCGATTGGGCTATCGCGGCGCCTCTGCGCGGCATGAAGGCTGCGCACCGCTCATCCTTGGGGGATCCGTCATGGAAGAAAGCGTCGGAGATCGATATGCCGACATCGATCGAAACGCGCCGGGCGACGAACATTGCATAAGTCGTCGCTTGTTCCCAACACGTCAGCACGGTGACATCCCTGTCGTGCAGAATGGGGTTGATGAGGGGGTCGGTACCTTGGCAGTGGAAGATCAGCCGCGCCCCAGTTGCCTTCAACTCGGGATAGTCGTGCGGCAATGAGAAGATGAGCGTATCGCTCTTCCCGGCATTCGCGACGACCTGCTGCCTGTCCACCACAGGCTGACTGCATCGGAACCATGAAGGCGCAAGGTTGCCAGGGGTCGCGACCGCCATCGGCACGCCGGCGTCCGTCAGCAACTGCGCGAACTGGAAGCCAACCTTGATGCCGCCATAAATACCGACCCCAGGCAGAACATAGTAGTTCATCGGCCTTCCAGCGCACGCCACCGTTTTCGGCGCAGCGCTTCCCTGATACCGAGGCGGCGATGGAGAACCCATCGCAGACCGCGAAGCGTAGCCGCAAAGGCACGGCCGTAATGCAGCTCCGCGAACTTGAGCCGCGCATTGTCGATCAACGAGATCCGGACGGAGGTCGGGATATCCGCGCCTCGCTGACCGAGATGCGGCAGCACATGGTCCAGTTCGACGATTTCGAGCCCACGCCGTGCCATTTCAAATCCGACCGCGACATCTTCCATGTAGCAAAAGTATCTCTCGTCGAAACCGCCGATAGCATGAAAAATCTCTCGTCGAACGAACAGGGCGGCCGCGAGCGGCCAGCTCCACTTGTGGTCGTGATAGAATGGGAGACGTCTCAGGCGCCGAGCCCATTTCGCCATGCCGTTATTGTCCAGAAGGTCGGCTGTCAGCTTGAGTCGGGAATAGCCGGGCTGGCGACCGGCTGTGACTCCGCCATGCCAGTCGACATAGTCGGGAACGATCATAGCATCGGGTTTTCGACGAAGCGTCGAGAGTGCCACCTCGACCGCAGCCGATGTCACAAGGCAGTCCGGGTTGAGGAAGCATAGATATTTGGCGCTGGCGGCGGCGGCGCCTTGGTTGGCAGCGGCGGCGAAACCCTCATTGTTTTTGTTCCGGATGATGGTCACGCCCTCATGCGTCACGTGATCGAGTGTCTCGTCGGTCGAGGCATTGTCGACGACAATGATCTCATGCTGGTCCGGCAGGGCGTCGAGGCAGTAGCCGATTATCTTTGACGAGTTGTAGGTGATGATGATGAACGCCAGGTCGGCAGGTTGCCCTGTCGCTGCGTTGTCTAGCAAGGGGCCGGCGGGACCTTCGGCAAGAAGGTTATGCATCGCGAGAACGGTTTCAAATTCGGGGCCGTTGCAGAAGTTGCTGAAGTGGGCGATCAGCGCATCCGGTCGGGGAAAGCCCGTATCCCAGTGGCCGCAATGGTTCCATTGCCAGGAGAGGGAGACGCAGCGATCCGGCACCACTGAATTTGCCCACACCTGGAAATAGTCCTGGTCGGCGATCATGTGCGCGCCAACCGAGTGATCGGCAGGCAAAAGCAACCGTCGGGCCGCAACCCACTCCAGCAAAAGCTGCAGTTCGTCCCTGAAGGCCAGCACCACGCCACTGTTGAAGTAGCGAAACGATATCGCAGATGGCGCCGCCGCTGACCCGTCGATGAATGCTAGCGAGCGCTTGCTGTAATGTTCCTGGAAGTCCCCCGGCGTCATGCCCGAACCAGCGATGCCGGTCTGTTCGACCATTGCCATCCGCTGTTCGCCCAGCGCCGTCGACACCTCGGCCGCCGCCAGGGGGCGCAACAGGATGGTATCGGCATCGACCTGAATAATGATCTCGGCGCTGGACTGCCCGAGACACCAGGCCAATGCGTCGAATTTGGCCAGAAACCCGTCGGCCCGGTATTCCTGCCGTGCGGCGTCGAGCAAGTTGAGATGGATGCGCGGCGAGGGCGGCAAGATTGGGGAGGAGAACCGATCCGTGACTATATAGATTTCGAAATCCGTGTTCCGGAGAAAGGACGCAACGGCTTCGCGCGCCGCCAGCGCATAGCCTGGCTTGCCGATCGCGAGCATGCAGATTGCTACCGTCCGCTCGTTCATTCGGCTGGGTCACCACGCATCATGCCGGGCACCTCCGCTGTGCGGACCCGTCGCGCCAGATAACGTCGCCGGCGTCACGCCGTGCCTGGCATGGAGATAACCGAGGTTTGCCCCGGTTTCGTGAAATCTCAGGCCGGGAATGCCGGCCAACGACGACCTTGCGTCGATCCGGCGCCCGATGCGGAAAACCAGCCCCTCGCTCGCCCGACGTGTCAACGACCAGCCGGGCTCCGGAAATAGAAAATACCAGCCATTTCAAGCGAGCCCTTCTTCGTGAAGCTGGACCCAGATGCTTCTGCGATCCCGAACGATACCGCAATGTGTTCTCACGAGTATCGGCAGGTCAACCGTGCGCGCACGCTCTATTTTCCGCCAAAGATAAGATTGCGCGATCGCCACGGCACCACAACGAATGGTCTCGGCGAAAAAACGCATCGAAGCGATTGCGCAAACGTTTCGATGACATTATGGTTTTCCAAAATCCGCCGAAATCAATTAGAGCGGGCCAGGAAACGCATCATCAGGGAGGAGCGCTTGCCAGCACTCCGATTGAGCCATCATGCCGACAATGGCTGAGGTCGCGCGCCGCGCCGGCGTGTCGGTTTCGACCGTCTCGCATGTCATCAACCACACCCGCTTCGTCTCGCCGGAGAAGGCGCGGCTCATCAATGATGCGATTGCCGCGATGGGCTATCAGCCCAACGAGCTGGCGCGGTCGTTGAAGGTGGCGTCGACCAACAGTGTCGGCCTGGCGATCTCGGCGATCTCCAATCCCTACTTCACCGACATCATCTGCGCGGTGGAGGCCGAATGCGCGCGTCTCGGCCTCATGGTGTTCCTCTCCGACACGCAGGAAGATCCCGACCGCGAGCTGTCGGTGGTGCGCGCCTTCCACCAGCGCCGTGTCGACGGCGTCATCCTGGCACCGTCGGGTTCGCCGCAGCGCGCCATCGACTACCTGGCCGAGAAGAAGCTGCCTTGCGTGCTCATCGACCGCTTCGCCGATCAGCGCTTCGACCAGATCGGCGTCGAGAACGAAACCGCGATGCGGGCGCTCATCGACCACGTCGCCTCCTTCGGCCACAAGCGCATCGGCTATATCGCCGGCCAGCCGGGCCTGGCGACGACGCGCGAACGCATCGAGGCCTTTCGCGCCTCGCTCGTCGCCAATGGACTTGAATGCCTGCCGCACTATGTCTCGCCCGAGAACGTCGACACGGCGAGCGCCACGGCATCGACCCACGCCATCCTGTCCCTACCGTCGTCGCCCACGGCATTGGTCACCGGCAACAACATGACGACCATCGGAGCGGTGCGGGCAATCCGCGAAAGAGGCCTCTCGATACCGGGGGATCTCTCGCTTGCCGGTTTCGACGATTTCGAATGGGCCGATTGCTTCGAGCCGCGGCTGACGCTCGTCGCGCAGCCCTGCACCGAGATCGGCCGGCAGGCAGCGACCTTGCTGTGCGCCCGCATCGCGTCGAGCGGCCTGGAGCCGCAAGCGGTCCGGCTGCAGGCTATGCTGCAGGTCCGGCAATCCTGTGCGGGGCCGGTTCCCATGAGGTCGGCTCCCGTGAGGTCGGCTCCCGTGAGGTCAGCCCCCGTGAGGTCAATATGAGCGCGCCGTTGCTTTCCGTTACCGGTGCGGTCAAGCGCTTTGGCGGCGTCCAGGCGCTGCGCGGCGTCGACTTCGATCTCAAGGCCGGCGAGATCCATGCCCTGCTCGGCGAGAACGGCGCCGGCAAGTCGACGCTGATGAACCTGTTATCGGGCGTCTACACGCCGGACGAGGGCACCATCCTCATCGACGGCAAGCAGGTAACCTTCAACAATCCGCGCGAGGCGCAAGCCGCCGGCATCGCCACCATCTTCCAGGAGCTCGACCTGGTGCCGACGCTCGACGTCGCCGCCAACCTGTTCCTCGGCCGCGAGCTGATGCGGCCGGGCGGCTTCCTCGACGTGCCGGCGATGCGCGGCGAGGCCCGCAAGCGGCTGGAAGCCATCGAGCTTGCCATAGATCCGGCGGCGATGGTCGCCGATCTGTCGATCGGCCAGCGCCAGGTCGTGGCGATCGTCAAGGCGCTGTCCTACGCCTCGCGCGTGCTGATCATGGACGAGCCGACGGCGGCATTGACGGTCGGCGAGGTCGAGAGGCTGTTCGACATCATGCGCAAGCTCGCCGCCACCGGCGTCGGCATCGTCTATATCTCGCATCGCCTGGAAGAGGTGCCGCAGATCGCCGACCGGGTGACGGTGATGCGTGACGGCAGCATTGCCGGCGTCACCGAGCCGCATGCGCCGCAGGCGGAACTGGTTCGCCTCCTGGTCGGGCGGCCGCTGGACGAGCTTTATCCCGGGCGCTCGAGGGCCGCCGGCAAGACGCTGCTCAGCCTGCGCGATGCGAGCTTCAGGCTTGCCCATGAAAGTGCCGGATGGCAGCCGCCGACCGGCATCTCGCTCGATGTCAATGCAGGTGAGATCGTCGGGCTGGCCGGCATCATGGGGGCAGGGCGCACGGAACTGCTGAGCGCGCTCTATGGCGCCGGCCTGTCCGGCCGCTGGGAGGGCGAGGTCGCCATCGACGGACGGCCAGTGAAGCTGGATTCGATCAAGGCGGCCCGCGCGGCCGGCATTGCCTTCGTCACCGACGACCGCCGCGGCAGTGGCCTGATGCTCAGGATGGCTGTTGGACTCAACCTCGTGATGTCGGTGATCCGCCGCATCTCGCCGGCCGGCCTGATGTCGCCGCGCCGCCAGGCGGATGCGGTGCGGCAATCCTTCGGCCAGTTCGACATCAGGCCGAAGAACCCCGACATCGCCGTCGGCGCGTTATCCGGCGGCAATCAGCAGAAAGTGGTGCTGGCAAAGGAAATCCTCGGCAATCCCCGGCTGCTGCTGCTCGACGAGCCGACGCGTGGCGTCGATGTCGGCGCCAAGGGCGAGATTTACGCACGGTTGCGGCAATTGGCGGCACAGGGCCTCGGCATCCTGGTCGCCTCCAGCGAGATGCCGGAACTGATCGGGCTCTGCGATCGCATCGTGGTGCTGCGCCAGGGGCGCAATGTGGCGGAATTCATCGGCGGCGTCGACGAGCACACGGTGCTGGCCGCGGCAAATGGCAGGGAGGCCTGATGGCGGACGAAAAGATCTCGGTGGCAGTAGCTCCGGCGGTGCCGGCGGCAGCGCCAAAGCATCGCGACCCGCTGGCCCTCATCGTGCGCTTCCAGAGCCTGATCGGCCTGGTGCTGGTGGCGATCGGCGGCATCATCTTCTCGCCGCGCCGGCATGGCGAGATCCTGTTCCTCAACCCCGACAACATCGCCAACATCGTGCGTGCCGTGTCGGAGACCGGCATCATCGCCATCGGCATGACCTTCGTCATCATCACCGCCGGCATCGACCTGTCGGTCGGCGCCGTGCTCGGCCTGTCCAGCGTGGTGACCGCATCGATGATGATTTCCGGCGGTTTCGGCCTCATCCCGACCATCCTTGCCGTGCTGGTCATGGGCATCGTCTTCGGCACCCTCCAGGGCACCATCTCCACCCGTTTCCGGCTCGAACCCTTCATCGTCACGCTCGCCGGCCTGCAGGCCGCGCGCGGTCTGGCACTCGTCGTCTCCGGCAACCAGTACATCAACATCTCATACGGCGACGGGCCGGGCCTGGCGCCGCCGGTGTTTGCCGTGCTGGGCGAGCGTCTGTTCAACAACACCGTGCCGGTGGCGACGCTGGTCTTCATCGTCTTTGCCGCGATCGCGACGGTGGTGCTCAACACCACGCGCTTCGGCCGCTACGTCTTTGCCGTCGGCGGCAATGAGCGCGCGGCGCGCATTTCCGGCGTGCCCGTCTCCATGGTGAAGATCTCGGTCTATGCCATCACCGGCTTTGCCGCGGCGCTTGCCGGCATCGTGCATGCCGGCCAGTTCAATTTCGGCAGCGCCAATGACGGCATGGGCTACGAGCTGACGGCCATCGCCGCCGTGGTTATCGGCGGCACCAGCCTGTTCGGCGGCGCCGGCTCGATGGTCGGCACCGTTGCCGGCACCATCATGCTCGGCGCGTTGGCCAACATCCTTCAGCTCAACAACATCACGCCTGCCATGCAGCTGCTCGCGACCGCCGCGATCATCGTGTTGGCGGCAGTGCTTCAATCCCTCGTTCGCCGCCGCGAGGGTTTGGGTCGTTAGGAGGAAGGCGGCAGCAAGTGGACGTCAACCAAGGTCTGGCCCCCGGCCCGACGAGGAGGAGAGAGTTATGAAAACCACAACACAAAGGCGTGTGCTCAAGGCCGCGCTTCTGGCAGGCGCTGGCCTGTGCATTGCGGGAGCGGCGCAAGCCGCCGACCCGATGGTGAAAGCCTGCGCCAAGGACGGCCAGTTCATCATCGGCTTTTCGCAGGCGAACAATGCCGAACCCTACCGCCAGCACGTCAATGACGAGCTGACCGCGGCGGCCAAGGAAGTGCCGGGCTTCACCCTGCAGATCGCCGACGGCGCCGGCAACGTCAACACGCAGACCTCGCAGGTCGACAACTTCATCACCCAGAAGGTCGATATCCTTTTGATCTCGCCCTTCGAGGCGGCCCCGCTGACGCCGGCGGTCAAACGTGCCATGGATGCCGGCATCCCGGTCATCGAACTCGACCGCAAGACGGTCGGCGACCCCGGCAAGGACTACACCGCCTTCATCGGCGGCGACAATTACAAGATCGCCATGGAAGCCGGCAAATACACCGCCAAGACGCTGCTGCCGGATGGCGGCGAGGCGGCGGTGCTGGAAGGCCTGCCGAGCTCCACGCCGGCTGTCGAACGCCTCAACGGCTTCAAGGACGGCGTCAAGGAAAACGCCAAGATCCAGGTCGTCGCCGAGCAGGCCGCCGACTGGGTGCCGGACAAAGCCCAGACCGCCTTCGCCGCCATGCTGCAGGCGCATCCCGACATCAAGGTGCTCTATGCTTCCAACGACATGATGGCGGCCGGCGCGCTGCTTGCCGCCAAGGGCGCCGGCAAGGACGTCAAGATCATCGGCACCGATGGCTTGCCGGGACCGGCCGGCGGCATCGAGGCCGTCGCCAAGGGTGACTGGGCGGCGACCTTCACCTACCCGACGGGCGCCAAGGAAGCGATCGAGATGTCGAAGAAGATCCTGCTCGATTGCGCGACCTCGGTGGAGCCGACGGTGACGGTGGACACCACTGCGATCACGCCGGAGAACGCCAAGGCGATGGCTGGGAAGTAGGGCAGGGCTCTGCAATCGAAGGTGTCGCGACAAGGCCCCGCAAGGGGCCTTGTTTTTTGGGAATCGATCAATCGACAGGAGGCGGCTCGACCTCGGCTTTGCTAGGGCGCGGCCGCCACGGGTTCGTTCTTGCGCATCGTCAGTTCGTAGTTGAGCCGGTAGCGGCCGCCCTCGAATTTCCAGATCAGCGGGGTGCGCACGCCGTCGATCGAGCTGGCGCCGACCGGCAGGTCGGGAAAATCCCTGACATGGCTGGGGTCGTCCGGGCTGGTGTCGTCCTGCTCGAACACCTTAAGTCCGGCATGGTCGACGAAGGTAAGGTTCGAGCTGCCGAACCGCGTCGCCCAATCCTTCTGGTCGGCGGAGTCGTCGCAGTCGAACTCCACCTCGCCTGAAGCCGGAAAACGGATGGTGCGGCTGTCGATCGACAGTTGCGTGAAGATGTCGTCGGAGCCGAATTCCGGATTGGTCTCGTCCTCGCAGATCAGCGCCTTCATCTCGAGATTGCGCACCGTGGTCTGCATGGAGGCGCGCACCCGCACCGGCTGGTTTCCAGCCGCGGCCTGGTGGATGACCAGATAGCCACGCGTGCCGTCGCCCATGGCGTCGCTGACGATGCGGCTGCTGCCGGAAATAGCGATTGGGGGTTCGCCGCCATGCGGGTTGTCGAACTCCTCCAGCGTCGCCTTGTAGCCGTTCGGGTCGGGCAAGCCGTCGGCGGTCAGCGTGACGGTCTGGTCGGCGCCGCTGTCGGCCTGGCCGACGACGTCGAAACGGAACCAGGCTTCGTCCTGGCTGCCGAGCAGGCTGCCGGCTTCCGTGAGCGAGGCGAACTGCGGCGGCTCGCCAGGCTGCAGCGGGCAGGCCTCTTCCTTGGTCGCACAGGTATGGCGGCGCACCAGCAGCGCATAATTGCCTCGCCAGTCGCGGTCCTTGCCGGTGATGCGGATGAAGAACTCCTTGGGCAGCGCATAGGTGTGGACGGTGAAGGTCTGCTCGCCGTCTTGGATCGTCCTGGTGTCGCCGTAATAGCTGGAGATCGGCGTCGTCATGTTGGACGGCTGGTAGATGTCGATGTTGACGCCCGGATTGTCGGCGCCGATCGAATAGCTGCCCGCATCCTGGCGCACGACGTGGAACCACTGCATCGAACCCGGAAAGCGGATCTGGGTGACGTCCTGGCCGTTCCTGAAATCGATCACCTCCTCGGCCTGCGGCTTGCCGTCGGGCCCCTTCTTCGACTTCAGGTCGACTTGGTAGGCAATGCCCGGATGGCAGAAATTGTTGCCGAGATTGAGGTCGGCGGTCAAAAGATTGTGGTCGCTCTCGAGGTTGACGAAATCGACCGGGATGGTGACATGCTGGACGCAGATCGGTCCTTCGATGCCGCCGCTCAGATAAGGCTGCGGCGCGGCGAGGATATAATCGTAGCGCTCGCCGTCGATGTAGTTGGAGATGCCGGGGTCGGCACGGTTGGTCGCTGCCCAGCTGTCATAGTGCTTGGATGTCCAGTATTTGCCGGGACTGGCGAAGCGGCGCGCCCATTCGCCCATCGGCTGGTGGAACAGCGGCACGTTGAGGTCGCCCATCACCAGCACCCGTTCGCGCTTGCGCTGCGCTGCCGTCAGCGGCGACAGCGTCGTCTCGATCAGCTTCTGGACCTGGTCGAACTGCGCATCGCGGGCGTCGGCGTGAAGCTCGGGCGGGCTCTTGTCGAAATAGTCGGCCTGGGCATGGGTGAAGACGACCGTGTAATTGCTTTGCGAGGGCTGGTGGAGCAGTCGCACGATCGCCGCGCCCTTGCCGGACAGGCAGTCGACGCCGCCGCAATGATCGTAGAGCGTGAAGCCGACCTCGTCGGTCGCGGCATCCAGTGTCTCGCCGTCGTTCTTGCCCCATTTGAAGCTGTCGTCGGGCAGCGGCAGGAACTTGAAGTCCTTTTTGGCGAAGAACATCAGGCCGCTGTCCTCGCCGTCGATCTTCTCGATCGGCTCGCCATAGATGGCTATGGCCGCCGCCGGATCGAGGCTGGTGATGGCATCGACGATGGCCTGCGGCCGCACCTTCAAGAGCGCGGCGTCGATCTTGCGCACGAAGTTCGGATAGACCGGCGTCAGCCTGTCGATGAGGATCTGCTTGGCGTCCTCGTCCCAGGCCTCGTTGATGGCGATGATGTCGAAGCGGTCGGTGTCCTTGAGAATGGTCTCGGCGAGATGCTTGGCCTGTTTTTCGGTCTGGCCGTGGATCTGGATGAGGCAATCGGCGAAGTTCGGATTGGCGCATTTGAAGATCGGCGACAGCAGATAGGCGTTGAAGGTGGCGATGCGCACCGTTTCCACTTCCTGGCCGCTCGCGCCGATCGGCTCGGCAAGAAGCGTGACAGCAAAGATCGCCAACCCGGCCAGGACTCTGCCCAGCCAGGACCCGCAAGAAACCGCCAGCAATCGACCGCCCATCTTTGCCCCCGCGCTCACTGAACGAAACCCCGCTCACCCAATGAAACTATGACAAAGACAACCGTCCACACCATGAAGCGCTTCACATTGCCCTGCGGGCCAGGCTTGCGCGGCCTTGCTCGCCAATATCAGTTACAGGCAGCGGCGGTCTTCAGAGCCTGGGCTCGGGAAGGTGCGGGCAGATCCCCGATCCGGCGGACGGCGGCATAAAACCTTGGATAGTCGCCGGAGCACAAATCGAACAGGCGAAGAAATGCCGGAACCTGTTCGCCGTAGACAGCGGTCGCGGCGAGCTTGGCGTTGTTGATCGGGGCGGCGAACCAGGCATCGTATCCCCGATATCCGGCCCATTGCTTGTCGCGCATCCGCCGGTAGCGCACCCGCAGCCTGTCGATCGTGGCTGCCTTGGCAGCCGCCATCTTTTCCGGGGTACGTGGGCTACCATAGACTTGGCCCAACTCGTCCCGCGTTTTCGCGATCAGTCCGAGAAAATCGGCGCTACGCTTTCGATTGGCTTCGTAGCGGCGCAACCCGGCGCGGTTGCCGGTGGCGCGAAGCCATTTCCGCACGCCGCTGGTTTCGACGGAAACCGCGAAAGCCTCGTTGAACGCGGAGTCGCCGTCGACATAGATTTTCTGATGCGCCAGCTCGTGAAAGACAAGGCTGGCGAGATAGGTGTCGTCCTGGCGAAGCATGGTGCTGAGCAGCGGGTCGCTGAACCAGCCCAGCGTGGAATATGCGGTGACGCCCGAAACGTAGACGTCGAGCCCCTGTCGTCGCAGTTCGACAGCACTTTCAGCCGCGGATTTCCGCGAAAAGTAGCCTCGGTACGGAACGCAGCCGAAGACCGGAAAACACCATGTAATTGGAGTCAGCGAGAATTGCGGCGCGGCAAAAACCGCATACGTCACATCGTCCCGACCGATGTCGACATAGCTGCGGTAGCTGCTGTTTTCGGGCAGCGCCAGTTCATCCGTGGCAAAGCGGCGTATGGCACTCGCCGACGTCAGCCTGGCGCGCAACGCCTCGGGTGTCGAAGGATCGCGGATCAGCCTCCCGACACTTTTCCGCGCCGCCATGATCCGTACATGGCCCTCCACCGACTGCGCATAATAGGAAATGCTGGTGCACCCGGTGATGGCGGACGCCACGATAACGGCGGCAAGCCATCGAAAAACCCGCTTCCTGCCCACTGCTTGCTTGTCTCCCCATGAAACGAAATGGGACATTCGTGCTACGAACTACCCGCCGGTCGCCGGGCATGGAATGCAGGCAAGAAGGTCGGAACGAAACGCCCTCTGAAACCTCGACAGATATGGGCGATTCGCTTCTTTTTCGATCGGGAGCGGCGTCTGCGAGACAGAGCGCTCTTCGATTTGGCGATCGACAGCAAGTTGCGCGGTTGCGACCTCGTCAAGATCAAAATAGGCAACCTTGTTGCCGGGCAGGATATCCGAACTCGCGCGATGCTCATCCAAAAGAAGACCGGCCGAGGCTGGCTGAGATCCGGGACGTTGCGAGCTAGATACGTGCCGGCGTCCGAAGGTTTGCCAGACGTCTTGCCGTCCGAGAAAGCTCATTTTTCCTCCTCAACGCGCTGCAGGATCGAGCGATAACGGTCGAGTACGGCAGGGTCTTCGTGGACCACCTCTTCTGTCAGAATGTCGTCCAGGGAATTTCCTACATGCCGGGAACAGGATGACCTTACGCGCGCGAGAGCTCCCCCGGCCTGCGCGGTTTCGCCCAGTTCTGCATGGCAGATGGCGACGTAGACAAGCGACCATGAGTGCAGGGTTGGCATTTTGGCGAAGCTGGCCAACCCCTCGCGGTAGCGTCCTGCGTTCGTGAGTATGATACCGAGCACATCATTAAACCATCCTACTGCGAACGGGTCGCGGCGCCGGGCCTGCTCCAGTTCGCGAAGCGCAGCATCGTACTTGCCGACGTAGTTGAGTAGAAGAGCGTTGTAGATGAGTATGAACGGATCGTTCGGATTGAGGGAGACGGCACGGTCGAGACTAGTTTCGGCTTCTCGGAATCGGCGCAGGAACATCGAGGCGAAACCGTTGGCGAGATGCGCGTAGGCCTCTTCGGAATCGAGTTGCAGGGCGGCTTTCGCCGTCCGTAGCCCAACCTCGACATCGTTGATGTCGTTGGACCAGAAGTATTTGATCGTCTCGACAAAGCTGAGCATGCCGAGCGCCCCTGCGAAGTCGGGATCGAGCTTGACCGCAATGCCCAGGAACGGCGCCGCTTGGACTGCCGTTTCAAGCTGGCTGACAAGCTGGAGCGCCCGAAGGTAGTTTTCGTACGCGGAGACATTTCCGGTCGGGTGAGCCCTGGCGCGCGATGCTATCGCCGTTCTGGCCTGTCGCGCCAGCCGAGCCGCGATCATCTGGGTGATGTCGTCCTGGATGGCGAAAATGTCATCGAGCTGGCGGTCGTAGTGCTCGCCCCATACATGAGCCATGGAAGCTGCGTCCGTCAGCTGCACGCTGACCCTGATGCGGCTACCGATTTTCCGAACACTGCCTTCCACGACATACTGGACACCAAGCCTCATCGCGACCTCGGCGAGGTCCCCCTTCTTACCACGAACGCGGAAGGACGAATTCCGCCCGATGACCAGGAATTCCCTGAATTTGCCGAGCTGCGCGATGATGTCTTCAGTAATCCCGTCGCTAAAATAGTCCTGCTCGGGATCGCCGCTCATGTTGTCGAAGGGAAGAACGGCGATGGAGGGTCTGGCTTGCATCGAAGCCGGGTCGGTCGCCGCAGAGGGCTTGGGACCAGCATACTTGTAGCCGCGACCATGCACCGTCACGATCATTTCAACGGGCAGCAGTTTTCGCAGCGCGGAAACATGGACCTGGAGCGTATTCTCCTCCACCACCAAGCCGGGCCAGGCGGCATCGAAGAGTTCGGCCTTGCCGATCACCTCGTCCGGCCGGTCCAACAACGCCGCTAGGATGTCAAAGGATCGCGCCGAAAGCTCGACCGGTCCCGTGGGTCCAAGCAGCAGCCGCTCGGTACGTTTCAGGCGAAAGTTGCCGAATTCCACGTCCATCACCAAAGACCTGTCGCTTCAGGGCAAGATAGCTGAAGCAGGATAGCTGAAGACGGTCCTGATGGCGAACTTCAGGAGTGTTCAGGTTCGTTGAGGAGTCTTCAGGTCTCGGACAAGGACGCAGGCATGGAGCGGTGTCATCCTTAGCGCTGCAGGAGAACCCATGACCGACATTTCGACTGATCCCCAAGTCCATTTTGGTTCAATAGTTATCCGGAGCACAGTCGTGGCTCGACGAAGCCTTCGAGGATCCCGAGCGTTACTGATTGCCATGGCATGTTTGGTCGGCGACGCATTCAGGATGGCCTACGTGGATCCCCTTGTCAGTCACGATCGCCAGCCCAAGATCGCGCCAGACAAAGATTTTGAAGGGCGGGACCCTACTTGGTGAAATGTTCGCGCCTATCGAAGAACGCAAGCTATCCGCAATCTTTGCAAGGCAGCAGACGAACCGCTCTCTGGCCCGATCGTGCGGACAGGTGAACGTGCTAGCAGCAGCGGCTTTCTAGAACCGTACGTGACCATGGAACGATCGGGATGGTCGGTTGCTGCCGTTCGGTCACCGGTGATTGAATGGCAGCTATCTCACGGCCGATGCCCGAAAGCGGATTGTCCGGAACCAGCCCCCAAAGGCGACATCATGGGAATCCTGCCGCCGATGTTGGCGGATGTCCCCGCGTGCCGGATAGAAGGGAAATGACAACCAGCCTCGCACGTCACCCCAAACCCTTCGTCGACCGCTCCAGCGCATCCACCACCAAATCACAAAACTTTGCGTGATCCAGCGTCATCGCCACGCTGTGCAGGGGCCTTGTTTGTTTTGGGGTCGCCTGCCGGAGAATGGCAGCTTCGCGCGCCGTTTTCGGTGCGCAGGCTCAAGCTGCAGGGGCGATGATGGCAGGAACAATATCCGTGTTCTGAGCCACCTTGATGCGCCATCCCGACCGCCCTTCTTGGACGATCAGAAGCAATATGCCCTTCCTGATCCCGACCGGGGTTCCGTCCGGAGCAGATGCTCCCGTTAGGGTCCAACTGTAGTGAATGGAAGCAAGCCCCTGAGCCAATTCCACAACCGACGAGACATCGCCTTCCAGGCGGCTATCCCGAAACATGGTGTCATGAGTGGCTCGGTGCGCTGCTTCGATTTCGGACCGGTTCTTCCACCAGACACCTACGACGTTGACGAAATTAGCATCGGAAGCGAACAGAGATGCGAACTCATCCATGTCGTGCCGGTTCCAAGCGTTCGCAAAAGCGGCAGCGACATGCTCGGGCTTGCCGTTCGTCACGCTCATGACCCCACGCCTCCTGAATACTTCCGCTAACCATACAGGGGCCGGCAGCCGATGCGACCACTGCAAAAGTCAAATTTCAACTGAAACGCGGCATCGGATGCGGGATGCTGCTCGGCTTTCTCGGTGGTGAAAACGGTCGGGTCGATCATGGCCGCCACGCAGCACGCTGAGCGGCAGGTTCCGCAATGGACTGACGGCCACAGGCCTTCTACCACTTGACCCGCAAACCGAGCGAACCCGTCAGTGCATGGCTGTCACCGAAGTTCTCCAACCCCGTGCGGGCGACAGCTTCGCCAAAGACGGAGAACTTGTCGTCGGCCCAGTTGATCGTGCCGCCGATGCCGAGACCGCCCCATAGCCGCTCGTTTCGGCTTGAGAGGGTACTGCCGGCCAGGTCGACCGACGAGCCGTCCTCGAAATCGTAATAAAGGTTGGCGATCGTGTAGACATTCGTGTGCCCGGTCCGGCCGCTGCGGTCCTGCCACTGTGACTGGTGGTCCAGCGACAGGCCGAGACGGCCAAGCAGGCTGTCGTTGCTGCCGGGAGCAACTCTTGCGCCGAAGGCGTCGGTGAACGCGTCGAGGTCGACGGACGACCAGGCAAGCTGCGCTTGCGGCGTCAGCGACCAGCTCGGGTCGAGCATGATACGCTTGCCCGCTTCGACGCCGAGTGCGTAGCCGACGCCGTTGTTACCATCGACCAGCCGCTGTCCGGCGGTCGCCGAGTCGAGATCGCTGTCATACCAGATCACCTGCGCCTGGCTGTCGAGGTAGAACCCTTCCGCGCCGTACCAGGTCAGCGAGCCTGAAACGCCGGTGCCGGTGCTGTCGATCGACCCGCCGCCGAATAGCGACGAGACATCGGCTGATACGGTGCCGTACTGGAAAGCGACACCGCCGATGAGCTGACCGGCGGCGGTGTCGGAAAGGAGCATGTCTGCGCCAGTCTGAAGCTTCCAGGTCGAAGTGTCGTAAGTCGTCCCGGTTGTGGAGTTTTCCGGATCGTAGGAGCCGCTGGTGCCCTCGATCCTGCCCCACAGGCCGATGCCTGCCTCGGCCCTCACATCGTCGGAAACCCCGTCGGCGCCTTGCGCTTCCACGGTCCACGACCGGTTGCCGAGTCGCTGCTGGAGCGTGCCTAGCTGGTTGAACGTCTGCAGCGCACCCGCATAGGCCTCGTACAGCGGTGCGCCGGCCTGATAGAGCGGCGTTCCGGGTCCACCGCCATCGATCAGGGCGGAACGCAGATACCAGTCGCCGTCGCCGGGTGTGCTCGTGCCGCCCTGGTAGAGCCGGTAGGCATAGGCGCCGCCGACCACCGCCTGATCGCCTTCGAAGGTGTAGTTGCCCTTTAGCGAGAAGCTGCCATTCGAGACGCCGCCGACATCGACGATCTTGATGCCTTCGACCGTCTGCGCCCCGCCGCCGCCGAGATTGACGACCTGGAGCGTGCCCGTGCCTGACGTACCCCCGGCGATAACCATCATGTTGGTTTGTGAGTTGTCTGCACCCAGGGCGGTGCCGATGAGAATATTGCCCCCATTGCCGACATAGTCGCCGCTGACGGTCAGCTTGCTTCCAAGACTGCCGGCAATGCCCACCGTTCCGGCGTTGGTCAGCCCTGCGATCGTCTGCGAGGTGCCGGCGAGATCGAGCGTCGCGCCCGAGGCGACCGAGAACTGCGAAGCGGAACTGAACGCGTTGGCCGCGCCCGCGGCGAGCGTGCCGCCATTGACCAAAGTGGCGCCGGCGAAAGCCGAGTTGTCCGAGGCCAGAACCACTGTTCCCAAGCCGTCCTTGACGAAATTTCCGGCGCCCGAGAGCGCGCCGGCATAGCTCGCATTGGCTGTTTGGTCGAAGGTGAACGAGGCGCCGGCGCCGATCGAGACATCGCCGCCGAAGCGCTCGGCCGCCGCGACGAGGCCGCCTTGGTCGATGGTCCAGTCCAGCAGCGACGTGCCTGAAAGGGTCAGCGTGCCGGCACCATCCTTCACCATCGCGCCGGTGCCGGAGATATCGCCGGCAAAGCTGGCGTCCATCGACTGGTCGAAGACGACCGTGCCGGCATTGCCGATGTCGCCCCGGATCGAGGCTGCATTGCCGACAAGCGTGCCGGCATTGACGATGTTGCCGCCCGTGTAGCTGTTGGACAAGTTGGTGACGTTGAGGGTACCCAAGCCGTCCTTGACCAGCGTGCCGGCGCCGGTCACCTGCCCGGTAAGGTCCAGTTGCGTGCCTCCGGGCCGTTTCAAAGCCGCCATTGCCATTGAGCTGGACATTGCGGGCAGTGGAAAAGCTGGCGGTCGTGCGCAACGTGCCGCCGCCGAAACTGAGATTGCCCGAAGTCGCGCCGAGATTGCCGTCGGCGGCCACTTGAAGTGTCCCGGCGTTGATCACCGTGCCGCCGCTATAGGTGTTGGCGCCGGTCAGGATCGTCGTTCCGCTGCCGATCTGGCTGACCGAGCCAGTGCCGCTGATAACGCCGCCATAGGTCAGCGCGTCGCTGCGGTTGAAGGCGAGCATGCCGGCGTTGGTGACGTCGCCGATGATCGAGCCGCTGGTGCCACCATTTCCCAGTTGCAGCGTGCCTTGCTGGATATCCCAGTTGGTGGTCGCCGTGCCATTGCCTGTCAGCATCCAGGTGCTGGCGCCCGTCTTCTGGAAGGTGTCGAAATTCCGGTATTGGGCCGCCGCGCCGATGGCCGAGACATCGAAACTGCCGTCAGCCGTGCCGCCCAGGCGCAGGATGTCGTTGGTACCGAGCGCGCTGCCGACGATATTCCCCTGAATGACCGACGTGGCCCATAGCTCCAGCGTGGCCTTGCTTGTCGCCGTCGCGCCGAACTGAATTGCATTGGTCTGGCCAATGCCGGCCTGGATGAGGCCGCTGTTGACGACGGCCAGGTTTGTTGTGCCGTTGCTGTCGATCGCCGCCGCGCCGTTTCCACCTTCCAACGTTCCGGCATTGGTAATCGATTGCAACTGGCTTCCACGGCCCCGGATGGCAACGTTGCCCACATTGACGCCAGTCAAGTCCGAACCGCCGGTAATCGTACCGTTGTTGACCACCGTGGCAGCACCAGCAAGGCCGTTCAGATAGAGCCCCATGCCGGCGCCCGTGCCCTGGCTGTTACCACCTTGCACCGTGCTGTTGTTGATGAACGACCCACCATTGTTGAGCGATACGCCAGCCGCTGAGTTGTTCGCGCTGCCTGTATATGCCAGGCTCGCACCACCACTGATCGTACCGTTGTTGATCAGGTCCGCACCATTGCCCACAACGACGCCTATGCCGCCTGCTTGTCCACTGACACTTGCGGTTCCGCCCGTGACCGAACCGTTGTTCACGACCTGGCCGCTGCTTCCGGCCAGGCTGTTCACGTAAAGCCCAGTTCCAGGAAAAATTGAGCCCGACGAACCGCCGCCAACAAGGGTGCCGTTGATGGTCAGCGAGCCGGCGCCGGGGAAACTGCCGGAAAAAGTAATGCTGCCCGCGGTGGGAGGCGAGGCGACCCCGGACAGAACGAAACCCTGAGTGTCGATGATCAGCGGTTTGGTGGGCATGGGCATGCCCGTGGGCGAAACCGCGAAGTTGCCTGTCAGCGTGATCGTGGCGTTGGGATCGGCGTCGGCGTTAGCCGCTGCGATCGCGGCGCGAAGCGAGCCATCGCTGTTGGCGACGTAGTTGCCCGCGATCGCCTGGCGCGGCGCCACCCCGGCAACGACCAGCACTGCCAGGGAAGCCCCCGCCAAAAACCGCCCGCGCGCCGCAGTCAAAACCCCGCCGCGCGCGTGAACCCGTCCCACCATGCCTTCGCCCCTAATTCCAGATGCCCGAACGCAGCATGAATGCTACCGCCCGGCAATCCGTCTATAGTCCAGAGGACTACCAAAACGCTAAGAATGTTGTGCAACTGCAACTATATAGCGGTGAGGATAAAATTTATATTTGTAGTATCTAAATTAGCCCATAAAACTATACAGGGGAGGCGGGCCTGCGGTGGCATTGATCGAGGGATCGCTTGGCCGGCCCTCTCTGCCGGCAGACGTCTCGGCTTTCCAGACAATAGGGGTTGACATTATCCGCAAATATCGCTTCTAACGTAATGTTATTACATTAATAAACAGCATCGCAAAAACCCGTTGCGGTGCGATCGATGGAAATCTACGGTGGGTGCGTGATGGTCCCCGCGCCGAAAGGCAAGGGGTGAAAAGGGAACACGGTGAGATCCCCGGAAAGGGGTCGAGACCGTGGCTGCCCCCGCAACTGTAAGCGGTGAGCACGATCCGAAATGCCACTGGCCGGCAAGGCTGGGAAGGCAGGATCGAGCCGAGACCCGCGAGCCAGGAGACCTGCCATCACGGAGTTGACCGGACGGGGTGTGCCGGGAGGAGACGTGGACGTCGGTCTTGTCGGCCGGCTCGCCAGCATCCTTCCGTCGCCTATCGAGAAAGACGGAAAGTTGGACGGCGCCATCGATCCCATTCATCCCCCGCATCGCATCATCGTGTGCACGCTTTGCCGCGGCGCCCCGAGTGGGATCAGGTCGGGCGAAAGCCTGTACATCCTGCGCTCCCGGCTCTCGGCCCCTGCGGTGGCGCGTGGTTTCACGGTCGAGGGCGTCGAGTGCATGGCGGGCTGCGCGCGGCCGCTGACGGTGGCCTTCCAGGCGCCGGGCAAGGCCGCCTATCTCTTCGGCTCCATCGACGCCCAGGCCGACGCCGGCGATCTCGTGCGGTTCGCCAGCCTCTATGCCTCGCTCGCCGACGGCTGGTGCAACTCCGGGCAACGTCCGCCGCGACTGGCTGGCAAGACCGTGGCCCGCATCCCGGGCACGCCTGCGGAGGGAAACCGATGACACCGCTCCTCGAAGCGCGCGATCTGGGCGCGACGGCGAACGGCCGGGACCTGGTCCAGTCGGCCAGCCTGTCGGTGGCATCGGGCGATCGCCTCGCCATCATCGGCCCCAACGGTGCCGGCAAGACCACGCTGCTGCGCATGCTGTCGGGCATGCTCAGGCCCAGTTCCGGGGAGGTGAAGCTTGGCGGCCGGCGCCTGGACAGGATTTCGGCCGCCGAGCGCGCGCTGCACATCGCCGTCGTCGGCCAGACCGACCAGCCGGATCCGCGGCTCGCGGTAATCGACTATGTCGAACTTGGCCGCGTCCCGCATGCCGGCTTGAGGCGCAGGAGCGAGGAACGCGACATCGTCGTTGACGCGCTGCGCCGGACCGGCCTGTTGCCGCTGCTTGGCCGCACCATCGGCTCGCTGTCGGGCGGCGAGCGCCAACGCTCTCAGCTTGCCCGCGCCATCGCCCAGCAACCGAAGGTCTTGTTCCTCGACGAGCCGACCAACCATCTCGACCCGCGCGCCCGTGGCGAATTGCTCGAACTCGTCGCCGGCTTCGGCATGACGGTGATCGCGGTGCTGCACGATCTGGCGTTGGTGGCGCCCTTCGCCACCAGGGTCGCGGTGATGAACGAAGCCCGGCTGCATGCGCTGGCGGCACCGCGCGAAGCGCTGACCCAGCAGCTGATCCGCGAGATCTTCGGCGTCGACGTGTTTCGCCTGCGCCACCCCACCGAGGACCGCGAACTGACGGTGTTCGACGTTCCGAACCGCGCCGCGCCGCCGTCCTGATCGAAGCCCATCCCTCATCCAAACCTGTTCAACCAAGGAGCAAAATCCGTGAAACGTCTCGCTATGTCGCTCTTCTTCTCGCTGCTGGCCTCGACGGCCTTGGCCTTTCCCGTCACGGTCGACAGCTGTGGCAAGCCGCTGACCTTCGACGCGCCGCCCAAGCGCGCCGTCATCCAGGATCTCAACATGGCCGAGATGGCCTTCGCGCTGAAGCTGCAGCCGTCGATCGTCGGCCTGACCGGCATCACCGGATGGTACAAGGTCGGTCCCGAATTCAAGGCCGAGCAGGGCTCCATCCCGGAACTGGCGCCAAAATACCCGACGCTCGAAAACCTGGTCGCCGCCGAGCCCGATTTCTTTTTTGCCGGCTGGTACTACGGCATGAAGCCGGGTGGCGAGGTGACGCCCGACACGCTGGCTCCGCGCGGCATCAAGACGCTTGTGCTGACCGAAAGCTGCGTCCATCTCGACAAGAGCAGGCCCGCCGCCTCGATGGACCTGCTCTATGGCGACGTCGAAAAGCTGGGCAAGATCTTCGGCAAGGAAGCCGACGCGGAAAAGCTCGTCTCCGGCTGGAAGGCACAACTGGCCGATATCACCGCGAAAGTCGGCAGCGCCAAGGCAACGCGGGTGTTCCTCTACGATTCCGGTGAGGACAAGCCGTTCACCGCCGGGAAATTCGCCATCCCGAGCGCCATGATCACCGCGGCCGGCGGCGACAACATCATGGCCGACATGGACACCAGCTGGGGCAACACGGACTGGGAAACGGTGGCGTCGCGCAACCCGCAATTCCTCATCCTGCTCGACTACCAGGATGGCGGCGGCTACAGGAAGCTGCTCGATTTCCTTAAAGAACACCCGGCGATGAAGGAGACGGACGCGGTCAAAAACGAGCGCTTCGTGGCGCTGCGCTATGCCGAACTGACGCCCGGACCGGCAAACATCGAGGCGATCGGCAAGATCGCCAGGGCGATGCATCCGGAAGCGTTCTGATGCATCTTGCGCTTACGCATAAATCCGGCGCGCTTTCGGGGCACAAGGCATTCACGCTGGCCACGGCGGCGGGCGCGGTGGCGATGGCGGCCCTGGTGCTGCTGTCGATCGCCTATGGGTCGACGCTGATACCCATGAGGGATGTCATTGCCGCACTTGGCCATGCCATCGGGCTGGAGGAACATTCGGTATCGGGCCCGATCGGCAAGATCGTCGTCGATCTCAGGTTGCCGCGTACGATCCTGGCGATCTGTGTCGGCGGGGGCCTGGGCATCGTCGGTGCGCTTTTGCAGACGGTGACCCGCAACGATCTAGCCGATCCTTTCCTGTTCGGCCTGTCGTCGGGAGCCGCGGCAGGCGCGGTTTCCGTCATCACCGTCTTTGGCGACAGTTTCGGCATCTGGACCTTGCCGGTCGCGGCTTTCACCGGCGGCATACTGGCGGCCTGTATCGTCCTGCTGCTGGTCGCGCGGGTGCGGGGGCAGGGCCCGGAGCGGCTGATCCTCGCCGGCCTTGCCGTCTCCTTCATGTTCACCGCATTGACCAACTATTTGGTCTTTGCCGGAGACCAGCGCGCGGCCCATTCGGTGCTGTTCTGGACGATGGGCGGGCTTGGGCTGGCGCGCTGGGACAATGTCTGGCTGGCTGCGGTGGGCGCCGGCACGATTGCGGTTTACGGGCTCTGGAACCACCGCCGGCTGGACGCTTTCCTGGCCGGTGAAAGCGCCGCCGAGAGCCTTGGCGTGCCGGTGGCGCGGATGCGCAGGGCGACATTTCTCGTCGCCGCCTTCTCGACGGCAATCCTGGTCTCGGTCGCCGGCGTCGTCGGCTTTGTCGGGCTGATGATCCCGCATCTGTCGCGCCCGCTGGCCGGTCCCTTGCATCTGCGCCTGATCGCGAGCTGCGCGCTGTTCGGGGCGGTGCTCTTGCTGGCAAGCGATCTCCTGGCCCGGACCTTGCTGCCGCCGCAGGAACTGCCCATCGGCATCATCACCAGCTCGCTTGGCGCCTTCTTCGTCGTCACCATGGTCCTCCGGAACCGCGTGTGAAGGCAGCGTGTCCTGCTCAGTTCGGCTGTTTCCGGGGTCGCGTCGTTCACCTGGTGCTCGCGGCGCTGGTCCTGCCGCCCTAGGCGAAAGATAGGCCCGCTGCGGGAGCAATGGGCCATCAACTTGGGCCGCGGCGAATTGCCCGATCGCACGTCGGCATTGGGCAGTGGGCCTAGTGGCCCCTATCACCCGGCTTGTGGCCCGCGTCGCGCGTGTCAGCCATGGTCAGACTTGCCGTGATTCCGACGGCGGTGGAGCAGAGGACGACGATAGCCAGAACCCTGAATATTGCACGTAGCATCTTACCCTCCTGTTCGCCGAAACCGGCCAATCCAGCGTCGGGAACGCCTGAATTATACTGCCTTTCTCAAGGGGAGTGACGACGCCCGGATACCGCAATCGGCCAGCCTGGCATGTCCTTTCGACGGAGTACGACGGCGCTTGCTGGGCAGCCGTGCCCGTCAGGATGGCGATTGCACCGGTCCCGCGCCGCTGCTGGCAGGCGAACTCCGGGCCCGGACTTTGCCGCCGCCGCAAGAACTGCCCATCGCAATCATCACCAGTTCGCTCGGCGCCTTCTTCGTCGTCGTCCGAAACCGCCTGTGAAAGCAGCAGGTTCTGGGCCCAGTTCGGCTGTTTCCAGGTCTGCGCCGTTCACCTGGTGCTAACCATGATCGCGTCGCACGACCGCCATGCGCATTTGCCGGCTTTCAACTGCAATGTGGCGCTTGAATAGTAAGCACGCTTATTATATATACCGCTCATGGTTTCAGATGGCTTAGACAGATTGGGATTTTTGATCCACGACGTGCAGCGCTTGATGCGCAAGCGTTTCGAAACGCGCGCCAGCGGCCTTGGCCTGTCCTCGGCGCAATGGCGGCTGATGGTGCGCGTCGCCAAGGAAGCGGGCATCACGCAGGCGCGGCTCGCCGAACTGCTCGAGATCGAGCCGATCAGCGTTTCGCGCCTTGTCGACAGGATGGAGGAGGGCGGCTGGATCGAACGCCGCGCCGACGCCGCCGATCGCCGCGTGCGCATGATTTTCCCGACCGCCAAGGCGAGTGCCGCCTATGCGGAGGTCAAGAGCCTGGCTGGCGAAGTCTATGAAGAATCGCTCGTCGGCGTTTCACCGGAGGATCGTCGCGTCCTGATCAGGGCGCTCGACGCAATGGCACAGAATCTCGGCGACGGCGATTCGCCGTCCGACGAAAAGGTCAAGAATACGGAAGGCGCAGCAGCATGAATGCCGTAGCGAAGATAGACGAGAACGAGAGCACTCCCAAGGTGGAGATGGAAGCGCCGGCCAAGCCGGCCGCCACGCCCGTCGCGGCGGCCCCGGTGGTGCCGGAGCCGGCCCCGGCACCAAAGAAGAAGCGCGGCATCGGCCGCTCGCTCTTGATGTTTGCCTTGCCGGCGGCGCTGGCCATCGGCGGCGGCTATGTCTGGGTCACCGGCGGGCGCTACCAGGAGACGGAGAACGCCAACCTGCAGCAGGCCAAGGTGTCGATCGCCTCGGATACGGCTGGCCGCATCGTTAAGGTCGCCATATCCGACAACCAGCTGGTCAAGCAGGGCGATGTGCTGTTTGCCATCGACCCCGAGCCCTACCGCATCGCATTGGCCCAAGCCGACGCGGCGGTCGCGGTCGCACGCGTTGGTATCGAGCAGTTGCGCGCGGCCTACAGCCAGGCGACGGCGCAGCAAAAGTCGGATGCCAGCGAGGTCGCCTTCGCCCAGTCGCAATACGACCGCGCCGCCGACCTTGCCCAGAAGGGCATCAACGCCAAATCGTCGCTCGATCAGGCCAAGAACGATCTCGACAAGGCCAGGCAACAGTTGGCGGTTGCCGAGCAGGGCATCATCAGCGCCAAGGCGGCGCTTGCCGGCAATCCCGACATCGAGACCGACAAGCACCCGACCGTGATGGCGGCGCTCGCCGCGCGCGACAAGGCCGCCTACGACCTGGCGCAAACCACGGTCAGGGCGCCCGCCGATGGCGTCATCAGCCAGGCCTCCTCGTTCAAGGTCGGCCAGTATGTCGGTTCCGGCACGCCCTTGTTTGCGCTGGTCGAGACCGGTGACACCTGGATCGACGCCAATTTCAAGGAAACGCAGCTGACCCACATGAAGCCCGGCCAGAAGGCCGAGATCGTGGTCGACACCTATCCCGGCCGCACCTTCGAGGCGACGGTCAAGGCGATCGGCGCCGGCACCGGGGCAGAGTTTTCGTTGCTTCCGGCGCAGAACGCCACCGGCAACTGGGTCAAGGTCACGCAGCGCATTCCGGTGCGCCTGGAGCTGACGGATCCCGACGCCAAGATGGCGCTGCGCACCGGCATGAGCGCCGCCGTCACCGTCGACACCGGCGTGGCGCGTGGCTGGCCATCGATCTTCGGTCACGCCACGGCCGGCGAGACCGCGCAGTAGAGACAGCGAAGCCCGCGGGGACCAGGCGGGTGGAAGCGAACAGCAGGATTGGTCTGATGGGAGTGGTTGGAAGGATCAGCGTTTGGCCGAACCGCGTCGCGGCTTGCCCGAATTTTGAAACCTTCGACACGGACCCGTCGGTCCTCATGTTTCCGGGCGGCAGACATCCGCTCATCGGAGACTTCGGTCGATGTAACCCCCACATCGACAAATCGCGTCCCACCGCGATGAGGGTCTCTCAACGGAAGGCATTGCCGCCCGGAAACCCGTTGTACACGTTTTTGTTACCGGCTGGAAGTTCAACGCCATGAGCACGCCCGAACCTTTCAAGGAAGTGCCGCATCGCGGCCTGATCACGGTCGCGCTGATGCTGGCGACGATCATGCAGGCGCTCGACACCACGATCGCCAACGTCGCGCTGCCGACCATGACCGGCGATCTCGGCGCCTCGCCCGACAACATCAACTGGGTGCTGACCTCCTACATCGTGGCCGCCGCCATCATGACGCCGGTGACCGGCTGGCTCGCCGACCGCTTCGGCCGCAAGGAACTGTTCCTGGGGGCGGTTGTCGGCTTCACCGTGTTTTCGATGCTGTGCGGTATCGCCTGGAGCCTGGAGAGCATAGTGTTCTTCCGTCTGATGCAGGGCGTGTTCGGCGCCGCCATCGTGCCGCTGTCGCAGACCTTCCTGCTCGACATCAATCCCAGGGAACGCCACGGCCAGGCAATGGCCATCTGGGGCGCCGGCATCATGCTGGGGCCGATCCTGGGCCCGACGCTGGGTGGCTGGCTGACCGAGAATTTCAACTGGCGCTGGGTGTTCTTTATCAATTTGCCGGTCGGTATCATCGCCTTCCTGGGCATGGCCGCCTATCTGCCGGCAGTTGCCCGGCGGGTGCGCAGCTTCGATTTCTTCGGCTTTGCCATGCTATCGCTGGGCGTCGGTGCGCTGCAGCTGCTGCTCGATCGCGGCGGCGAGGTCGACTGGTTTTCTTCGGTCGAAATCTGGATCGAGCTTGCTCTTTCGATCACCGGCTTCTGGGTGTTCATCATTCACACGGTGACGGCGGAACGTCCTTTCATCGATCCCAAGATCTTCCTCGACCGCAATTTCGTGACCGGGCTCGCCTTCATCTTCGTGATGGGCGTGCTGATTCTCGCCTCGATGTCGTTGCTGCCGCCAATGCTGTCGACCATCTTCGGCTATCCGACCGTCACCATCGGCATCGTCCTGGGGCCGCGCGGTGTCGGCACGATGATTTCGATGCTCGTCGTCGGGCGGCTCATGAACAGGATCGACGCCAGGATCCTGGTCGTCATCGGCTTTCTCTTGACCGCGCAGTCGCTCTACACCATGTCCAGCTTCACGCCCCAGATGGACAACTGGCTGATCCTCAGCTCCGGCGTCATCCAGGGCCTGGGCATGGGAATGGTGTTCGTGCCGCTGTCGACGGTGGCCTTCGCCACACTTGACGTGCGCTTCCGCACCGATGCCACCGCTTTGTTCAGCCTGGTGCGCAACCTCGGTTCGTCCATCGGCGTGTCGGTGGTGACGGTCTTGATGGTGCGCAACACGCAGGTCAATCACACCGAGCTTTCGGCGTTCATCAACCCGTTCAATCCCAATCTCTGGGCGGTCTCGCCGGCGGCTGCGGGCGGCGATCCGATGGCGCTGTCGGAGGTCGATCGCATGGTCAACCTCCAGGCCATGATGATCTCCTACGTCAACGACTTCAAGATACTGATGATGATGACGCTGCTGGCCATCCCGTTCGTCGTCCTGCTGCGCAAGCCGAAGGCCAGTCCGGCTGCCGGCGGCGCGCCTGCCGCACACATGGACTAGCGGGCCTTTGATGTCGAAACCTGAGGGGTCGCGATGACACAGGGGAAAAGTAACGAGATCATGGATTGCGACAATGCAGGCGGTATTGTCATCACGCAACGTTCAAAGACCGTATGGGTCGCAGTCGGAGTCAATCGAGGTCACGAGTACGAGGTGAAGGGGCGCTCCCCAAAGGCCGCGCTTGCGCTATGGATCGAAGCTGCCGGATACTTGGGGCGCGGTTCACTCGATTCATTCGATAAGAAGTAGCGCTGTCACGCGGTAGTGGAACGTCATTTGTCGGCAAGTTTCATCTACGGCAGCGTCCCTCACGCTGTCGGTCAAGGTCGCCAAGCCTCGGCCGGGCCCGCATCGCCCCGAGTGGTGTGGGCCACGCTGTGGCCGAAGCCGACCGTACCCATTCGGACGATTGACTGCACAAAGCTTCAGCAGCAATTTGCTCCTGTTAGGGCAGATATGCCCCCAACTCCAAGCCTGCCCTGACAGGAGCTCGCTGGTTTCACGGCTGGCGAGCTTTCTGATCATTTGCTTTATTAGAGGCATCTCAGCGATTCGGGGTCACTGTTGATCGGCGGCACGAGCATGGTTTCATACGTCAGACAGCGACTTGCGGAAATCCAAGCCGACCCTGCTCTGCGGCGTCGGCCGGCCAAGCCCCTTAGCTTCCAGAAACAGGCGGTTGTGGTGGCGAAGTTTCTGGCCGCCTTGGCGCACGAGAAGCGCCTCTTAACCTGCATTCAACTGATGGACGGCGAGAGAACGGTGACGGACCTGCTCGCGCGCGTGGGCGGGACCCAGCACTCCCTCTCGCAGCACCTGGGCATGCTTGTTGAAATGGGGATAGTTGAAAGTCGGGCCGAAGGCCGGTGGCGGTACTATTCCTGCAAATCGGAAGCCGCCAAGGATGTCATCAGAGTGCTTGATCTTCTGGCCCGGAACAATGCGCTTCCTGCGCCCCGTCTGGTGCGCTAGAGCGACCTTGAAGTATCGGACGCGGGCTTTCACTGTCTCACCATAGGCAATCTCGGCACGACATTTGCTTCTCCCACTCCAGCATGGGTCCCAACGGCCCGTGTAGTCCCAGAATCCCAGGGACGCCCGCCGCTGCCGTGAATGGGGCGGCGGGATTTGCGTTTCGGTATTCCTGATGCTTGACGACGGCCGTCTCACCGCCGTCCGCAACTGCAATCTGTCGACCGTTGCGACAAAGGCTATCGAACCTCGGATCGCGAGACCCATATTTCTCTCGCCTGAATTAGGGTGTACTAATGCTTTGTTGGGGAATAACTTGGGGCTGAGGGATTTGTGCAACAAATACGCGCAAAGATTTTCGAGTGGGCGAACAGTCGCGGCATCTCAATCAAACAACGCTCAAAAACGGTATGGACTGCGGCAGGAAGCTATCGAGGCCGCAATTTTGAAGTTAAGGGCCGTTCGGCAACAATCGCGCTCGCACTGTGGATAGAGGGCTCTCGGTACAAAGGGCCACGGGCTTGAGGCCGTTCTTCGCAGCGATGCGGTAGATCCCATGTTCCATATGTTGTTAACGATCGATTTGGCTCGCCGCCGAGCCGGCAATCCAGTCAGCCTGAGCTGACTGTTGCTCAGCTTCGGAGACAACAGTTGACAGTTTTCGAACTTGAGCGCCGAGTCTCCCGCGCGAATTATCGCACGACTGCTCAAAGGGAGGACCGTACATGGAACACCTTAATCGCAGATCAGCCCTTAAATTTGGTCTCGCTGCGACCGCCGCGACCCCCGTATTTTCATTAGCAGCGCCGGCGGAGGCGGCAGCTCCCAGCTATAGCGTCACTGATGGTATGGACATGGGACACGGACGACGGATGGTGGAAGTCGGGGAGCAGGAGTCACAGATCAGTGCTTACAAGAGCATCAAGATAATCGATGTGATCTATCAACCCGGAGCTTCCGATCCGGACGACCAGCCTATGATGGACATGGACATGATCTGCCACATCATTGCCGGTGAGTTCAAAATCGAGAAGAAAGGTATTCCGGCCTATACCGTCAAAGACGGCGGCCTCTACAGCTGCGGCAAGGGAAAGTCGGATAAAGCCACCAACATCAGCAACGTGGTTGGCATCCATCGAATTGCACTCTTGATCCCAGCTTAAGATCTGCGACGACGCATTCGCCACGGTGGCGACTTTGTCGCCGAGCCGTCCGTGTGGCGGTGGCAAGCTGCCACACGGCAGGCGTTATGGGTGTGCAAGATGAGGAAGCGGTTGCTGGAACGTAACGCAGTCGGGATTAAGCGGGATAGAGATCGATGAGGAAGTTGACAGCCTCTACCGCGCCCTCCTGGAAGCCAGTGATGTCGTTCCGGCATGGAGCGCGCTAACACGACGTAAGGAAAGTAGGATAGCCGGGAAGCTCTACCTGCCCAGAACCAGCGCCCAATAGCGCAGGTTAGGGTCACGCCCGTCGCGGACATAGGCGAGCCCGAAGCGGCTGAAATCCGGATCGAGTATGTTGCGCCGGTGGCCCTGCGAATGCATCCAGATGTCGAACAGTTTTTGCTGGTCGAAGCGGCCTTCGGCGATGTTCTCGGCCGCGGCCCCCCGTACTCCGTTGTCCTTCATGCGCGAGGCAAAATCCTTGCCCCAGCCCGTGGTGTGGCTCATGCGCTCACGCGACGCCATATAGCCAGCCTGCTGCAGCGCCGCCTGCTCGAGCTGGGTGTCGGGGACGAGCGGCCCCAACCCCGCGGTGGCGCGCAGGCTTGCCAGCGTGCCGGTCGCGGAGGACGAGACTCCGGCGCCTTGCCCGGTCGGCAGCGAAACAGTGCCGCAGGCGGCAAGGCCGGCCAGGGCCGCGAGACCGATCAGAAGGGCACGCCTGCTTCGGCGCGGTTCGACGGCGGAATGGGAATGAGCAGCAGTGGTCATTCCTGCCTGAATAGTCGCGATCGTGGCTTTTGACGGGCAAGCGGCGAAAATTTCGTGCCGCCGCCCTTTGCGCCAATCGGTTTCCTGCCAATCCTTAGGGACAACGAGGCGGCCTGGGGCCGCGGGCCTATGCAGTCTTCCGCCGCGATTGGCTCACGCTCAGCCACACCGCCGAAACCAGGAAGTAGAAGGCGCCTACCGCGGCATAGCCGGCCACGTTGGTGATGGAGGGCGGCATCGGCATCCGCGCCTGGATGATGAAAAACGTGCCCGCCAGCGCTGATTGCCCGCCGCTCAGGATCATCGCCCACTGCGCGCCAAAACGCTTCCAACGGCGGACGGCGGTGCCGAGCTGAAGCAGGCCGGACAGGATCGCCCATACGCCGAACACGCCGAGCACCCAATTCATGCTCATCGTCAGCGCGAGAACCACCGCGAGCGCTGTCGCCAGGCTGGCCAGGACGTTGATGGCCTGCGTGCGATTGCGTCCCAATCCTCCACTGCGCGATGCGTCGACAAAATTGGCCAGCGCATCCCATGCGGGATAAGCCACGAGTAGAACCGCGGCGATCGCCAGGGAATGCTGTCCCACCGTGAAGGCAGCCGCCACCCAGGCCGCCGAGAATGCCGTCCGGGCGAAGTAGTAGAGTTTGAGCCATTGTTCCTCGCTGGCGCGGGAAAGATCGCCACTGTGAACCGTCATTGGATTGTCCTTTCGACTAGTAGGTAGGGATTTGCGACGAGCGTCGCGGAGTAATTTGCGTCGTGGTGTTTGAGACCTAGGACCGTATCTGGAGGGAAGCGAGCCGCTCCAGGAGCGGGCCCGTCACGGCGCCGAATATCTTCGGATCGCCATAGGCCCGCGCCGAAAGCATCGCGCCGTGAACCGTCGCCATGAACGCTTCGGCCTCTGCGCGAGGGGTGGTCATCAGGTGCAGCTGGCCATGCCGCGCCCCGCGCTCCAGCACCGATGCCAGCCACGCCGACAGGGAGCGGAAATGGGCGCGGACCTCCAGGCCAACTTCCCCGGGCAGGACCGGGAGTTGGCCTGCCAGCAGCGCGCAGACGCAGAATGGAGCGCTGGCGTCCGCGATACAGGCTTCCCAGTACCCAACGTAGAGTCGAAGCTGTTCGAGCGGGTCGGAGACCTGCAGTTCGAGATTAGCCATCCCCGCTTCGGCTTCTTCCCGATACCGCGCAACCAGCGTGCGGACCAAGTCGACCTTGCTTGGGAAATGGTGATGGATGCTCGCCTTGCGAATCCCGACGACATCGGCGATGTCGGCATAACTGAAACCGTTGTAGCCCCCAGCGACGATCAGGGAACGCGCGCAAGCCAGGATGTCGTCGGAGGTCGTAGACAGGTTGCTCATGGCCCTTACCTACCTTCTGGTAGGATGGTCGTCAAGTGGACTAGCCTGGGTGATGGAGAGCACAATCTTGTGATGCTGTATCCAAGACCATCGATTTGGCGACAAGACCTGGCAAATCGGCTATGCTGCCACATCTACTAGTGGCAGCTGCGGGCGGCCTCACGGCGGTGACCGCCCCCGATTAACGGAGGGAAGGTTATGGCCAACTTTCATGTCATGGCGGACGCGCGTGGAATGCATGTGCAGCCCGCGGTGCGCCACATCACCACCTCGGATCTCTGGGACGCGTTGCGGCTCGGCGCCGAGGATTTCTGGGCAAAACCGTCCCACTATGTGTTCCTGTGCCTGATCTACCCGATCGTCGGCCTGATCCTCACCCAGTGGTCGTCGGGCTCCAATGCCATCCAGCTCGTCTATCCCTTGATGTCGGGCTTTGCATTGGTCGGCCCGTTCGCCGCCATCGGCCTTTACGAGATCAGCCGCCGGCGCGAACTCGGCATGAACACCAACTGGCGGCATGCCCTCGATGTCCGCCACTCCTCGGCACTGCCATCGATTGTGGTCATCGGCATCATGCTGTTCGCGCTGTTCCTGCTGTGGCTGTTCACGGCGCAGTCGATCTACACCAGCCAGTTCGGCGACCAGCCGCCGGCCTCCGTCGGCGCCTTCCTGCGCGACGTGCTGACGACCAGCAAGGGTTGGACGTTGATCCTCGCCGGCAATGCCGCGGGCTTCGTCTTCGCAGTGGTCGTGCTGGCCACCACGGTGATCGCCTTCCCGCTGTTGCTCGACCGCGATGTCGGCGCCGTTTCGGCAATCGAGACCTCGGCCCGCGCGGTCATGGCAAATCCGCTGCAAATGGCGCTGTGGGGCCTGATGGTCGCCGTGCTCCTCGTGATCGGCTCGATCCCGCTCTTTGCCGGCCTGGCCGTGGTCATGCCGATCCTTGGCCATGCCACCTGGCACCTCTACCGCAAGGTGATAGAGCCGGAGCGGACGCAGCAGATAAGGCGGCCGATGTAGGCAAGCCGGCGCCATCGCATGCAACGGCCGGGACCGCTTGGGAAGCTTTTCCGGCCGGTCTGCCTTGGCATGGCCGGCTATCTCGCTTGCGCGCCCGCGAACGCCGAGGAAGCGGTTCGATTTCAAAGCGCGGCGGTCGCGCCGACGCCACTTCAGATGCGCAATGCGCAACAAAACGGGCAGGCGCTCAAAGCTGTTCCCGGCACGCCCTTGAACGGCTATCTGACGCGGCCGCCGGGCGAGGGGCCGTTCCCGGCTGTCGTGGTTCTTCACGGGTGTACGGGTCTATCCCCGGATGTAAAGAAAACCTGGTCGGAGCGGCTGTCTTCCTGGGGTTACGTCTCCCTCTTTGTCGACAGCTTCAGCACCCGCGGCATTCGCGAGACGTGTGATGGCAAGCCGCTTGCCGATCGCGTCTATGACGCCTACGGCGCCCTGGAGTTCCTGTCGAAATACAGTTTTGTCGATCCGCGGCGCATAGCGTTGGCGGGGTCCTCCGCTGGCGGAACCACAACGCTCGAGGCCGTGCAATCCGGTGGCGCCGAGCATCTTATGGAGCGCAAGTTCAAGGCGGCGATTGCCTACTATCCGAATTGTTCGGCAACGAATGGCGACATGGCGGTCCCGACCTTGATCCTGATCGGCGAGCTCGACGACTGGACACCCGCCAAAAAATGCCTGGGGATGATGGCCCGTCGCAATGGCAAGGGAAGCGCGGTGCAGCTCGACGTCTTCAAGGGCGCCCGTCACGCATTTGCCTCGCCCGGATCGAAGACTGGCGGCGAGGACTATGGTCACCGGGTGGAGTACAATGCGGCTGCCGCCGAGCAATCGATAACCGACGTACGCGTCTTTCTGAAAGAAGCGTTCGGCGGCTAGCGCTGCGCGTCGGTCGCCATCTTCAGGGCCAGCGCCGTCAGCACCGTTCCCATCATCCAACGCTGGATGACCAGCCACAAGGGCCGGCCGGCAAGGAAGGCTGCAATCGAGCCGGCCGTCACGGCGATGATGGCATTGACGCTCAGGCTGATCGATATCTGCGTCGCGCCGAGCACCAGAAGTTGCGACAGCACATGGCCCTTGCCGGGACTGATGAATTGCGGCAGCAGCGACAGATAGAGCACGGCCACCTTGGGGTTGAGGAGATTGGTCATCAGCCCCATGGCGAACAGCTTTCGCGGCCTGTCCTTCGGCAGGTCGCGCACCTGGAACGGCGAGCGTCCGCCGGGCTTCACCGCCTGCCAGGCCAGCCACAAGAGATAGAGCACGCCGGCAAAGCGCAGCGCATCATAGGCGAAAGGCACGGCGAGCAGCAGCGCGGTGATGCCGAACGCAGCCGACACCACATAGAACAGGAAGCCGACCGCAACCCCGCCAAGCGAGATCAGCCCGGCCTTCGGCCCTTGCGACAGCGAGCGCGAGATCAGGTAGATCATGTTCGGGCCCGGCGTCAGCACCATGCCGAGGCAGACCAGCGCGAAAGCGATATGATTGGCGGTGTCGGGCATTGTTCGTCCCCAAGGCTCGTCGCAGCGTGTCGCGATGGATGCGGGCGATCTCGCGAGCGCGCAATATGTGCCCGTCACGGCAGGCGCCCGCAAGGGCTTGGCGGCGCCACGCGTTGCGCCAGGGAAGCTTTAGCCGACCACCCGCAGGTTCGACAGTTCGTTGCCGATTTCCTTGAAATCGTTCGACAGGCTGGCCCCGGTAGCATTCCAGAACAGCTTCGCCGGCTTGCTCGGATCGGTCGGGTCCTTTCGGAAGCGCGACTCCGACGAGCAGGATTTCAGCGCATCGATCGCCAGCTTGTCGCTGGCCTTGGTCGTCGACAGGTCGAGCGCCACCGTCATCACCATGATGTTGGCCGCCTTGGCGTTGTTGCAAAGCGTCGCCATCTGCTCGTTGAGTGCGTTCGTGTAGTTGCCGTTCGAATAGTCGAACTGACCGATGGCGGTCGATGTGCCCATGAACATCCGCCCGACCGAGGTGCCGTTGTAACCGGGGTTGAGATAGCCGTAGGACGCATAGGTCGATTTCGAGTCGGCGGGATCTGAATAACTCAGCGAGGACGGCGTATAGTAGGTGTTGGCGCCGTCGGTCAAAACGATCACCACCTTGTCGTTGCCCTTTTCCGTCTCCAGGCGCCCTTGCGTGAACGGCTCGCCGCTCGAAACCACCCGCCAGCCCCACGCCATGCCTTCGGGAACATTGGTGCCGCCATTCGGCTGCATCAGGTCGATCGCGGCCTTGATCGCGGTGGCTCCATCGGTGACGCTGACATCGGTCAAAGGCGTGATCGCATTGGTGGTGCAGCTGTAGTTCGGGCCGTTGCCGGTGGGCAACGCTGGCGCATTGATCGGCCGCGGCTGGAAATACTTCGCCATGTTGCGCAGCCGTGATTGGCCGCTGGTGCTTGAAGGATCGTCATTCCACCAGCTGTTCACCGCACCATAGGTCACCGGGGCGGCCTCGTCGGGATCCTGGGTGAGCTTCCAGTGATTGCCGGGTTCGTCCGGGGCGAACATCGGCACGAACATCGTTGCCGGATCGCCGACGCCGATGCCGGTGTTGGCCGAGCCGCCGGACGGCGGGGCGTCGTTGACATTATAGGGGTAGGGCCGGGCTTCGACGCAGCCCTGCCAACTGGCGAACGGGCCATAGGTATCGACGTAGTCGTACTCGTTGTGGCTGCGTTTGCAGGTGTTGTTCGAATAATATTCGTCGCACACCACGCGCTTGCTGTTGACGACACGCTCGTGGTTGGTGACCACCTGCATGTCGCGGTAGAGCGAAAACCGGGTCAGCATCTGGCCCTCCTCGCTGCCCCAGCCGGCGCCGCGCTTGTACCAGATCCCATTGGTCTTCTGGGCGTATTTGTCGGCGGCGTTCAGCGTCGACCAGTCGAAATTCTCGTTCGACACCGGGGACAGGCCCTCGGTGTCCATCCACGATGCGTTGCCGTTGCCAGGGCCGACATTCACCGAGGCAGCGAACGGCACGAGGCCGAATTGCACCGGTCTGTCGACCTGCTTGATCATGACCGCCTGCTGGGCAAGCGTGTCGACCAACTGCTTGGACGCGGTCTTGAGAAGGTCGATGCGTTTTTGGCCCGAGCCCGTGCCGAGCGTGGTCATCGATCCGGAATTGTCGAGCACCAGGGCAACTTCCAGCGTGTTCTTCAGCCGCACCTGGGAGGTGACGTCGAAGCTGATGCTCTGGTTCGCATCGGTTGCGGATTTGCCGACGAGCTGGGCGAAGGCAGGATAGAAATAGGGCTTGTAGTTCAGCCGGGCGGTCATCTTGAGCAAGCCGCCGCCTGCGGTGTTGCTGGGCAAGGTGACATTGAGCGTCGCGTTGGCGGGATTGAGATCGTTCAGGTTGGCATTGAAGAAGTCGAGCGCATAGGCTCTCAACTGGTCGTCGGTCGCGCCTTCCGTCAGCCGGCGTGCCGTGGCGAAATTGGCGGCGTCGAGCGCGTTCGTCACCATCTGCTTTTCGCGGTTCATTTCCGTGAAGTCGATCGCGAGCGCCAGGCCGCCCATCAGCGGTATCATCGCCACGGCTGTCATGAGAGCATAGTTGCCGCGCCTGTCGCGGCGGAACTGACGCCAGATTTCATGCATGTCTTGCAGCGGCCCCCGCCGGCGGATTCTCGATTGGCGCCAGCTTTTCACAAAACGCTGAAGGACGGGTTTGGGAAACCGCTCTATTGCTTGGTTGGCACTTCACCAACCGCTAACCAATCCAGAGCCTGCGGCCCCGATCCCGTTCAAAAGCAAAACGCCCTGCCGGGGCAGGGCGTTCATAAGGGCAAACCCGCCGATCAGCTGACGATGCGCAGGTTGGACAGCTCGTTGCCGATCGCCTTGAAATCGTTGGACAGCGTTGCCCCGGTCGAATTCCAGAACAGTTTCATCGGCTTGCTGGGGTCCGTCGGGTCCTTGCTGAAGCGGGAATCCGAAGAGCAGGCCTTCAGCGCATCCATCTGCGTTTTTTCCGCGGTATTGGTGGCATCCAGGTCGAGCGCGATGGTCATGACCATGACGTTGGCGGCCTTTGCATTGTTGCAGAGCGTGGTGAAATGCTCATTCATCGCCTTCGTGTAGTTGGCGTTGGAGTAGTCGCTCTTGATGACGCTGCTGCTGGTCCCCAGGAACATGCGGCCATAGCTGTAGCCATTGCTGTAAGGCGTCACATATCCCAGCGCGGAATAGATCGCCTTGTTACCGGCGAGGTCATTGGCGCCATAGTTGTAGTTGGTGCCGGAATAGGTCTGCGCAATGACTGAATCCGGTGTGTAGTAGGTGTTGGCGCCGTCGGTCAGAACGATCAGCACCTTGTCATTGCCTCTTTCGGTCTCGGGTCGGCCCTCGGTGAAGGGAGCCGTGCTGGAAAGCGTCCTCCAGCCCCAGGCCATGCCTTCCGGCACATTGGTGGCGCCGTCCGCGGCCATGGCATCGATGGCTGTCTTGACCGCGCTCGCGCCGGCTGTCGTGGAGACATCGGTCAACGGTTTGATCGGCGTGGTGCTGCAGCTCGTGTTCGGGCCGGCGTCCATGCCGTAGCTGGGTGTAACCGTGGTGGAGCCCGGATCGGCGAAATACTTCGGCATGAAGCGCTGGCGTATGGCGCTGCTGCTGTTCGACGTGACGTCGGTACGCCAATTGTTGTTGGCGGGGCGGCTATTGCTGTCGGTGAGGTCGGTTTCATCGGGCGCGAACATCGGCACGAAAAGCGTTGCAGGTGTTCCGGTCGCTGCGGGAGTGTCATTGATATTATACGGATAGGGCCGGGATTCGACACACCCTCCCCAAGACGCGACACTGCCATATGTTGCCGGTGTCGTCGTCGTCGTGCAGCCTCTCCAGGTACATGTCGTGCTCGTGGAACTCGCCGTCACGACGCGCTTCATCTGGTTGTAGATGGAGAAGCGGGTCAGCGGCAGGTCTTTCTGGGTAGCGTCCCATCCAGTGCCCTTGGCGTACCAGACGCCGGCGATGTTCTGGGCATATTTGGTGGACGAGTAGGACGAACTCATGCTCGTCCAGTCGAAATTCTCATGATGGATCGGCGAGATGCCGGTGGTGTCCATCCATGCCGCAGAGGCATTGCCCGGATCGACATTCACCGAGGCGGCGAAGGGGACGAGGCTGAATTGGACCGGCTTGCTGACCTGCTTCATCAACTGGGCCTGGCCGGCCAATTGGTCGACCAACTGCTTGGCGGCGTCCTTGAGCAGGTCGAACCGCACCTTGTTGGAACCCTTGCCGAGTTCCTTCATCGAGCCGGAATTGTCGAGCACCAGCGACACTTCCAGCGTGTTCTTGAGGCGCACTTCCGAACATGTGTTGAAGGCCATCGTGGTGGCGTTGCCGTTGGTGCCGCCCGCCAATATCTTCGCTGTCGGCAGGAAGTAGGGCTTGTAGGTCAGCGTGCCGCATAGCTTCAGTGTTCCGCCGCCGGTGTTGTTGTTGGGCAGCGTCACGGCCAGCGTGGTGTTGGCCGGATCGATATGCGCGAGATTGGCCTCGAAGAAATTCTTGGCATAGGCTATGGCTTCGGCGTCGGTGGCGCCGGCAACGATCTGCTGGGCGGTGGCGATGCCCGCGGCATCCAGTGCGTTCAGGGCGTTTTGCCGCTCGCGCACCATTTCGGTATAGTCGATGCCGATCGCCAGGGCACCCATGAGCGGCACCATGGCAAGGACGGTCATCAGCGCATAATTGCCGCGCCGATCATTTGCAAATTTCCGGATCATGCCTTTATCCACCCCCCGCCAAATCAAATTGGTGGTGACTGTGTCATAAATCGTTAAATTTCAGGTTGCCGGAATATATCCAAGGTCGAGCCTCGCTTTCAAAGCTCGTTAACCAAACCATCTGGTGATGGTTTCCGCCGCCGAATGGAGCACCCATCGGCGGACTGCCGGCCCTCTGCGCGATCTCCATGCGACACCCGGGCGAAAGCTGGTGACAGCATGGGCCGGTTCGGATAATTCGGACCGGTCGCGGCGAACCGTCGGCCGCGGCGCTCGCAATGGATCATATTGAAGGGAACGACATGGCGGATTCGCCTGAAATCGTCGGCTCGCTCGAAGACGTGTCGAAAGCCTATTCGGCAATTCTTTGCGATGTCTGGGGCGTGGTGCACAACGGCGAATGGCATTTTCCGGCAGCTGCGGCCGCGTTGGCGGCGGCAAGGGCGGCTGGTATTCCCGTTGTCCTCATCACCAATTCGCCTCGCCGCAGCGCCGATGTCGTGGCTCAAATGAGCGCGATCGGCGTTCCGCCGTCAGCCTATGACCGTGTGGTGACCTCGGGCGACGTGACCCGCGACCTGATCGCGGAAGGTCCGCGCAAAGTCTTCCATATCGGCGCCGACCGCGATCTGAACCTCTATGACGGCCTCGATGTCGAACTCGTCGAGGAATTCGAGGCCACCGGCGTCGTTTGCACCGGGCTGTTCGACGATGAGGTCGAAAAGCCCGAGGACTATGCCGAACTGCTGCGCCGTTTGCGTGCCAGGAACCTGCCGTTCATCTGCGCCAACCCCGATATCATGGTGGAGCGTGGCGAACGGATCATCTGGTGCGCCGGCGCCTTGGCGCGCGAGTATGCGCAGCTCGGCGGCCGCACACTGATCGCCGGCAAACCCTACGCGCCGATCTACATGGTCGCGATGAAGGAAGCGGCCGAGGCTCTTGGCCGACCGCTCGAGCGTTCGCAGGTATTGGCCATCGGCGACGGCATGATGACCGATGTGAAGGGCGCGGCCGACAATGGTTTCGACGTTCTCTATGTCTCCGGCGGCATTCACGCCCGCGACTATGGCGATGCCTTGCAGCCGGATCCGGCAAGGCTCGGCCTCTTCCTGGAACGACACGGCTATCGCCCGGTGGCCGTCATAGCCAGACTGCGGTAGGTGGCAATGGAAGCCTTTCAGCATCTCTCGGCGACCATGCCGCTGCCCGCCGACCTGAGGGGCGGCGTTGTCGCGATCGGCAATTTCGACGGCGTCCACCGTGGCCATCAGGCGGTGCTCGAACGGGCGTTGGCCGAAGCCGTGCGGCGCGGCGTGCCGGCCCTGGTGCTGACCTTCGAGCCGCACCCGCGAACGATCTTCAGGCCCGACATGCCGTTGTTCGTGCTGACGCCGCCGCCGATGAAGGCGCGGCTCCTGTCGTTGCTGGGCTTTGCCGCGTTGGTCGAGCAGCCGTTCACGCGCGACTTCGCCTCGCTGTCGGCGGAAGCGTTCGTCACCGATGTGCTGGAAAGGACGCTCGGCATCACGCATGCCGTGACCGGTTTCGATTTCCATTTCGGCAAGGACCGCCAGGGCGGTCCGGCCTATCTCATGGCGGCCGGCGAGCGCCATGGCTTCGGCGTCACGCTTGTCGACGCCTTCCGGGACGAGGGCGCCGAGGTGGTCTCGTCGAGCCGCATCCGCGCTTTGCTCTGCGATGGCGAGGTAGCCGAGGCCGCCGGCCTGCTCGGCTACCGCTTCACGGTGGAAAGCGAGGTCGTCGGTGGCCAGCAGCTCGGGCGAACGCTCGGTTTTCCGACGGCGAACATGCGGCTTCCCGCGGAAGCCGCCCTCAAGCAAGGGATCTATGCCGTCCGCTTTCGGCGCGCCGACGGCACGCTGCACGACGGCGTCGCCAGTTTCGGCCGCCGTCCGACAGTCGACGACAATGGCGCACCGCTGCTGGAAACCTTCGTCTTCGATTTCTCAGGCGACCTTTATAGCGAGATTTGCCAAGTGTCGTTCTTCGGCTTCCTGCGCAGCGAGATAAAATTCGACGGGCTCGATGCGCTGGTCGTGCAGATGAAGCGCGATGAAGCCGAGGCAAAGGCGCTGCTGGCCGGCGTCAAACCGCTTTCGGAGCTGGACAGCGCGATCGCTTTCTGACGGTCCTTGGCTGAAATCGCGGGAATACGCCAACGACTGTGAAACAATTCATCGAAGTCGGTTGGCGGGGCGTCCAACACTCGTTGATGAAAATCGACCTGTTCGTCTGGGGCGTGGTGATCGTCTGCGCAGGCTTGTTCATACTCTGCGATGGGCTGAGCGCGCATTGGGGCAAGACCGGCAGCGGTCGCAGCCTGGCATATGTCATGCTGCTGTCGCCGCTCTCCTACTGGGCCTTTGCCTTCATCAACACACGACTGGATCTTGCCGTGACCGGGGCTCTGGTCAACACCATCGTGGTCGCCGGCGCCGTGCTGGTCGGTGCGGTCGTCTTCAAGGAAGAGGTATCGTCGCTGCAATATATTGGAATTGCATTCGCGCTGATCTCGGTGACGCTGCTCAACCTCGCCTGATCATCTACTTCTTCAAGGCAAGCCCGACCGCGATGAAGGTCCAGCCCTGAAAAATCAGGTCGATCGCCAGGAACAGTCCGAGCACCCACAGGCTGTTGACCGGCCAGCCCATGGCGATGATCAGGCCGGCGAGCACGCTGATGACGCCTGCCGCGACGATCCAGCCCCAGCCGCGTTCCGGGCGGTGACTATAGCCGACCCAGGCCCTGAGCGCGCCGGAAGCGACAAGCGCAACGGCCAGCAGGAAGGTCAGCACCGCCGAGGCGAGCAATGGATTGTCGAAGGCGAAAAATCCGGCGACAGCGTAAAGCAGTCCGCTGAGCAGCCAGTAGAAGAAGCGGCCCCAGGTCTTGACGCCGAACGCATGCATGATCTCGATGATGCCGGCCACCAGCATCAGCCAGCCGACGACATAGACGGAAGCCACCGTGGCGATGAACAGATTGCCGAAGGCGATGCCGCCGAGGATCAGCAGCAGCACGCCCAGACCGACGAACCATCCCCACTTGTCTCGCGTCTGGCCGATCGCGTTCTTCAGTGTATCGCCGTGCAGGGTCATGTCGCCACCTCCATTGAGGACCGCCAGCATGCAACAAAGTTATTCCTGGCGCCGATCCGCGTCCAGCCGATGGCGGACTGGATGGTGCAGGCAATACGAGCCCGATGTCTCGTCCTTAAATCAAATTTTACCAAAACCTCTTCAATGCTGTCGCCGAAGGACAGTTGTATCGTGTTAGTGGAGTTGCCATGAGTCCGGTCGGGAAGATTTCTGCAGCCTTGGCAACCGTCATGCTGGCTACCTCAGGCGCCGCCGAGGCCGGCGAGGGCGCTTTCGGCTGGCTGTCCGGCGACTGGTACCTGACGGTCGGCGCCACCGGCATGGTGGCGCCCAATTTCGAGGGCGGCAGGCAGTACCTGCTCAGTGCCTCGCCGATCATTTCGCTGGGCAAGGCCGGTCCGGCGGCTCGCTTCACCTCCCGCAACGACAACATTTCGTTGGCGCTTGTCGACGATGGCAGCGTTCGCGCCGGTCTGACCGGCAAGTTCCTGTTCTCGCGCGACGACAGCAATGCCGACGAGCTGAAGGGTCTCGATCCTGTTCGCTGGGGTGGCGAAGTCGGTGGCTTCTTCGAATTCTACCCGACGGACTGGTTGCGCGCTCGCGCTGAACTGCGCCACGGCATCCGCGCTCACAACGGCTTTGTCGCCGATATCGCCGCCGACGCCTTCTACGACGTGACGCCGACCGTCAGGATTTCGGGTGGACCGCGTGTGTCTTTTGCCTCGGCCAATTATTTCGACGCCTACTATGGCGTCGATGCGCAGGAGGCCGTGGCATCGGGCCTGAGCCGGTACAATCCCGGCGGCGGGCTGAAGTCTGTCGGCCTCGGCGGCGCGGTGACCTGGAAAGTGACCGATCCGATGACCGCCAGCCTGTTCGGAGAGTATTCGCGCCTGGAGGGTCCGGCAGCCGATTCCAGCCTGGTCAGGGAACGTGGCGACCGCAACCAGTTCATGGTCGGCGTGTCGACCACCTATCGCTTCGACTTTTCGATGTAGGCGAATCGAACGAGACGCTTTATTCCTGCCGCGGCTTCGGCTAAAAGCCCAGCCATGAGCAGCTTTTTGCGCGTTTTCGCGATCGCGATACGAATTACAGGCCCGGTGTTCCGGGCGGCCTGAGCGCCGCCGGAACCGCCGGGAGTTTCGCGCGCGCCCTCGCGCTTTTTCCAGAACATCAATGCATATCGCCCAAAAGTGGGTCCGGTTTTGGGAAACGGTATGCGTCAACCAAAGACTTCAACGCCCCGGCTTTTGTGCCGACGGGCTATGCAGATGGCAGATCAATGACCGACACTGTTGAAACGATCGACTATTCCAAGACGCTCTACCTGCCGCAGACGGATTTCCCGATGCGCGCCGGCTTGCCCGAGAAAGAGCCGGTGCTGGTCAAGCGCTGGCAGGATATGGACCTCTACCGCAAGCTGCGCGAGGAAGCCGCCGGCCGCGAAAAATACGTGCTGCATGACGGCCCGCCCTACGCCAACGGCAACATCCACATCGGCCATGCGCTGAACAAGATCCTCAAGGACGTCATCACCCGTTCGTTCCAGATGCGCGGCTATGATTCCAACTACGTGCCCGGCTGGGATTGCCACGGCCTGCCGATCGAATGGAAGATCGAGGAGCAGTACCGCGCCAAGGGCAAGAACAAGGACGAGGTGCCGGTCAACGAGTTCCGAAAGGAATGCCGTGAATTCGCCGCGCACTGGATCTCCGTGCAGGGCGGCGAGTTCCAGCGCCTCGGCGTCATCGGCGACTTCAAGAACCCCTATACGACGATGGCTTTCCACGCCGAGGCGCGCATCGCCGGCGAATTGTTGAAATTCGCCATGTCGGGCCAGCTCTATCGCGGCTCAAAGCCGGTGATGTGGAGCGTCGTCGAGCGCACGGCGCTGGCCGAGGCCGAGATCGAGTACCAGGACTATGAGAGCGACACGATCTGGGTGAAATTCCCGGTCGTCAGCCTTGCCCGGGAGGTCGCCAATGCCGAAGAGCCGGCGAAGCTGACCGAGACGTCGCTGGATCTGCTGGAAGCTCATGTCGTCATCTGGACGACGACGCCCTGGACCATCCCCGGCAACCGCGCCGTCAGCTATTCGCCGCGCATCGGCTATGGTCTTTACGAGGTCACCGCGGCCGAGAATGCCTTCGGGCCGCAGCCGGGCGAGAAGCTGATCTTTGCCGATGCTCTGGCGGAAGATTGCGCGGCCAAGGCCAAGGTCACCTTGAATCGCCTTCACAGCGTTTCGGCCGAACAGCTTGGAAGTCTTACGCTTTCGCATCCGTTCAAGGGTCTTGGCGGCGGCTACGAATTTGCCGTTCCGATGCTCGCCGGCGACCATGTCACCGACGATGCGGGCACCGGCTTCGTCCACACCGCGCCCGGCCACGGCCGCGAGGATTTCGATGCCTGGATGGATTCCGCTGCCGACCTGCGCGCGCGCGGTGTCGACACCGCGATCCCGTTCACGGTCGACGATGGCGGCTTCTTCACCAGGGACGCGCCGGGCTTCGGCCCGGACCGCGAGGGCGGGCCCCCGCGCGTCATCGACGACAACGGCAAGAAGGGGAACGCCAACCAGGCGGTCATCGACGAGCTGATCAAGCGCAACGCGCTGTTCGCGCGCGGTCGTCTGAAGCACTCCTATCCGCATTCCTGGCGGTCGAAGAAGCCGATCATCTTCCGCAACACGCCGCAGTGGTTCATCTACATGGACAAGGACCTCGGCGACGGCACGACGCTGCGCAGCCGCGCGCTGAAGGCGATCGACGACACCCGTTTCGTGCCGGCGGCAGGCCAGAACCGCATCCGCGCCATGATCGAGGAACGGCCCGACTGGGTGCTGTCGCGTCAGCGTGCCTGGGGCGTGCCGATCGCCGTTTTCGCCGACGAGGACGGCAATGTGCTCAAGGACGAGGCCGTCAACCAGCGCATCATGGACGCCTTCGAGACGGAAGGCGCCGACGCCTGGTTCGCGGCTGGCGCCAAGGAACGCTTCCTCGGCAATCACGACGCCTCCCGGTGGCGGCAGGTGATGGACATCCTCGACGTCTGGTTCGATTCGGGTTCGACGCATGTCTTCACGCTCGAGGACCGTCCCGACCTGAAATGGCCGGCCGATGTCTATCTCGAAGGTTCCGACCAGCATCGCGGCTGGTTTCATTCCTCGTTGCTCGAAAGCTGCGGCACCAGGGGCAGGGCGCCCTACGACACGGTGGTCACCCATGGCTTCACCATGGACGAGGACGGGCGCAAGATGTCGAAATCGCTCGGCAACACCGTCGTGCCGCAGGACGTGATCAAGCAGTCCGGCGCCGATATCCTGCGGCTCTGGGTGGTGACGACGGATTATTGGGAAGACCAGCGGCTCGGCAAGAACGTGCTGCAGACCAACATCGACGCCTACCGCAAGCTGCGCAACACGGTCCGCTGGATGCTGGGCACGCTCGCCCATGACGATGGCGAGGAGGTGCCGCTGGAAGCGATGCCGGAGCTGGAGCGGCTGATGCTGCACCGGCTGTCCGAACTCGACGAGGTGGTGCGCCAGGGCTACGACGCGTTCGAGTTCAAGCGCATCACCCGCGCGCTCATCGATTTCATGGTGGTCGAGCTGTCGGCCTTCTATTTCGACATCCGCAAGGACGCGCTCTATTGCGACGCGCCGTCGAGCGCGAAGCGCAAGGCCTCCGTGCAGGTGGTGCGTCATCTCTTCGACTGCCTGGTGAAATGGCTGGCGCCGATGCTGCCCTTCACCATGGAGGAGGCTTGGCTCGACCGTCATCCCGATGCGGTCTCGGTGCACCTCGACCAGTTCCCGGAAATCTCGGCGGATTGGAAGAACGAGGCCCTGGCGGAGAAATGGCGCAAGGTCAGGCAGGTGCGCCGCGTCGTCACCGGCGCGCTCGAGATCGCGCGTGCCCAGAAGGTGATCGGCTCCTCGCTGGAGGCGGTACCGGTGGTCACGATCAACGACGCGGCGCTCGAGGCGGCGATATCGGATGTCGACATGGCCGAGATGGCGATCACCAGCGATCTCGTCATTGCTCATGGCCAGGCGCCGCAAAGCGCCTTCACCCTGGACGACGTCAAGGGCGTCGCCGTGGTGGTCGAGAAGGCCGAGGATCGCGGCCTGGTCAAATGCGCGCGCTCCTGGCGCTACACGGCCGATGTCGGGCAGGACACGGAATTTCCCGATGTCTCGGCGCGCGATGCCGCCGTGCTGCGTGAGCTGAAGGCGCTCGGCCGGCTCTGATGCATGTTACCCAAAAGTGCATGGCGGCTTTTGGGATCACGGCATGCGCGGCCAGAATGCCCAGCATATCGGTGCACAAATACCACGCCGGGCGGTGCTGATCCGCCCGCGCGTTGCCCTTAATGAGTGGTTGAGGTAAACACGCGAAACTCCGGAAGACAAATTGTCGCCGGATTTCCGTCGCAAGTGCTTGGACGATGGGGACCGGACACAAGGCCGGTGGCAATCGAAAGGCTGTCTAGAGTGGGACTTTTTGGCATGACCGAGAGATATAAAGCGCGCCTTGCGCTTTTGGCGCCGCTTGTCGCATCGGGCCTCGCTTTGTCCGGCTGCATGGGCTCTCCGACCTATGGAACCGACAAGACTGCCGCCGAACAGCTGGCCGGCGATCTCACCGGCGCCGTTTCCTTCGCGCCGAAGCGCAAGGACCCGATCGACTACAAGCCGCGCCCGACGCTGGTGAAGCCGGCACCTGGCCAGAAGGAAGCGCTGCCGGTGCCGCAGAACAGCATCCAGACGGCGAGCGCCGAATGGCCTGAATCGCCCGAGCAGCGCCGCGCCCGCCTGCGCGCCGACGCCACGGCACACCAGGATGATCCGAACTATCAGTCGGAGATCGTTGACGACGTGCAGACCGATCCCGAGGCGATCAAGAAGGCGATGGCCGAATCAGGTTCCAGCCACCCGCCGGCTTGGACGCCCGCGGATTCCGACAAGGGCCGCGCCGCCGAGATCCAGCGCCGCCTTGCCGAAGGCAAGCAGGGCAATCCTAACACCCGCAAATATCTGAGCGAGCCGCCACTGGCCTACCGTGTCGCGTCCGATCAAGCGCCGCAGAACGAACTCGGCGAGGACGAGTACAAGAAGGAACGCCGCCTGAAGAAAGAGGCGGAAGGCAAGAAGGGCGGCTGGTTCGACTGGCTGCCGTCCCTGTAACAGCCGGCTGCGTCGATTGTGGACGGGCACGGCGCCCGGTTCAGTCGCGACGTTCCCTGAAAAATCCCTTGAGCAGCAGGCCCGCTTCGGTCTCGGCCATCCCCGGGTAGATGTCGGGCGCATGGTGGCAGGTCGGTGAGGCGAAGAAGCGCACGCCGTTGACCACCGCGCCGCCCTTTTCGTCGGCGGCGCCGAAATAGAGACGGCGCAGCCTGGCGAAGGAAATGGCGCCGGCGCACATGGCGCAGGGTTCCAGCGTCACATAGAGATCGTGGCCGGTAAGCCGCTCGGTCGCCAGTTTGCCGCAGGCCTCGCGGATCGCCAGCATCTCGGCATGCGCCGTAGGGTCGGCAAGCTCGCGGGTGCGGTTGCCGGCACTGGCGACGACAGTGCCGCCGCTGGCGATGACGGCGCCGACCGGCACTTCGCCGCGCAAGGCGGCTGCTTCGGCCTCTTTCAGCGCCACGGCCATGAAATCCGGCCGCTTCACGCGGTTTCCATTCCCATTGTGTCCTCGCCGCTCCAGGCTTTTGGTTTTCGTTTGTCTTTCCGGAAAAACCGGTCTCCACTTTTCCCTGACAAACTCTGATGATCCTGTTATTGAGCGCATAACCTCGAAAATCGGACTCGATTTTCGGAAATGATCATGCGCCAAATCAAAAGTGCTACAGCGTTCGTTGCGCGCCCGAAAGGATGCGCCACGCTGTAGCAGCGCAAACGGACAAAGGCCACATGGACGACAACGACAAGAAATCTCCGCGCCAAAAAGGCCCGGGCAAGAAACCCGCAGGCCCGCGTGGCGGTGGCAAGCCGTCCTTCGGCGCCAAGAAACCCTACGCGCCGCGCGGCGATCGTCCGATGGCCGCCGAGGGCGAGCGGCCGAAGCGCAACTTCAAGAGCGGCGACAAGCCGTTCAGCAAGGGGCCGCGCCCCGAAGGCAAGCCCTATGAGAAGCGCGAAGGTCCGCGCAAGCCTTACGCGCCGCGCGGCGATCGTCCGATGGCGGCCGAAGGCGAGCGCAAGCCCTACGAGAAGCGCGAAGGTCCGCGCAAGCCCTACGCCCCGCGTGGCGATCGCCCTGTGGCGGCCGAAGGCGAGCGCAAGCCCTACGAGAAGCGCGAAGGTCCGCGCAAACCCTACGCCCCGCGTGGCGATCGCCCTGTGGCGGCCGAAGGTGAGCGCAAGCACTATGAGAAGCGCGAAGGTCCGCGCAAGCCTTACGCGCCACGCGGCGACCGTCCGGCTGCTTCTGCGGAAGGTGGCGAAAGGCGCTTCGACCGTCCCAAGCGCGATTTCGGCGACCGTCCCAAGCGCGATTTCAACGATCGTCCCAAGCGCGACTTCGGCGATCGTCCGCAAGGCGCATCCGGCGGCTTCAGGCCCCGCCCGCGTCCCGCCGAGGCAGAAGAAGAAGCCGGTGAACGGATCGCCAAGCGCCTGGCGCGCGCCGGTCTTGCCTCGCGTCGCGATGCCGAGGACCTGATCGCCGCCGGCCGCGTCAAGGTCAATGGCCGGGTGCTGGCCTCGCCGGCCTTCAATGTGATGCCCGGTGACATCATCCATCTCGACGGCATGGAAATCCCGCCGATCGAGCGCACGCGCCTGTTCCTGTTCCACAAGCCGGCCGGCGTCGTCACCACCAACCGTGATCCGGAAGGCCGCAAGACCGTCTTCGACGTGCTGCCGGCCGAATTGCCGCGGCTGATGACCATCGGCCGGCTCGACATCAACACCGAAGGCCTGCTGCTGCTGACCAATGATGGCGGCCTGTCGCGCGTGCTCGAACTGCCGGCCACCGGCTGGCTGCGCCGTTACCGCGTGCGGGTCCACGGCAAGGTCGAGGAAAGCGCGCTTGCCGGCCTGCGCGAGGGCATTGCCGTCGACGGTGTCTTCTATGGCGCGATCGAAGCCAGCCTCGACCGCGAGCAGGGCTCCAATGCCTGGCTGACGATCGGGCTGCGCGAAGGCAAGAACCGTGAGGTCAAGAACATCCTCGGCGCTCTCGGCCTCGACGTGACGCGGCTGATCCGCATCTCCTACGGGCCTTTCCAGCTTGAGGATCTTCCGGAAGGTCACGTGCTGGAGATCAAGGGCCGCGTGCTACGCGACCAGCTCGGCGAGCGCCTGGTCGAGGAATCCGGCGCCAATTTCGACGCCGAGATTACAAAGCCGTTTTCCAACAAGCCGGTGCGGCGCACCGAACCGCGCCAGGAAGAAGCCGAATGGCCGAAAATTATGCGCGAGGGCGACCATCGGCCGATCGGCGAGGGCGGTCTGATCAAGAACCGCAAGCGCCGCGAAGGCAGCCGCGACGAGGCGCTGGGCAAGCTGTCGACCAGCCCCGACAGAGGCGAGAGACCGGAAAAGAGTTTTGGCGAACGCGGTCCGAGGCCCGAACGCGGCGGCTTTGGCGACAAGCCGCGCGGCAATTTTGGCGACAAGCCGCGCGGTGGCTTCGGTGACAAGCCTCGTGGCGGTTTTGGCGGCAAGAAGCCCGAGCGCGAGCAGCGGCCGATCGAGCCGCCCGGCCAGCGCAAGGCCAATGTCTGGATGGCGCCGGGTGCCCGGCCGATCGGCAAGGGCAGGGCTGAAGCCGACGCTGCCAAGGCGGCCGAAGCCAAGGCGCGCAAGGCGTCGTTCAAGCCGTCCTATGGCAAACCGGGCGGCGCAAAACCGTTCGGCAAGCCGCGTGGCGAGCGTCCTGGCGGCGCCGGTGGCGGTGAGCGGCCGCGCGGCGGTCCCAAGGGGCCCAGGACGAAATGAGACCGGACTTAAATGAGACCCGGACTTAAATGAGACCCGGACTTAAATGAGAATCGTTGGCGGTGAGTTTCGCGGGCGTCCGCTGGCGACGCCCCGCAGCAGTGCCATCCGTCCGACGACCGACCGCACCCGCGAGGCCGTCTTCAACGTGCTGGCGCATCGCTTTGGCGAGCAGTTGGACGGCGCGCGCGTGCTCGACCTGTTTGCCGGCACCGGCGCGCTTGGCCTGGAAGCGCTGTCGCGGGGGGCATCCTATGGCGTGTTCATCGAGGAATCGGCCGAAGGCCGCGGCCTGATCCGCGACAATGTCGAGGCCTTCGGGCTGACCGGCCGCACCAAGATCTTCCGCCGCGACGCAACCGCCCTTGGCGAGGCCGGCACGCTGGCGCCGTTCGGCCTCGTCTTCGCCGATCCGCCCTACGGCAAGGGCCTTGGCGAGCGCGCCCTGCAGTCGGCCAAGGCCGGCGGCTGGCTGCGGCCCGGCGCACTCTGCGTGGTCGAGGAGACCGCGGCGGTTCCCTTCGAGCCAGGCGCCGGCTTTTCCGTGCTCGACGAGCGCAACTACGGCGAGACCATCATCCGCTTCATCGAGGCTGGCTGACACGCTTGCGTTCAGAGGCCTCTTTGCCGCCGCCTTTGCCGGCAACAACAATTCGCTTTGCTTGTCGCCAGCACCTTGCCTATCGTCCTGTCCAAGCAATTCCAGGAAAAGTGTGAAGCGGTTTTCCCACGGGAATTGCGTCAAAACGAAGAGAAAACCGGAGCCATTGATGACACCCAGAGTTGAATGGCTACGGGCAGCACTGCTGGCGACGTCGCTGGCTTTTGTCATGACCGGCCCGGTGCCGGCCGCCAGCCCCGTATTGCCCGACACCGTGCCGGCCGAGTTCAAGGTGACGGATTTCCTGCTCGACAACGGCATGGAAGTGGTCGTCATTCCCGACCACCGTGCGCCCATCGTCACCCACATGGTGTGGTACAAGATCGGCAGCGCCGACGAGCCGCCGGGCAAATCCGGCATCGCCCACTTCTTCGAGCATCTGATGTTCAAGGCGACGACCCATCACGCGGCCGGCGAGTTCGACCGTGCCGTCTCCGATATCGGCGGCTCCAACAACGCCTTCACCTCCTATGACTACACCGCTTTCCACGAGACGGTGGCGCCCTCGGCGCTCGAACAGATGATGAGCTTCGAGGCCGACCGCATGCGCAACCTCATCCTCACCGACGACGTCATCAAGACCGAGCGCGATGTCATCCTCGAGGAGCGCCGCTCGCGCATCGACAACAATCCGCAGGCCGTGCTCGACGAGGAAGTCGATGCCACGCTGTGGCAGAACCAGCCCTACCGCATTCCGGTGATCGGCTGGATGCAGGAGATGGAGCAGCTCAACCGCACCGATGCCACCGCCTTCTATGACAAGTATTACAGGCCCAACAACGCCGTGCTGATCGTCGCCGGCGATGTCGAGCCCGACGCGGTGCGGGCGCTGGCCGAAAAGACCTACGGCAAGGTGGCGCGCGGGCCGGACCTGCCGCCGCGCGTGCGCCCGGTCGAACCGGAGCAGAATACCAAGCGCACCGTCACGCTTTCCGACGCCCGCGTCAGCGTGCCCAGCTTTTCGACGCAATGGGTGGTGCCGTCCTACCACACCGCCAAGCCGGGCGAGGCTGAGGCGCTCGATCTGCTTGCCGAGATCCTCGGTGGCGGCAACCGCAGCCGGCTCTACCAGGCGCTGGTGGTCAAGCAGGGCATCGCCTCCAACGCCGGCGCGTATTTCCAGGGCACCATGCTCGACGACACCAATTTCACCGTCTATGGCTCGCCGCGCGGCGACGCCAGGCTCGCCGACATCGAAGCTGCTGTCGATGCGGAGGTGGCGCGTATCGCCAGCGGCGGCGTCACGCCCGGAGAACTCGAAAAGGCCAAGGACCGCTATGTCAGGTCTATGGTCTTTGCCCGCGACAAGCAGGATTCCATGGCCGAAATCTATGGCTCGACATTGGCCACCGGCGGCAATGTGCAGGATGTCCAGCAATGGCCCGACCGCATCCGCAAGGTCACCGCGGACGAGGTCAAGGACGTCGCCGCGCGCTATCTGGTGCTGGCCCACTCGACCACCGGCTATCTCTTGCCGCAGCAACAGGCGGGGAATTGATGATGAAGCGGTCGATGCACATACACGAAGCCGTGAACGCGCCTTCCCTTCTCCCCTTGTGGGAGAAGGTGGATCGGCGCGCAGCGCCGAGACGGATGAGGGGTGCGCGACAGGGTGCCGTCCTTGCCAAGCTGGAGCACCCCTCATCCGACCGAGCTTCGCTCGGCCACCTTCTCCGGCAAGGGGAGAAGGGAAGACCGCGCGTGGCCACCACGCTCGCAACTTTCGTCCTCGCCATCCTCTTCCTGGTCCTGCCGGCACTTGCCGCCCGCGCCATGGAGATCCAGTCCGTCACCTCCTCGAAGGGCGTCACCGCCTGGCTGGTGGAGGACTATTCCGTGCCGGTGGTCGCCGTTCGTTTCGTCTTCGGCGGCGGCTCGACGCAGGATCCGCCGGGCAAGGAAGGGCTGGCCAACCTGATGACCGGCCTGTTCGACGAGGGCGCCGGCCCGCTCGATTCGGAAGCCTTCCAGATCAGGCTCGACGATGCCGGCGCCGAGATGGGCTTCGAGGAGAACCGCGACGGCATCTACGGCTCGATGCGCATGCTGGCCGAACAGCGCGACGAGGCCTTCGACCTGCTGCGGCTGGCGGTCAACGAGCCGCGCTTCGACCAGGCGCCGATCGACCGCATCCGTGCCCAGATCCTGTCTGGCATCATCGCCAACGAGAATGACCCCGACACGGTCGCGCAGAACCGATGGGCCCGCGCCATCTATGGCGACCACCCCTATTCGCGCTCCGACCAGGGCACCAGGCAGAGCATCGCCGCCATCACGCAGGAAGATCTCAACGCGCTGCACAAGGCGGTGTTCGCACGCGGCGGCCTGCATGTCGCAGTGGTCGGCGCCATCGATGCCGGGACGTTGAAGAAGAAGCTGGACATGGTGTTCGGAAACCTGCCTGAGAAACAGGCGCTCGCCCCCGTCGCCGATATCGAGCCGAAGCTGGCGCAGCATCTGGAGGTCAATTACGATCTGCCGCAGACCTCGCTGCAGCTCGCCTGGCCCGGCGTGAAGCGCAAGGCTGTGGATTTCTTCCCGGCGGTGCTGATGAACGAGATCCTCGGCGGTGGCACCTTCACCTCGCGCCTGTTCCAGGAGGTGCGTGAAAAGCGCGGGCTGGCCTACAGCGTCGATTCCTCGCTGGTCAACCAGGACCACGCCAACGCGCTGATCGTCACCACCGGCACGCGATCGGACCGCGCGGCCGAGACGCTCGGCATCGTGCGCGCCGTCGCCAAGCGGTTGGCTGAGGACGGCCCGACCGAGGCTGAGCTCGCCGCAACCAAGAAATATTTGATCGGCGCCTACGCCATCAGCAATCTGAACTCCTCGAGTTCCATCGCGGCGACGCTGGTCGAGCTGCAGCTCGACGATCTCGGCATCGACTACATGCAGCGGCGCGCCGGCTACATCAACGCGGTGACGCTCGACCAGGTCAAGGCGGCGGCGAAGAAGCTGCTGTCGGCCGAACCGACCATCATGGTCGTCGGACCTCCGCTGGCCGGAGCCGGCAAGGGATGAGCCCGACTTTTGGAATAGCCTTCGGCGGTGGCGGCGCACGAGGCCTGGCGCATATCCATGTCATCGAGGCGCTGGACGAGCTCGGCATCCGGCCGGTGGCGATCGCCGGCTCGTCGATCGGCGCCATCATGGGCGCCGGCATGGCCGCCGGCATGACCGGCAAGGACATCCACGACTATGCCCGCTCGGTCCTCGGCCGGCGCGCCGAGGTGGCAAGCCGCATGTGGCGGGCCCGGCCGGGCACGATCGCCGAAGCCATGCAGGGCGGCATCCGCGTCAGCCAGTTCAATGTCGAGCGCATCCTCAAGGCCTTCCTGCCCGACGCCATTCCCGAAACCTTCGCCGAGCTGAAGATCCCGCTGAAGGTGACGGCGACCGACTATTTCGGCCACAAGCTCGCCGTGTTCGACGACGGCGATCTGCATTCGGCACTTGCCGCCTCGGCCGCCATCCCCGCCGTGTTCCGCCCGGTGATGCGCAACGGCCGCCTGCTGATCGACGGCGGCATCTACAACCCCGTGCCGTTCGACCTGATCGAGAACGATGCCGACATCATCATCGGCGTCGACGTGGTCGGCGCGCCGGAAGAAGCCGACCGCAAGCACCCCACCTCCGTCGATCTGATGTTCGGCGCCACGCAGTTGATGATGCAATCGATCACCGCCAACAAGCTGAGACAAACCCAGCCCGATATCCTGGTCCGCCCGACTGTGTCGAAATACCGCGTGCTCGATTTCCTGAAGATCGACGCCCTGATGAACGAGACGGTGGCGATCAAGGATCAGCTGAAGCGGGAGGTGGAGCGGGTGGTGGAGGCGCGGAATGGCGCCGCCGCCAAGGGGAGGCGGGCCAAGGAAGCCGGGTAAGGACGGTGCGACGCCGGCAATTGGTCGCCAAGGTCGACTGCTGTTGTCATCCAGGCATGGAAGCCCATTACGACTTCGCCGCCATCGGCACATACTCAAGCGCTACAACCCCGTTGCTGAATGGCGTTGCGGAGATCAACTCAAGCGGCACTTGTTCACCAGGCGGGAACAGCTTCTTGCCCTGGCCGACGGCGCCGGGATAGCTGAGCAGCCTGACGCGGTCGACCAGACCGTGGCGCAGCAGTTCCTGCGCGACGCTCAGGCTGCCATGCACATAGATGTTGCCGCCGCTGCCTTCCTTCAGGGCTCGCACCGCCACCGGCAGTGGCCCCTTGAGCAGTTCGGCCGGTTTCCAGTCGAGCGCCTTCAAGGTGCTGGAAGCGACATACTTCGGCAGCGCGTTGAACCGGTCGGCGAAGGTTCCGGTTTCATCAGGCCACGAACCGGCAAAGATCTCATAGGTCGTGCGCCCCAGAAGCATGGCGCCGCTGTCGGCCAGTTCGTCCTCCTTGAAGCTGTTCATCTCATCGTTCCAGGTGATGCTTGGCAGCTTCTCGACCTCGGCGATGCCATCGACGCTGATGAATTCGGTGACGATAAGTTTTCTCATGGCGTCCTCCTTCTTTGCTCAAAGGACGAACCGGGCGGGCCCTTTGCGACTGCCCCCGTGAAAAAATCTGGAGCGGTTTGTCGGAGAGGGTAATTTCTCTGGCCTAGACTAAGCTTCCAAGATCGAATTTTGGTGCTACATCTCGGCGGATATCCCCAAAATTACAGGAAGATCATGGGATTCGGGGTCTTCATCCACCGGTCGGATTCGATCTACGACGACAGCCCCGCTGAGCGATATCAGTTCCCCAGCCAGTATCTGCGTCGTGTGGAAGCATGCGTTGGTGACTGGATCATCTACTACGAACCAAGCAAAGTGGATGATACCCGCGGCTATTTCGCCATGGCCAAAGTCCAGCAGGTTATTCCCGATCCCGCTGCGCCTGGTATGTATCTCGCTTTGATTGAGCCAGGATCATACCTCGATTTTGCCAATCCTGTTCCATTTAATGGGACAGACGGTCTCGCTGAGCGGGGTCTGCTTAACGACCAAGGACGGATTTCCGGCCGCGCTCAATCTGCCGTCCGGCCAATCAGTCCAAGCGATTTCAACCGTATTGTCGATCTTGGCCTTGATGCCCGTGAGTTGCTGCTGCCACGCGTGGATGAGACCGGCATTTCCTCCGGGTTTGAGGACGAGGGGGCCGCATTCCAGTTCGAGCAGAGTCGTGATCGTGTGAGCTACATCGGATCGCGAATCGTGCGGGACCGTATTTTCCGCCGCATCGTCTTGCGCGCCTATGACGAGCGCTGTGCGATCACGGGACTGAAGCTGATAAATGGAGGCGGTCGAGCAGAGGTTTCTGCCGCCCATATTCGACCTGTCGAAAAGAATGGACCAGATATCGTCAGCAATGGGATCGCGCTATCCGGTACCGCGCATTGGATGTTCGATCGAGGACTAATCAGCCTATCCGATGATCTGGAAATCCTGATATCGAGGCAGGTTAACGACCTGGCAAGCGTGCAGACGTTCATAAACAGGACTCGCCGCGCGATTTCGCCCCGCCGACAGCTCGAACGCCCGCATCCGCATTTCCTGCAATGGCACCGCGAGCACTGTTTCAAGCAGTGAGGTGACGCTTGGCTTCCAGCTTGGGATTGGCGGACCTAAGGGCGCCCCCCTCAGTCCTTCGCCCGCTCCACATACGCGCCATCCGCCGTCATCACCACCACGCGGGTGCCGGGCGCGATGTGCGGCGGCACGGTGGTGCGGACGCCGTTGGAGAGGACGGCGGGCTTGTAGGAGGACGATGCCGTCTGGCCCTTGGTGGTCGGTTCGGTCTCGACCACTTCGAAGGTGGCGCGCTGCGGCAGCACAAGGGAAATCGCGATGCCGTTGAACTGCGAGACCTGCACCGGCATGCCTTCCTGCAGATAGGGCGCGGCGTCGCCGACCACGGCTTCCGACACCGCCACCTGGTCGTAGGTTTCCGGGTTCATGAAGTGATAGCCTTCGCCGTCGGCGTAGAGGAAGGTGTGCTCGCGCTCCTCGACATAGGCGCGCTCCACCTGCTCGGTGGTGCGGTAGCGCTCCGAGACCTTCACCCCGTCGCCGATGCGGCGCATGTCGAGCTGCGTCACCGGGGTGCCCTTGCCTGGGTGGATGTTTTCGGCAAAGAGGATCACATAAAGCTTGCCGTCCTTTTCGACGACATTGCCTTTGCGGAGCGAACTGGCGATGACTTTCACCACGGTTTTTTATCCTGCGAGAGTTGATGGGCGTTTGCCGGCTTCTGCGGCGCTGGATGGGGGCCTAGCGCATCTCGGCGCGAACCGCCAGCCCCCAGTGCAAACTGACACGCCCGCGGCCCGGCGATGACCGCCGCTTCGCCCTGGTGGACGCCTGACGTTCACGCCGACCGTCGCCCGCGCCTGATGCTGCGCAACGGCCTGACCACCGCCTTGCGCGACTGGTTCGCTGCCCAGGATTTCATCGAGGTGGAAACGGCGGCGCTGCAGGTCTCGCCCGGCAACGAGGCGCATCTGGCGGCTTTCGCCACGGAGGTGGTCGGGCCCGATGGCGCCCGGTCGCCGCTTTATCTGCACACCTCGCCCGAATTCGCCTGCAAGAAGCTGCTTGCCGCCGGCGAACAGCGCATTTTCAGCCTGGGTTCGGTTTACCGCAACCGCGAGCGCGGTCCCTTGCACCATCCCGAATTCACCATGCTCGAATGGTACCGGGTGGGCGAGACCTATGAGAGCCTGATGCGCGACTGTGCCGATCTGCTGGCGCTGGCGGCGACCAGGGCAGGGGCCACGCGCTTTTCCTTCCGGGACCGCGATTGCGATCCGTTCGCCGAGCCTGAGCGGCTGACGGTGGCGGATGCCTTCACCCATTATTCCGGCATCGATCTCCTGGCCACGGTCGCCGCCGACGGGAGCACAGACCGCGAGGCGCTTTACGCCGCTTTGATCAAGGCTGGCCTGCGCACAGCGCCCGACGACAGCTGGGCCGACCTGTTCAGCCGCGTCATGGTGGAAAAGATCGAGCCCAATCTGGGCATCGGCCGCGCGACCATCCTGTGCGAATACCCGGTCGCCGAGGCTGCACTTGCCCGGCCGAGCCCCGGGGATGCCCGCGTCGCCGAGCGCTTCGAGCTCTATTGCTGCGGGGTCGAGCTTGCCAACGGCTTTGGCGAACTGACCGACCCGGCCGAGCAGCGCCGGCGCTTCATCCTCGAAATGGACGAGAAGGAGCGCATCTATGGCGAGCGATACCCGCTGGACGAGGATTTTCTCGCCGCCCTTGCCATCATGCCGCAGGCCAGCGGCATCGCGCTCGGCTTCGACCGGCTGGCGATGCTGGCGACCGGCGCGCGGAAGATCGAGGATGTGATCTGGACGCCGGTCGTCGGCTCGTGAGTCCAGGCTCGCTCCACCTCAATGCGCGAAAACCTGCTCCAGCGAGCGGAAACCCTTGAATTCCAAGGCATTGCCTGAGGGATCGCGAATGAACAGCGTCGCCTGTTCGCCGGGCTCGCCCTTGAAGCGCACCATCGGCCGTTCCAGCCAGTCGATGTCGTCGCGCGCTTCCAGCCGTGCCGCCAGGCGTTGCCAGTCGTCCATCAGCAGCACGGCGCCGAAATGCGGGATCGGCACCAAAATGCCATCAACCTTGCCGTCGCTGGCGGATGGTGTGGCTTGTGGCCGCAAATGCGCCGACATCTGGTGGCCGAAGAGATCGAAATCGACCCAGGTCGTCGACGAGCGGCCGATCGCGCAGCCCAGCACCTCGCCATAGAAAATGCGGGTTTCATCGAGATCACGGACCGGAAAGGCGAGATGGAAAGGCGTCATCGAACATGCTCCGTGCAGGCTGCGGGCTGCGTTTTTGCTTCACTCGGTTCCGGAAGGAAGCCGTGAAGCTGCATTTTGATAGAGGCCTGTGCCATTGCACAAGCCGGACCGGAACAATAGATGGGTGGGCAGCAGCCAGACGCTGGCCGCAACAGCAGGAATCACAGGCATGTCCGATATAACAGACGCTGCAAGACTGACCGATCGCGTTGCTGCGCTGGTCGAGGCTGCCAAAAAGGCCGGCGCCGATGCCGCCGACGCGGTGGCCGTGCGCGGCCGCTCCACCGGCGTGTCGGTACGGCTCGGCAAGGTCGAGGCCACCGAGGCTTCCGAGAGCGAGGACGTTGCGCTGCGTGTCTTCGTCGGCCAGAAGGTCGCCAGCGTTTCGGCGACCGCCGCGTCCGACCCGAAAGCGCTCGCCGAGCGCGCCGTGGCGATGGCGAAGGTGTCGCCGCAGGATCCCTATCAGGGCCTTGCCGATCCGGCGCTGCTTGCCAAGCGGACGCCCGATCTCGACCTGTTCGACGCCACCGAAGTGTCGGCCGACCAGTTGAAGGAGGCGGCATTGGCGGCGGAAGCGGCGGCGCTTGCCGTCAAGGGCGTCACCAATTCGTCCGGCAGCAGCGCCGGTGCCGGCATGGGCGGCCTTGTGCTGGCCACCTCGCACGGCTTTCTCGGCCATTATGTCGTCTCGCGCTTTTCGCGCTCGGCCAGCGTCATTGCCGGCGAGGGCACCGGCATGGAGCGCGACTATGAATTCTCCTCGCGCCTGCATTTTAGCGATCTCGATGCGCCCGAAGACATCGGCCGCAAGGCCGGCGAGCGCGCGGTGCGTCGCATCGGCGCGCGCAAGGCGGCGACCGGGCCGGTCGACGTAGTGTTCGACCCGCGGGTTGCCCGCGGCATCGCCGGCCATCTTGCCGGCGCCATCAATGGCGCCTCCGTCGCGCGCAAAACCTCGTTCCTGCGCGACATGATGGGCAAGCAGGTCGCGGCTGCCGCCATCACCGTCACCGACGAACCGCTGCGGCGGCGTGGCCAGGCGTCGCGTCCGTTCGACGGCGAAGGCATCGAGGGCGAGAAGCTCTTGATGGTCGAAAAGGGCGTCCTCAACCACTGGTTCCTGTCGACGTCCGCCGCGCGTGAGCTTGGCCTTGTCACCAACGGGCGTGGATCGCGCAGCGGCTCCTCCGTCTCCCCATCCTCCACCAATCTAGCCATCGAGCCGGGCGAACGCTCGCCGCAGGACATGATCAAGTCGCTCAGGAGCGGCTTCTACGTCACCGAAGTGTTCGGCCAGGGCGTCGACATGATCACCGGCGAGTACAGCCGCGGCGCCTCCGGCTTCTGGATCGAGAATGGCGCGCTGGCCTATCCGGTCGCTGAAGTCACCATCGCCTCCAATCTGAAGACCATGTTCCTGAACATGGTGCCGGCTGATGACCTCGACCGCAATTTCGGCACGGCGGCCCCCACGCTTCTGATCGAAGGCATGACCCTTGCCGGAGCATGAGCTGATCTCGACCGACGCTACGGAAGACCTGCCGCTGCTGCGCGAAGCCGCCCGCGAGGCTGGGGTCATCGCTATGCGCTACTTCGGCCAAAGCCCGCAGGTCTGGATGAAGGGCGGCACTTCGCCGGTGAGCGAGGCCGATCACGCCGCCGATGCTTATCTGCGCCAGACGCTACTGGCGGCACGGCCGGATTATGGCTGGCTGTCGGAAGAGACTGTCGATGATCCCGCCCGGCTTTCGGCGCGCCGCACCTTCGTCGTCGACCCGATCGATGGCACGCGCGGCTTCCTGGAGGGCCAGCGCACCTGGTGCGTCAGCGTCGCCGTCGTCGAAAATGGCCGCACGCTCGCCGGCGTGCTCGAATGCCCGGCGTTGAACGAGACCTATTGGGCGCTGCCCGGCCAGGGCGCCTTCCGCAACGGCAAGCGCATCGCGGTGCGCCAGCCCGGCGAGAAGGCTGAGATTTCAGGGTTGAAGCAGCTCATCGACCTGATGCCGGCCAGCTGGCAGAAGCGGCTGACGCGGGCGCCCTATAGCCCTTCGCTTGCCTACCGCGTGGCGATGATCGCCAACGGCACGCTCGACGGCACCTTCGTCAAGCCGAACGCGCATGACTGGGACATTGCCGCCGCCGACCTCATCCTGCGCGAGGCCGGCGGGCAGTTGCTCGACCCGCATGGCCGTGCGCCACTCTATGCCGGCGAGGTGACCCGCCACGGCGCGCTCGCCGCCGGCAGCGGCGACCTGCTGGCGGTGCTGGTCGACGTCATCGCCGGGCTGGACGCGTGAAAGCGTTTTCGAAGGTTCCAAAGTCGACGGCTTTGGTCTAGACCTGTCACAAACTCACGATATGTGAAGGATCGACATGGCCGCGGAAGACGGAAAGAAACAGCTTTTGCATCTGGTGTTCGGCGGCGAACTGAAGAAGCTTGGCGGCACGGAGTTCCGCGACCTCGACGGGCTCGACATCGTCGGCATCTATCCCGACTATCAATCCGCGCACACGGCGTGGAAAGCCAAGGCGCAAGCCAGCGTGGACAATGCCCATATGCGTTATTTCGTCGTTCATCTGCACCGTCTCCTGGACCCCGACAGCAAGGCTGCCGGTTGACCTCGATGGAGCATGACCTGGCGAAAGGGCCAGCCGGCGATGCCGCGCCCACGGGCAGGGGAGGCAGCCGCACGACCAAGACCTTCTGGCGCAAGATCCGCGAACCCCTCGCGCAGTCGCGATTCGTCAAGAACGCCATTGCCAGCCTGCTGGCGCAATTCGTGCGCCTGGTGCGCCTGACCAGCCCGCTGGTCGCCGGATCGGCGCGCTTTTCGGGAGGCGCCTACGCCGAGTTCGAGCCCGGCATCATCGCCCTGTGGCACGGCCAGCATCTGTTGACGCCGGCCTATTATCCCAAGCGCAAGCCGCTGGTCGCCATGGTGTCGCGCAGTGCCGATGCCGAGCTCAACGCGCTGATGCTGGAGAAATTCGGCATCGAGGCTGTGCGCGGCTCGGGCGGCCGCGAGAATGCCAGGCATCTCGACAAGGGCGGGGCCAAGGCGCTCATCGCCCTGAAAAAGTCGCTCACGGCCGGCAAGAACGTCGCCATGATCGCAGACATTCCCCACGGCACGCCGCGCGACGCGGGGCTCGGTATCGTCCTCCTGGCGCGCCTCTCGGGCCGGCCGCTGCTGCCAGTCGCCATCGCCACCAGCCGCCGCAAGGTGCTGGAGAAGAGCTGGGACAAGACCACCATCAACCTGCCGTTCGGCCGTTCCGCGGTGACCATCGGCACGCCGATCTTCGTGCCGGCCGACGCCGACGAAGCCGAAATGGAGCGCAAGCGCCAGGAAGTGACGGTCGCGCTCAACGCCGCCACCACCGAGGCCTACCGTCTCGTGGATGGCCCGCGATGAGCGGTCGCTGGGCGCGCGCCATGCTGACGGCATACCGGTTCGCCGGTGCCGCCGCCTATCCGCTGGTCGGACCCTATGTCGCCTGGCGCACCTCGCGCGGCAAGGAGGACCGCAACCGCCGCCGCGAGCGCTACGGCGTCGCCGGCCGCCCGCGCCCCGAAGGGCCGGTGATCTGGATCCATGCCGCGAGCGTCGGCGAGACCATCGCCGTCGTGCCGCTGGTCGAGAGCATTCTCGATTATGGCGTCAACATCGTGCTGACCACCGGCACTGTGACATCGGCCCAGGTCGCCGACGAGCGGCTCGGCGACCGCATCATCCACCAATATGTGCCGCTCGACCTGAAGCCGGCGGTCAGCCGGTTCCTCGATCACTGGCGGCCGGACCTGGCGATCATCGCCGAATCCGAGATCTGGCCGATGACCATCCTCGAGCTTGGCGCGCGCCACGTGCCGCAGGTGCTGGTCAACGGCCGGCTGTCCGACCGCTCGTTCACCTCGTGGAAGAAGCGGGCCAACATCGCCGAGGCGCTGTTCGAGAACCTCGCCCATGTCGTCGCTCAATCCGATGTCGACGGCGAGCGTTTTCGCGCGCTGGGCGCCCGGCCGGTCACGGTGTCGGGCAACCTCAAGGTCGACACCAACCCGCCGCCGGTCGACGATCGGGCGCTGGGCACCTTGCAGCGACAGATCGGCAGCCGTCCGACCTGGGCGGCGATCTCGACCCATGATGGCGAGGAGGTAGTCGCCGCGGAAGTCCACGCGACACTGCACAAGCGTCACCACGGCCTGCTGACGATCGTCGTTCCGCGCCATCCCGATCGCGCCGAAGCCCTTGCCGCGCAAATTTCCGGCATGGGTCTGAAGGTCGCGCGGCGCAGCAAGGGCGATCGCATCGGGCCCGACACCGATATCCTGCTCGGCGATACGATCGGCGAGATGGGGCTCTATCTCAGGCTGACCGAGATTGCTTTCGTCGGCCGCTCGCTGACCTCCGAGGGCGGGCAGAACCCGCTTGAACCGGCCATGCTCGATACGGCGGTTCTGGCCGGCCGCAATGTGCAGAATTTTCGCGAGGCCTATCAGCGCCTGATCGACAGCGGCGGCGCCAAGCTGGTGCGCGACCGCGACATGCTGGCCGGTGCTGTCAACTTCCTTTTGACCAACGAAGTGGCGCGCCACGAAATGATGGCGGCGGGCATCGCGACCGTCGACGAGATGCGCGGCGCTCTGGCGCGCACGCTGAAATCGCTTGAACCCTATATCCAGCCCCTGGTCGTCAAGTCGCGCCTGAAGGGCGCCAACGGGCGTTAACGTGGCGTCCGAAGCACCACCATTCTGGTGGGAAGAGCCGGACTGGAAAGTCCTGGCACTGTCGCCGCTGTCGGCCGTCTATGCGTTCGTCGCCGGCCGCGGCATGCGGCGCGCGCGGCGCGAGAAGATCGAGGCGCCGGTCCTGTGCGTCGGCAATTTCACCGTCGGCGGCACCGGCAAGACGCCGGTGGCCATCGCGCTCGCCCAACAGGCCAAGCGCATGCAGCTCAAGCCCGGCTTCCTGTCACGCGGCCATGGCGGCTCTTTCGCCGAGCCGCATGTCGTCGATAGCCATCACGACAGCGCCAGGCATGTCGGCGACGAGCCGCTGCTGCTCGCCGAACATGCGCCAGTTGCGGTGACGCCCAATCGCGCCGCCGGCGCCCGGCTGCTGCTGGAAAGGCACGGCTGCGATTTCCTGATCATGGACGACGGGTTTCAAAGCGCGCGCATCCATATCGATTATGCGCTGGTCGTGGTCGATGCCCGCTACGGCATCGGCAATGGCCGCGTCATCCCGGGCGGCCCGCTCCGGGCCAAAATCGTCGACCAGCTGGTCTTCACCAGCGGGCTCTTGAAGATGGGCGAGGGCAGCGCCGCCGACCCCGTGGTGCGCCAGGCCGCGCGCGCCGGCCGGCCGATCTTCGAGGCCCACACCGAGCCAAGCAGCAAGGCGGGGCTCGCCGGCAAGCGGTTCCTGGCCTTCGCCGGCATCGGCCATCCCGAGAAATTCTTCGACACCATTCGGGAGGCCGGCGGCGAGGTGGCTCTTTCGCGGCCCTTCCCGGACCATCATTTCTACGCCGAGGACGAGCTGGCCGAACTGGCGATGACGGCGCGCGCCGAAGGCCTCGCCCTCATCACCACGGCCAAGGATGCCGCCCGACTGCGCCACGGCGCCCCGCAGGACTTCCTCGACCGCCTCGACGTGCTGGAAATCGACACGGTGTTCGAACTCGACCATGTGCCTGAGCGCATCATCGAGGAAACGCTCGATGCCTGGCGGCAGCGCAAGCTGAAGGGCTAGCTGCGCTTGCGCAGTTCCGGATGCACCTCGATTTCGCGGCGCAGCGAAGCGGTGGCGTTCACGTAAGGCTCCTGCCTGACGACGCTCCAGTATTTCAGCTCATCCAACGGGATGCTTTCCCCTGTCACGGCACAGCGCACGAACGAGCCGGGGCTGGTGACCTGGAAATCGCCATCGAGATAGCGGATGCGGGCTTCCTTGCCGCCCGGGCCTTCAAAACGGTTCATCATGCGCTGGTGCCGAATGTCATGGAGATTTCATCGCCACAAATCTGCGGCCGGGTCAAGCATGCGACAAGCCTCAGACAATGCTGAGGCGCTACGACGGGTGCGAAAAGCGCTTTTGTTGGGGGCACGATGGATACTTCTTCCGCCCGCCTGGCTTCCTTGCTCAAGGAAGCGATGACGCCGCAACCCGTGCCGTTGGCGAAAGCCGATCCGGTCAGGGCGGCTTTGGTCAGGGAATTGGTCCAGCCAGCCACACCCTCCCTGTTCGCTCAACGGACGGCGCCGGCTCTGCTGGCGATGCCTGCGGCGCCGATGGCCGTCAGATCGCAGCAGATTGCTTCGGCCGGTATTGTCGAGGCCTATCAGGCGCAGCTCGAGACAAGGGACGAGGCGGTGCTGGCAACGGTCGCGGCGAGAAAGGCAACGCCCGAAGCCGAAACGCAGCGCGGCTTCGTGCCGCCTTCGACAACAGCCAACGATAACGCTCCCGCCAGGGCCGCGGGCCTGTCCCTGCTGTCGTTCATCCCGCCGCCGGCTCCGGTTCCACGCGGCAGTGCCGCTCCGGATACACCGGCAGGACGGCACAGACCGGCCAATCAATCCCACGGTGCGGCGCCGAACCCCGAACGCCTGCTGGTGAAGATCGGCTTTGTTTCGACCATGACCGGCCTGTTGGCGACCATGATCTTCGGGTTCGTCCTGCTGCTGTTTCGCTGAAATCCGGATCAGCCAGGAATATGTTGGAGCCTATCGCTCGGCCTCTATGAACGCCTCGACCTTCTCCGCCGCCAAGCCGGCCTGCTGCGCGATGCGGCGGGCGAGATCGGCCGCGGCCGTGCGTGGCCGTCCTATCGGCCGATCGAGCCAGTAGGACACCGGATTGAGCGCTGTGCGCTCATCGACGGCGGTGATGCGGCCCGACGTCAGCTGATGCCCGCTCAGCGGCGGCCGCGCCAGCGCGATGCCGAGCCCATAGGCGGCCGCGTCGAGCACCAGATTGTAGTCCTCGAAGCGGCGGTCCTGTGGGCGCGGCCGGTAGTCCATGCCTTGCGCCGCGAACCAGGCACGCCAGCCGGAGGCGTCGGAATCGTTGATCAGCGGAAATCTGAGCAGCCGGGCCGGGTCACCGCGGCCGATCTCGCGCGCCAACTCCGGTGAGGCGACTGGGAAGACATGCTCTTCGAAAAGCTGCACCGAAACACGGCCCGGAATGCCGCCGCGGCCACAGCGGATCGACAGGTCGATGCCCTCGTCGGCAAGGTCGGCCTGGCGGACGTCGACATCGAGCACGATGCGCAGCTTGGAGGGATTGTTCTCCAGGGCCGCCATGCGCGGCATCAGCCAAAGCCCGCTCACCGATGGGATCGAGGTCAGCCGCACGACCGCCGTGCCGCGCGGCTCTACCCAGCGGTCGGAATGGCTCGATATCAGCGCGAAAGCTTCCGACGTGCGCAGATGCAGCCGGTTGCCTTCGATCGTCAGCGAGACGCCCCGGGCGCCCCGGTCGAACACTTTCAGCCCCAGCCAATCCTCGAGCTTGGCGATCTGCCGGCTGACCGCGCCGTGGGTGATGTTGAGTTTCTCGGCCGCCGCCGAAAAGCTGCCGGTTCGCGCCGCCGCGTCGAAGGCCCGCAGGGTTTCGAGAGGCACCATCGTATCTGAGCTGTGATCCATAGTCACAGGTGATCCTCGATTTGGTCGTTTGTCAACGGGCCGAAAATGGCGTTTTCTGCCTTTCAGGACGAGACGAAAGCGAGGAGAGTGAGATGGGTGCGATGACGGGCACGTTGAATCAGACACAGCGCATGGACACGACGGCCATCGTCGCCGTGGCCCTGACAGTGGTCGGCTGGGCGTCCGCCTTCCCGGCGATCCGCGCCGGCCTCGCTGCCTTTCAGCCGCTGGAACTCGGCGCCATGCGCTTCGCCATCGCCGCGGTGCCGGCGGCGATCTTCCTTGCCGTCAAGCGCCCGGCGCTGCCCCGGATCGGCGAATTGTGGCGCTTCGCCTTTGGCGGCGCCATCTTCGTCGCGCTCTACACCGCCATGCTCAATTTCGGCGAACTGACCGTCTCGGCCGGTGCCGCCGGCTTCATCATCAATGTCAGCCCGATCTTCACCGCCATCATGGCGATGGCGCTTCTGGGCGAGCGCTTCTCCGGCATGGCGTGGCTCGGCACCGTTATTTCCTTCGCCGGCATCGGCATCATTGCCATGGCCGACGGCAACGGCCTGCACTTCAATGCCGGTGCTCTGCTGGTGCTGGGCTCAGCGCTGTGCTCGGCCGTCAACACCATCGTCCAGAAGCCGCTGTTCGCCCGCCACCATCCGTTGACCATTTCGGCCTCCAACATGGTGCTCGGCGCGCTCTGCCTCGCGCCCTTCCTGCCTGCCGCTTTCCAGCAGGCAGCTGTCGCCGACACGGCCGGTCTCGGCGCCGTCATCTATCTCGGCATCGTGCCGAGCCTGATCGCTTATGCCGCCTGGGCGACCGCCCTGTCGCGCCTGCCTGCGGCGCGTGCCTCGAATTTCCTCTATCTGGTCTCGCCGGTGTCCGCCCTGATCGGCTTCTTCTGGCTCGGCGAAGTACCGACCCTGCTCGGCATCCTCGGCGGCGCGCTGGCGCTCGGGGGTGTGATCGTGGTCAATTTGAAGCGGTGAATCAGGGAGTTGGGATTGTTCCTTGGTCCGAAAAGAGCCGCTTAAGCGGCTCTTTTCGGACCCCCACCCGGACCTTCGGTCCGACCTCCCCACAAGGGGGAGGTGGGGAGCCCAGCCCTTCACCCTCCCCCTCGTGGGGAGGGTCGCTGCGAAGCAGCGGGGTGGGGGCGCGCCGGCGAACCTCGCAGGCCGCAGTCTTCACCGCCGCCCGAACAGCCGCTCGATATCAGCCAGTTTGAGCTCGATATAGGTCGGCCGCCCATGGTTGCAGGTTCCGGAGCCCGGCGTCGCCTCCATCTGCCGCAGCAGCGCGTTCATCTCCTCGGGCTTGAGCAGCCGGCCGGAGCGCACCGATCCGTGGCAGGCCATGGTGGCCGCGATCTTGTCCAGCCGCTCCTTCAGCGTCTCGACCGTGTCGTTGTCGGCGATCTCGTCGGCGAGGTCGCGCACCAATTGGCCGACATTGGTCTCGCCCAGCATCGACGGCGTCTCGCGCACCGCGACGGCGCCCGGACCGAAACGCTCGATGCCGAGCCCGAAGCGGGCGAGCGTTTCCGAATGCATGGCGAGCCGCTCGGCATCCTCTTCCGGCAGGTCGATGATTTCAGGCAGAAGCAGCATTTGGGAGGGGACCGGCCGCGAATGCAGCGCGTTCTTAAGCGCTTCATAGACCAGCCGCTCATGCGCGGCATGCTGGTCGACAATGACCAGCGAATCGCGGGTTTGCGCCACGATGTAGTTCTCGTGCACCTGCGCGCGTGCCGCACCGAGCACCGCGCCGAGCAGCGTCTCGGCCGCCTCGCTCTGTCCAGCGCGGGCATCGGCGCTGGCAAGCGGGCCGGCATCGAACGCCGCCTGGTCGGGCTCACGCAAGCCGCGGTGCTCGAAACCCACGCCGTCGAACTGCATATCGAGCGGCCGCTGCGACGATCGCGCCGGATCGAAACCGGCCGAGCCGGAGGCGTGGTACGATGCTTCGTAGCTTCGATGGCCGTTGGCCGGGCCGCCATGACCGTAGGGTGCGGCACCCGGCCGGAACGCCGCCATCATGCCGGCCGCTCCCGTGGTGGCTGAACGGATGCCGGCATCGGCCAGTGCCTGGCGAATGGCGCCGACGATCAGCCCGCGCACCAGGCCCGGATCGCGAAAGCGGACATCGGCTTTGGCCGGATGGACGTTGACGTCGACGGTTCCCGGATCGAGTGTCAGGAACAGCACCGTCACCGCGTGGCGGTCGCGCGGCAGCACGTCGGCGAAGGCGCCGCGAATGGCGCCGGCGATCAGCTTGTCGCGCACCGGCCGGCCGTTGACATAGGCATATTGCTGCAGCGCGTTGGCGCGGGTGAAGGAGGGGATCGAAACGTGCCCCGTCAGATGCACGCCTTCGCGCATCGCGTCGATGGGAATCGAATTGTCGGGAAACTCGGCGCCCATCACCTGGGCGACGCGGCGCAGGCTGCCTTCGGCACTTTCGTCGGTTGCCGGCAATTCCAGCGTCGAGCGGTCGGAGCCGGCCAGTGTAAACCGCACGGCGGGAAAGGCGATGGCGATGCGCTTGACCACGTCGCCGATGGCCGAGCCTTCGGCGCGCTCGCCCTTCATGAATTTCAGCCGTGCCGGTGTCGCGAAGAACAGGTCGCGCACCTCGACCGTGGTGCCGCGATTGGCCGCCGCCGGCCTGACGGGCAGGATGCGGCCGCCCTCGATGCCGATCTCGGCGGCGCTATCGCCCAAGGCTGTGCGCGAGCGGATCGACAGCCGCGACACCGAGCCGATCGACGGCAGCGCCTCGCCGCGAAAACCGAGTGAGCGAATGTCGTGGATATCCTCGGCGAGCTTGGAGGTGCAGTGGCGCGCGATGGCCAGCGAAAGCTCATGTTCGGGGATGCCGGAGCCGTCATCGGTGACCCGGATCAGGTTTAGCCCGCCGCCAGCGGTGACAACCTCGACCTTGCTCGCACCGGCATCGAGCGCGTTCTCGACCAGTTCCTTGACCACGCTTGCCGGACGCTCGATGACTTCGCCGGCGGCGATCTGGTTGATCATCGTTTCGGAAAGCTGGCGAATGGGCATGACGACAGTATAGGCGGATTCGTATCGCGCGGGCGAGGGCGAACTGAGCAAACGAACTATGCCTGCGCGACCAGCCAATCCCTGACCTTGCGGGCATTGTCGCTGAGTTCGCGGTTCTTCGGCCAGATGACGTGGAATCCGATGCCGGTCCTCAGCACATGATCCGTCACGGGCACCAACAGCCCAGATGCCACGAGGCGCTCGACGAGATGACGCCAGCCGAGCGATATGCCTTGGCCCTCCATGACCGCCTGAATCACCAGGGCATAGTCATTGATGCGCAATCCGCGCTCGGCATTGCGCAGGCTGGTTCCGGCTGACGCGAACCATTCGTCCCAGTTCGGGGCCTCGCGGTAGGGCTCCTCCAGATGGATGAGCCGGTGCATGGCAAGTTCAGCGACGGTCTCCGGCAGCCCAAACTTCGCCAGATAATTGGGGCCCGCAACCGGGAAGATCTCCTCGTCGGCAAGCGATAGCGAATGATAATCCGGCCAGTCGCGCGGCACGCCGCCGCGCACGCCCAGCGGGATGCCCTCGGCGATGATGTCGAGGTCGCGGTCGGCGGTCTGGATGCGCAGATCGACGCCCGGCAGTTCGTCGCGGAACTGCTGCAGGCGCGGCATCATCCAGAACGAGCCGAAGGCGGTCGAGGCGGCGAGCGTCACATGGCCGCCGGTCGCCTGCAGGCGCAGATCCTCCGCCGACTTGCGGATATGCGACAGCCCGAGCGAGACGTCGGCGTGGAAGCGCTCGCCGGCTTCCGTCAGGAGAACCTGGCGGTGGCGGCGCTGGAAGAGCTTGGCGCCGAGCTGTTCCTCAAGCCCGCGCACGGCGTAGGAGACGGCCGCCTGCGTCATGCCGAGCTCGCGACCGGCGGCGGTAAAGCTCGACAGCCGGCCGGCCGCCTCGAAGACGATCAGGCTGCCGGCGGAGGGCAGGAGATGGCGCAGGCTTCGCATAAGGAGAGTTTATACAAGAGATCAGGATTTTCCAGCATCACAGCTATATCTCGCCTCGCTAAGTTGACGGGGCTGTTGGAGGATGAGTTGCCATGAATGCACCGGCCGTTGCCATGACCGAACACGCCAACCGCAGAAGTGGCGGCCGCCTGGGGCGCAAGGCGCTGCGAGGCGCTCCGGTCACGTCGTTCCCGACGCTGGTGCGCGAGATCCCCGCCTATCAGATGGTCCCTGACGAGGCGGTGGAGTTGATCCACCAGGAATCGCTCTCGATCCTCGAAGAGGTGGGCTGCGAGTTCCGCGACGATGAGGCGATCGCCCTGTGGAAGGCCGCCGGAGCCGATGTCACCGAGACGCGCGTCCGTATCGACCGTGCGCTCTTGATGGAACTGGTCTCCAAGGTCCCATCGGAGTTTACCCTCAATGCCCGCAACCCCGAGCGTACCGTGCGCGTCGGCGGCAAGAACTCCATCTTCGTGCCGATGTATGGCGCACCCTATGTGCGCGACCTCGACAACAACAGGCGTTACGGCTCGCTCGCCGACCTCAACAATTTCCACAAGCTCGCCTACATGGCGCCGGCGCTGCACTCGTCGAGCTCGGTCATCTGCGAGCCGATGGAAATTGCGGTGCCGAAGCGTCACCTCCACATCATCCATTCGGCGCTGAAGCATTCCGACAAGCCGTTCATGGGCATCGTCACCTCGAAGGAACGTGCCGAGGACACGATGGCGATGGCGGGCATCGTGTTCGGCGACGAGTTCGTCCGCGACAATCCCGTCCTGGTGTCGATCACCAACTGCAATTCGCCGCTGGTGTGGGACGCCACCATGCTTGACGCCATGAAGGTCTATGCGCGCCACAACCAGCCGCTGATCCTGGCGCCCTTCGCGCTGTGCGGCGCCTCGACCTCGGCCTCCGCGGTCGGTGCGGTCGCGCAGGTCAATGCGGAAGCGCTGGCCGGCGTCGCCTTCACGCAGCTCTTGCGTCCGGGTTCGCCGCAGATCTACGGACAGTTCATGGTCACGGTCGACATGAAGACCGGGGCGCCGATGGGCGGCACGCCGGAGGCGGCCCAGATGATGTACCTGATGGGCGCGCTGGCCAGGAAATACCGGCTGCCTTGGCGCACCTCCGGCTTCCATGTCGGCTCGAAGCTCAACGACGCCCAGGCCGGCTACGAGGCGAACATGCTGATGCACGCCGCCATCCTCGCCGGCGCCAACTACATCTGGCATTCCGCCGGATGGCTGGAGGCGGGGCTGACCTGCGGCTATTCGAAATTCGCCACCGACTGCGAACAGCTCATCGGCTGGTATAAATATGCCGGCGGGCTGCCGTTCGACGACTTCAAGGAAGCGATGGCGGCAATCCGCGAAGTGGGGCCGCAGGGCCATTTCCTCGGCACCCAGCATACGCTCGAACATTTCGAGTCCGCTTTCTTCATGCCCTCGATCATGGACTTCAATTCGTTCGAACAGTGGAAGGCCGAAGGGGCGAAGGACCACGACACCCGCGGCCGCGAAAAAGCGCGCAACATGCTCGCCGACTATGAAGAGCCGAAGCTCGATGAGGGTGTCGCCGAGGGTCTCGCGGATTTTATCGCCCGGCGCGAGGAAAAGCTGCCGGACAGCGTTAGTTGAGAGAGAACGGGCAAAGAACCGACCAAACCAATGGGAGAAAGAAATGACACTTTTCAGAAGCAATAGCGACCGGGTCCCCGCCGCCATCGAGGCGATGGCTGAGGACGCGCGCGCGGGTCGCATGGACCGGCGCGAATTCCTGGCATTGGCCAGCGCCTTCGGCGCCACGACGGCTTTCGCCTATGGCATGATCGGCCTTGCCGCGCCGACAAAAGCACTGGCGGAAGAACCGAAAAAGGGTGGGACGCTGCATGTCGCGATGTCGGTCAAGGCGCAGAAGGACCCGCGCACCTATGACTGGACGGAAATGGCAAACGTCACCCGGACTTGGCTCGAGCCGCTTGTCCGCTACACCCACCAGTTCACGTTCGAGCCGGTCCTGCTCGAAAGCTGGGACGTCAATGACGATGCCACCGAATACACGCTGCATCTGCGCAAGGGCGTGACCTGGAACAATGGCGATGCCTTCAACGCCGACGACGTGGTCGCCAATCTGAACCGCTGGTGCGAGAAGGGTGCTTCCGGCAATTCCATGGCGGCACGCGTCGGTGCGCTGATCGACACAAAGACCGGCAAGGCGAAGGATGGCGCCATCACCAAGGTCGATGACCACACGGTCAAGCTGAAGCTCAACGAACCCGACATTGCGATCATACCGGGCTTCACCGACTATCCCGCACTGGTCGTGCATCGCGACTTCGACAAGGATGGCGCCGACCCGACCACCAAGCCAATTGGCACCGGGGCTTTCGAACTGGTCTCCTACGCGGTCGGCCAGAAAGCGGTGGTCAAGCGCCGCGAGAACGGCAAATGGTGGGGTGGCGAAGCACCGCTCGACAGTGTCGAGTTCATCGACTACGGCACCGACTTCAACGCCACGCTGAATGCCTTCGATTCCGGCGAGATCGACCTCGATTTCGAAACGCCGGCCGACTTCATAGACGCCCTCGACAAGATGGATCTGGTGAAATCGGAGGTCGCGACGGCGACCACGCTGGTTGCCCGCACCAACGTAACCCACAAGCCCTATGACGATCAGCGGGTGCGCAATGCGCTGCAGATGGCAGTCGACAACAATGCCGTCATGCAGCTCGGCTATGCCGGACGCGGCACCGTCGGCGAGAACCACCACGTCGCCCCGATCCATCCCGAATACTATCCGCTGCCAAAGAAGACACGGGATGCGGCGGGCGCCAAGAAGCTGATGGCGGATGCCGGGCAGGCCGACTTCGAGCACGAGCTGATCACCGTCGAGGACGAATGGCAGAAGAACACCGGCGACGCGATCGCCGGCCAGCTGCGCGATGCCGGCATCAAGGTGAAGCGTACGGTGCTGCCGGGCTCGACCTTCTGGAACGATTGGACGAAATATCCCTATTCGATGACGATCTGGTACATGCGCCCGCTCGGCGTGCAGGTGCTGGCGCTGGGATACCGCACCGGCGAGGCCTGGAATGAGACGGCCTATTCCAACCCGGACTTCGACGCCAAGCTCAAGCAGGCGCTGTCGCTGGCCGATCCCGCCCAGCGCAAGGAGGTGATGAAGGACGTCGAGCAGATCCTGCAGGATTCCGGCGTCATCATCCAGCCGTTCTGGCAGAAGCTCTACTGCCACATGAGCAAGAAGGTGAAGAACTACGGCATGCACCAGACCTACGAAATGGACTTCCAGAACGTCTGGCTGGACGCCTGATATAATTCCCGAGACATGCAAGAAAACGCTGCCGGCGCCTGTCACAAAAGGCGCCGGCGGCCCGTAAATCACTGACATGCAAATTCACGCAGGCAAAAAATGGCCGACGACGAGATCATCCTTTCCGAGCTTTCCGACGAGGAGTTGGTGCAGCAGATGCACGACGATCTCTATGACGGGCTGAAGGAAGAGATCGAGGAAGGCACGCGGATCCTGCTCGAGCGCGGCTGGGTGCCTTACAAGGTGCTGACCGAGGCACTGGTCGAGGGCATGCGCATCGTCGGCGAGGATTTTCGCGACGGCATCCTGTTCGTTCCCGAAGTGCTGTTGTCGGCCAATGCCATGAAGGCCGGCATGTTCATCCTGCGGCCGCTGCTGGCCGCCACCGGCGCGCCCAAGCAGGGCAAGATGGTGATCGGCACCGTCAAGGGCGACATCCACGACATCGGCAAGAACCTGGTCGGCATGATGATGGAGGGCGCCGGCTTCGACGTCATCGACCTCGGCATCAACAATGCGGTCGAGAAATATCTCGATGCCATCGAAAAGCACCAGCCCGACATCATCGGCATGTCGGCGCTTTTGACCACGACCATGCCCTACATGAAGGTCGTCATCGACACGATGAAGGAAAAGGGCATTCGCGACGATTATGTCGTGCTGGTTGGCGGCGCGCCGCTCAACGAGGAATTCGGCAAGGCCGTCGGCGCCGATGCCTATTGCCGCGATGCCGCGGTGGCGGTCGAGACCGCCAAGGATTTCATGAAGCGCAAGCACAATGTGCGGGTCTGAGCACGGCAGCCGGGACAAGTTTGTGACCGAGAGCGTCGTCATGCAGTGGCCCGTCATGCACTGGAACGGCAACATTGCCGGAATAGCTTGGCTCGAAGGGAGCTGAGGTCGGCATGCGTATCGAAACGATCAAGGTCTATCAGGTGGATCTGCCCGTCAAAGGCGATGCCTACCGGATGGCTAGCGACACCGTGCGGGATCTGGACAGCACGCTTGTTGAAGTGACCACCGAGGACGGGCTGTCGGGCTGGGGCGAGACTTGCCCGGTCGGTCCTGTCTATCAGCCCCAACACGCCCTGGGCGCGAGAGCGGCAATTGCCGAAATAGCACCTGGCCTGGTGGGCGAGGACACCACGTCCTTGCGCCGTCTCGCGAAAAGAATGGACGAGCGGCTGAATGGCCACAACTATGCCAAGGCGGCCTTGGACATAGCTTTCCTCGACCTCGCCGGCCAGCGGCTGGGCGTTCCGGTATCGACGCTTCTGGGCGGTGCGCTCACCGATCGTGTGCCGTCCTATTATTCCACGATTGTCGGCGCGCCGGACGAGACGGCGCGTATCGCCGCCGACAAGGTCAAGGCCGGATACCCACGGCTTCAGATCAAGATAGGCGGGCGCGATCTCGAGCAGGACGTCGCCACCGTGCACAAGGTATGGGAGGCGGTCGGCTTCAAGGCCCGGATAGCCGTCGATGCCAATCGTGGCCTCACCGCCGCGGCGACGCTGCACATCGACCGGCTTTGCCAGGCGATCCCGTTTGTGTTCGAACAGCCTTGCAACACCATGGAGGAGGTCGCGAGCCTCAAGGGACGCGTTACCCATCCAGTCTACCTCGATGAGAATACCGAGGATTTGAACGCCGTCCTGCGGGCAATTTCTTCGGGGATCGCGGACGGATTTGGGTTGAAAGTCACCCGCCTTGGCGGCCTCACCAAGATGGCCACCGTCCGCGACCTCTGTGCCATACGATCTCTTCCGCACAGCTGCGATGATGCCTGGGGCGGGGACGTCATCGCCGCGGCATGCGTGCACCTCGCGGCTACCGTCGAACCACGACGTTTCGAGGGCGCCTGGATCGCGCAGGAATACATCGAATGGCATACCGACCCCGTAGACCCCGTCGTCATCGAAAACGGCCATATACGCGTGCCGCAGACACCGGGGCTCGGTGTCAGGCCTGAGCGCTCCCGTCTCAACGCGCCTGTCGCGACTTTCGGAGGCTGAGGATCCCATGACGTTTGCGGCGATTATGGCTGGCCAGTGTCATCGGCAGTTGACCGCGGAAGTGCTTTTGCAAACTTCCAGGACGTCTGGCGGGCGCCCAGGGCAAACCGCCAGGGACTTCATGAACCGCAAAAAAGCCGATATGCAGGAGGCGTGGTATTGATTGCCGCAAGCCATCAAAAGCCGGAGATTCTGCATGAAACTGACAGTGCTCCTTGCCGCTCTTTCGACCGCCTTGCCCGCCGCGGCCTTACCCGCTGCAGCCTGGGCCGGTCCGGCGTCCGACGCCGTGAAGTTCTTCTATGTTCCGGAGGTCAAGTTCGAGGCCGACACGCAATACCGGGATCGCTTCACCGAGCCGGTGACGAAACTGTTCGATCTCAACGATCAGGCGACGAAAAAGAATCCGGACCAGGTCGCGTGCATCGATTTCGATCCGGGTCTCGACGCGCAGGATTTCGACCAGAAGTCCGTGGCCAAGACGCTGAAACTGTCTGAGAAGCGCGATGGGGACAATGCCGAGGTCACAGCGTCATTCAGCCTGTTTTCGGAAGGCGATGATGCCAAACGCGAAATGGTCTGGTCGCTCAAGAAAATCGACGGCAAGTGGAAGATATCGGACATCGCCTCGAAGACCAGCGACTGGACGCTCAGTGCGTTGGAGTGCCTGGCCGGTCAAACGCCGGAGTGATGTGATGGACCGCCGCTCGTTCCTGGCACTGTCGACCATGTGCCTGATGGCGGTGGGTCAAGTTGGCGCTGCCGCACAAGGGCTGCTTGGCACCCCGCCGGCAAACGCCCCGCCCGCAAATGCCCCGGAGGCCACCGCGCCGGCCGACAGCGGGTCGCCGCCCGCAACTGCGCCTGGCGGAGCAGCGGAGCCGGCAACACCACCCGTTGCCTGGCCCCCAAGCGAACCGGCCGCGCCCATCCAGCCGGGATCGCCGACAGCGGTGGTGCGGCCATTCTACGATCACGTCAATCGGGAGGTCGATCCGTCGCAGCGCGGCCATTTCATCGATCCGGCGAAGACCGTGCTCGACAAGAGCGATGCGCTGCGCAAATCCGGGCAGGGCGAATGCCTCGACCCCAACATGGCATTGGACAATGCCGACTACGACAAGGACGAGATCGACAAGAGCCTGAAGACGCTTGAGGCGATCAATGGCGACCAAGCCAAGGTCATCGTCGCCTTCGTCGTCGCCGGTAACCCGCATCGCCTTGAATGGAAATTCAAGAAGGTCGGCGGCGAATGGAAGATATCGGACCTGTTGTCGGTGACCGGCGAATGGGCGCTCAGCCAGTACCAGTGCGAATGATGGGCGGGCTAGCCGCGCCCGCGATAAGGCGCCACTCCGGTGTCCGGCAGCCAGGCGCCTTCGGGCGGCGCGCCGGTCTGCCAGAACACGTCGATCGGAATGCCGCCGCGCGGGAACCAGTAGCCGCCGATGCGCAGCCACAGCGGCTTGGTTGCCGCCACGATGCGACGGCCGATCATCACCGTGCAGTCTTCATGGAAGGCGCCGTGGTTGCGGAACGAGGTCATGAACAGCTTCAGCGACTTCGATTCCACCAGGGCCGCATCGGGTGCGTAGTCGATGACGATATGGGCGAAATCCGGCTGCCCGGTGACCGGGCACAGCGAGGTGAATTCCGGGCAGGTGAAACGCACGATCGCCGGCGGCCCGTCGCCGCGCGTATACGGCACGGTCTCCAGGACCGCTTGTTCGGGGCTCTGTGGCGTCTCGACGTGGGCGCCGAGCTGGGTGAGGGTTTTGGTGTCGATCATGAGCAAAGCCTTCTTGGTTTGCGGCGCTCATTAGCATCGGATCGAAAAGTGCGCAGCGGTTTTCGGACGAATTCGACGCTTAAATAGAAATGGAGCAGCTCATGCTGCTCCGACACAATTTGAAACGGCAGGAAGATGATGACTACCAACGATCCGCTTCTCCAGCCCTACCAGCTCAAGCATCTGACGCTGAAGAACCGGGTGATGTCGACCAGCCATGAGCCGGCCTATTCCGAGGACGGCATGCCGAAGCAGCGCTACCGGCTTTATCACGCCGAAAAGGCCAAAGGCGGCATGGCGCTGACCATGACCGCCGGTTCGGCCATCGTCTCGCGCGACAGTCCGGCAGCCTTCGGCAATCTGCATGTCTATGACGACCGCATCGTGCCGTGGCTCGCCGAGCTTGCTGACGCCTGCCACGAGCATGACTGCAAGGTGATGATCCAGATCACCCATCTCGGCCGCCGCACCGGCTGGAACAAGGCCGACTGGCTGCCGGTGCTGTCGGCCTCGCCGGTGCGCGAGCCGGCGCACCGCGCTTTCCCCAAGACCATCGAGGACTGGGACATCGAGCGCATCATTGCCGACTATGCGTCGGCCGCCCAGCGCTGCCAGGCGGCCGGCCTGGACGGTATCGAGTTCGAGTCATACGGCCATCTGATGGACGGCTTCTGGTCGCCGGCCACCAATCATCGCGACGATGAGTATGGCGGCTCGCTCGATAACCGCCTGCGCTTCACCAACATGGTGCTCGATGCCGTGCGGGCGGCGGTCGGCGAGACATTCGTCGTCGGCATCCGCATGGTCGCCGACGAGGATTTCGAGAAAGGCCTGTCGAAGGAGGAGGGCGTCGAGATCGCCAGGCGTCTGGCCGGCTCCGGCAAGGTCGATTTCCTCAACATCATCCGCGGTTCGATCGAAAGCGACGCGGCATTGACCAAGGTCATTCCGGTGACCGGCATGCGATCTTCGCCGCATCTCGATTTCGCCGGCGAGGTGAGGGCGGCGACAAAGTTCCCGACTTTCCATGCGGCACGCATCTCCGATGTCGCCACCGCGCGCCATGCGATCGCGACAGGCAAGCTCGACATGGTCGGCATGACCCGCGCCCACATCGCCGACCCGCACATCATCAGGAAGGTGATGGAAGGCCGCGAGCACGAGATCCGCCCCTGCGTCGGCGCCACCTATTGTCTCGACCGTATCTATGAGGGCGGCGAGGCGCTGTGCATCCACAATGCGGCGACCGGCCGCGAGGCCGATATTCCGCACATCATCGTCAAGACCGAAGGGGCGAAGAAAAAGGTCGTTGTCGTCGGCGCCGGCGCCGGCGGACTTGAGGCGGCGCGGGTGGCAGCCGAGCGCGGCCATTGGGTGACGGTGCTTGAAGCGTCGAGCCAAGCCGGCGGCCAGGTGCGTCTGGCGACCCAGAATCCGCGCCGAAAGGAATTGATCGGCATCATCGACTGGCGGCTGGCAGAGCTTGATCGGCTCGGCGTCGAGATCCGCTACGATACCTGGGCCGAGAAGGACGACGTCCTGGCGCTGGCACCCGATGTGGTCATTGTCGCTACCGGCGGCTTGCCGCAGAACCCGCCGCTGGCGGCGGGCGACAATCTCGTCACCTCGAGCTGGGACATCATGGCCGGCAGCGTCAAGCCGGCCGAGAATGTCTTGCTCTATGACGACAATGGCGGCCATCAGGGCATGGGTGCCGCCGAACTGATCGTCAACAGCGGCGCACGGCTGGAACTGGTTTCGCCCGAGCGTTTTTTCGCGCCCGAAATGGGCGGCATGAACCATGTGCCGTACATGCGCGCGTTCCAGGAAAAGGGCGCCACCATCACTATCAACACGCGCCTGCGCTCGGTGCGGCGCGAGGGCAATCAACTGGTCGCCGAACTCGCTTCGGACTTCGCCGACGGCTGGCGCGGTGAACGGCGGGTCGACCAGGTGGTGGTCGAGCACGGCACCGCGCCGCTCGATGATCTCTACCTGGCCTTGAGGCCGCTGTCGAAGAATGGCGGCGCGGTCGACTACGAACGCCTGGTCAGCGGCGGCGACATTTTTCCGGCACGCAACCACGAAGCCGGCTTCGTGCTGTTGCGCATCGGCGACGCGGTCGCCTCGCGCAACATCCATGCCGCCATCTATGACGGGATCAGGTTCGGTTTGCGGATCTGAAATCTCGCCGCGAAAATTGATGGCGCGCGGCCGGGCTGGCATACGAGAGCCCGTGTATTCCGGCTCGATCCGCGCGCCCGCACGTCATTGGCTCGTTGCCAGACAACGCACGATGCTGTGAGGGTTGCGGCGTGGCGGCGCTCAGAACATTCTGGCGGTGGCCATGCACAGCACGGTCAGCGCCAGCAGGCCTCCGGCGATGCGCTCGCCTCTTGTCATCTTCGTGCGCAACCGGCTTTCCGTTGCCGCGTCAGCGCCGGCAAGCTGCCTGCTGGCAGAGCCTACCAGCGCGCCCTGCACGCCGGCGGCAATCAGGGCCGTCACGATCCCCAGTGCCAGCACCTTCTCCATCGAGCCGAAAGCGCCCTCATGGAAGAAATACCAGAGCAGTATGCCGGTCAGGAAAACCAGGCCGGCAGCGCCCATTTGCGGCCGGAAAAACCGTTCCGCGCGGATGTCCGGGTCACGGCCGACCGCGATGGTCGTGCCCGCCCAGAATACGCCTGCCATGACGTGAAGACCGATGACGACGATGTAGACATATTGCATGCCATCTCTCCTCTCTCACTTGCTAAAGGTAATGATTAGATATCGAACTGTTCGATGTCAATGTATAAAATGAGCCAGTTCCATCCTTGGAAAACACCGTCTAGTGTCCGGCAATGACGCCCTTTGAACGCCCGCCAGTCGGCATGAATCTCGGCCGCACCGCCAAGCTTGTCGCCCAAGCCTTCGACGCTGCCTTGGTCGAAGCGGGCGGCACCTTGCCGGTCTGGCTCACGCTGCTGTCGGTCAAGTCGAGCAAGCTTGCCAATCAACGCGAACTTGCCGGCATGATAGGCATCCAGGGCGCGACGCTGACCCACCATCTCAACGCCATGGAGGCGCAGGGCCTGCTGACGCGCCGCCGCGATCCCGTCAACCGCCGGGTCCATCTGGTCGAACTGACTGAGGCGGGAGAAGCGATGTTCGAAACACTACGTAAGGCCGCGCTTGTTTTCGACAAGCGGCTGCGGGTGGGATTGTCCGACGAGCGGCTGGCGGAGTTCGCGCAGGTGCTGGCGGTGTTGCGAGACAATGTGGAGGGCTAGGTCGGTCGACAGCCTTGTTTTATCCGAGTCGCCTTGCTATATGACTACTCTAGTCACTTTGGGGTAAGCCATGCGCGAGATTCAGTTGAAGGATGCCAAGGCAACACTTTCCGCGGTGGTCGATCAAGCCATCGCCGGAACACCCGCCGTCATCACCCGTCACGGACGCAAGCAGGCTGTCATTCTGTCTTTTGAAGACTACGAAAGGCTCTCGCGCGTGCCAAGTTTTGGACAATTGTTGGCGGCCTTTCCCGGTGACCTTGACGATATTGCGCCTCGGCCCCGCAAACGGGCTCGCAAGGTCGAGTTGTAACGCAGTCGATGTTTCTGCTGGACACCAATATCATCTCGGCAATGGCTCCCTCGAAGAGAGCCGCTCGGCAAGCCTTGGCTACATGGCTTGATCAGGCGAGTGACCATCTGTTCCTGTCCGTTGTCACCGCATCCGAGGTTGCTGCCGGAATAGCCAAGGCCGAACGTGAGGGTGCGACAACAAAGGCAAAATCATTGCGTGGTTGGTGGCAAGCGGTCCAGCACCTTTATGGAGAAAGAGTGCTCCCCTTCGATTTGCGTGCCGCACATGCCGCAGGACTGATCCTGGATCGCGCGAGGGCACACCGGCCCGGATTTGAAGACATAGCGATTGCTGCCACTGCCGAGGTCCATGGTTTGACGATCTTGACTGACAACGAGCGTCATTTCGCGCCACTTGGGGTGCCGATGCTCAATCCGCTGAAGAATTTGCCTATCTTATCCACTCAGTCGTCATAGGTCGGGATCGTTCCAAAGGCATAGTGGCGCAGCTTCAGCGCGGCGATCAGGTTGGTCAGCTTCGTCTTGCCATCGAAGCGGTCTTGGAACATCTCGTCATGCATCAACAGGATCAGCTTGCCGGGTCTGGCGAAATGACCATAGCCGAACAGATGATCGATCTCGCTGACCAGATGGTCGACGCTCTGTACCGGCTCACCGCTGTCCTTGTGCACCCATTCGTGGTCCCAGCCATAGAGATAGAAGCCGGAAGCCGCGACGAACTCGTAGTCGGGATCCTCGCGGCCGGCTTGTGCGGGCCCGAGCGAGTTGTCGTCCTTTGACATCGAGGGCAGCCGGAACACATCGCGCCCCGGCAGGCGCGCATGCACCGCGGGCTTCAGGCCGAGCACGGCGTTCGCCTTGAGCATGTCGGCGACGACGCCTTCCGTATCGCCATAGAAGTGCCGGTAGTGATTGTAGGCGTGGCTGTAGCTGTGGTTGCCGATCGTCACCAGTGGCATCGTCTTGGCGCGCCGCACCAGCATCTTGTTGGACGCACTGGCCTCGGCGTGCATGCCGACCATGAACAACGTTGCCGGAACCTGGCTCGCCTGCAACACGTCGAGGATGTTGCCGGTGCCGCTGAGCGGACCGTCGTCGAAGGTGAGATAGATGGTGCGATCCGCCCCATGAGCCGGCAACGTGGACATCAACACGGCCGCGAGGACAAACCGGAAAAGTGTCATAAGTCGCGGCATCCGTTTGGGTTGCGACAGGCCGCCATGTCCATGGCCGGTGTCAAGGCGGACCGCGCGGGTGCCTACGCTAGGCTGCCTTGCAGCACCGTCAGCTTTGCCTTCTTCGGCATGCGGGCGGTCAGCCACTCGAGCGCCTTGTCCTGCGGCATCGGGAAGGCGATGGAATAGCCTTGCACCTGGTCGCAACCGATCGCCATCAGCGAGTCGAGTTCGGCTTCGGTTTCGGCGCCTTCGGCGACGATCGAGATGCCGAGGCCGCGGGCAAGCTCGGTGATGGCGCGCACGATCTTGGAGTTGTCGCCGTTCTCGTGGATGTTCTGGACGAAGCGGCGATCGATCTTGAGCCGGTCGATCTCGTTCGGATTGACGTGGCTCAGCGAAGCATAGCCGGTGCCGAAATCATCGAGTTCCAGATGGATGCCGGCCGCCCTGATGTGACGCAGCTTTGCCGCGATACCTGTCTTCTCATCGTCCAGAATGACGGATTCGACGATTTCCAGCGACAGTTTCTGCGGCGGCAGTCCGGCCTTTTCCAGCGTCCCGAACAGGAACGCGTCGAAATCATGCTCGCGCAACTCGGTGCCCGAAACGTTGACGGCAAGGCGCCCGAAGGCGATCCCGGCGCGGTTCCATTCGGCGGCTTCGTTGATCGCCTTGCTGATCACGATGCGGCCGATCTCCGGCATGGAGCCGCATTTCTCCGCAACCGGAATGAATTCGCCGGGCGAGATCATGCCGCGTTCGGCATGGTTCCAGCGCACCAGGGCTTCGATGCCGCTGATCGTGCCGGTGGTCAGCGAAACCTGCGGCTGGAAATAGACCTGGAACGCCTTTTCGGAGATGGCGACCTTGATGTCGTGTTCGAGTTGCTTGCGATAGTCGAGTTCGCGGCGCAGCTCCTCCGAGAAGAACGAGAAGTTGCCGCCTCCCATCTTTTTGGCCGAATAGAGCGCCAGATCGGCGTGAACCAAAAGATCCTGCGCGTTGTCGGCGTCTATCGGATAGACGGCAATGCCAGCGCTGGCGCCGGGAAGAATGGTCGTGCCCTGGAAAATGATCGGCTCGTTGATGTGCGCCAGGATGCGCCGTGCCAGCATGTTGATGTCTTCGGTGCTGCCGGCGCCGTTGAGGATCATCACGAATTCGTCGCCACCGAGCCGCGCGCACAGATCCGACGCCCGGCAGGAATCACGCATGCGCTGTGCCGTGATGACCAGGACATAGTCGCCGGCGGCATGGCCAAGCGTATCGTTGATCTGCTTGAAACGGTCGAGATCGAGCTGGACCACGGCAAGGCGCTCGCGCCGCCGATGCGCGCCCTTGATCAGCGTCTCGAAATGGTCGGTCAGGAAGGTTCGGTTGTGCAGACCGGTCAGGCCGTCATGAACCGCGATGAAGGCCATCGAATTGCGCGCGTCGACCAGTTCACGCGTCTTGCGCAGGATCGCGTTGGACATCGGCCTGAAGATGAACAACGCCACCAGCAGGATGACGCCGAGGGTGGCGTAGAACAGCGTGCGGTGGAGGGAGAGCAGCTTTTCGGAGCGCTCGTCGGCCTCGGCGCTGATACGCTGGCCGAGCGCGGCATAGCCCGACAAGGTGGCGTTGGCGACCGACATGTCGAGGTTGACGCGTTCGGCACTGCCTTTGTAGCCGCCATTGTCGAGATTGTTGAGTTGCGATTCCAGGGCCGAGATCAGGCGGTCGCCATTGGCGATCAGCCCAACCGAGAAATAGTCGAGATGGAAGGGTTTGGCGAAGAGTACGCTCTCGATCGACTTCGAATCGAGCTTGGCCGGTGATTCCGGATTTGCCCCCGTCTGCTCGAGCAGCAGATCGTAGTTGGTCTCGAACTCCGTCGTTGCCTGCTTGAGCGCGCTGACCAGCGCCGGCTGCTTGTCGAGCGACGCGGCACCCGTTGCACTGGCAAGGAAGACGATGCGCTGCGACAAGGTTTTTTGCGTGCCGACGATATCGAGCAATGTATGGTTGTGCTGCTGCGTGGCCATCGTCTGCTGCAGCAGGACGAAAGAGGCTGCCACCATGGCGGCGATGATCAACAGCGCCAGCCAATAGCCGGCCTTGATCAGCAGTATGAGCTTGCCTGAAACGGTTTGCACCGGCTGCTGCGACATTTTCGGGGGCGGCCCTCTCGCCAACGGATTCCTGTATGAGCATCATTGAACCGCAAACGTTAACAGGACTGGAAATCGACAGCCGGCCTGCAAGGGGGAAACGCGGAAAGATCGGGGGGAAACGCGGAAAGATCGCGGAATGGTTATCGGCTCCTTTCGCCGCCAACCCGCATTTGAACGTTTGCCAACCCGTGTGATCCTCCTGGGGCACGCTCGGGCGATGCCCACGGCGTTTCATTTGATGCCGCCCACCACGGGCCCGGTCGCTTTTGCGATGGATTTTTTGCGCGGGCGGGACAACAGTCGACCCACGTCAAACAGGGCCTGATCATGACCGCAGCATTTCTCTCCCATATCGACAACGAGCTTGCAGGGCTCAAATCGGCCGGTCTCTACAAGTCGGAGCGGGTGATTTCCTCGATGCAGTCGGCGCAGATCGAGGTCGGCGGCGAGAAAGTGCTTAACTTTTGCGCCAACAACTATCTCGGCCTTGCCGACAGCGCCGAACTGCGCGACGCTGCCAGCCAGGCGCTCGACCGTTATGGCTACGGCATGGCCTCGGTGCGCTTTATCTGCGGCACGCAGGAAGAGCACAAGCAGCTCGAGGCGACGATTTCATCCTTCCTCGGCCTGGAGGACACCATCCTCTACGGCTCGTGCTTCGACGCCAATGGCGGCCTGTTCGAGACGCTGCTGGGTGAGGAAGACGCGATCATCTCGGATGCGCTGAATCATGCCTCGATCATCGACGGGGTCAGGCTGTCGAAGGCCAAACGCTTCCGCTACGCCAACAACGACATGGCCGATCTCGAAGCGCGGCTGAAAGAAGCGAAGGATTGCCGTTTCCGACTGATCGCTACCGACGGCGTGTTTTCGATGGACGGCATCATCGCCAATCTGAGGGGTGTCTGCGATCTCGCCGACAAGTACGACGCCATGGTCATGGTCGACGACAGCCATGCCGTCGGCTTCGTCGGCCACAATGGCCGTGGTTCGCCCGAACATTGCGGTGTCGAGGGCAGGGTCGACATCATCACCGGGACGCTGGGCAAGGCGCTTGGCGGCGCGTCGGGCGGCTACACCTCGGGCAAAAGCCAGGTGGTCGACTGGCTGCGCCAGCGCTCGCGCCCCTATCTCTTCTCCAACACGCTGATGCCGGCGATCGCCGGTGCTTCGATCAGGGTGTTCGACCTGATCCGCAATGGCGACGCCTTGCGCCAGCGCCTCTATGCCAATGCGGCGCGGTTCAGGTCTGAGATGGGCAAGCTTGGCTTCACCTTGGCCGGAGCCGACCATCCGATCATTCCGGTGATGCTGGGCGATGCGAGCCTGGCGCAGGAGATGGCGGCGCGCATGCTGAAACGCGGCATCTATGTCATCGGCTTTTCCTTCCCGGTGGTGCCGAAAGGCCAGGCGCGCATCCGCACCCAGATGTCGGCGGCGCACTCCACTGCCGATATCGACCGTGCAGTGGAGGCGTTTGGCGTGGTCGGCAGGGAATTGGGTGTGATTTCCTGAGCGATCGGCGCCGAAAAGCGATTCCGGATCAAGAGATTCAAGGGACAAAAGAATGTCGAACATGATGAAGGCGCTGGTAAAGGCCAAGGCCGAGCCGGGCATCTGGATGGAAGAGGTGCCGGTACCGGAGATCGGCCCCAACGACGTGCTTATCAAGATCAGGAAAACCGCGATCTGCGGCACCGATGTCCACATCTACAATTGGGACCAGTGGGCGCAGAAGACGGTGCCCGTGCCGATGGTGACCGGCCATGAATTCGTCGGCACCGTCGCCGATTTCGGCGCCGCGGTCACCGAATACAAGGTTGGCCAGCGCGTGTCGGGCGAAGGCCACATCGTCTGCGGCCATTGCCGAAACTGCCGTGCGGGCAGGGGCCATCTGTGCCGCAACACGCTCGGCGTAGGCGTCAACCGTCCCGGTGCCTTCGGCGAGTATCTGGCGATCCCGCAACACAATGTGGTGCCGATCCCCGACGATGTGCCCGATGAGGTCGCCGCGATCTTCGATCCCCTGGGCAATGCGGTGCACACCGCTCTGTCTTTCGACCTCGTCGGGGAAGATGTGCTGGTCACCGGCGCCGGGCCGATCGGCATCATGGGCGCGCTCGTCGCCCAATGCGTCGGCGCGCGCAAGGTGGTGATCACCGACATCAATCCGGTGCGGCTGGCGCTGGCCAAGAAGCTCGGTGTCCAGCATGTCGTCGATGCGTCGAAGGAAAAGCTGCGTGATGTCATGCCGGCGCTCGGCATGACCGAGGGTTTTGACGTCGGCCTCGAAATGTCGGGCGCCGCGCCCGCCTTCCGCGACATGATCGACACCATGAACAATGGCGGCAAGATCGCCATCCTGGGCATCGCGCCGACCGGCTTCGAGATCGACTGGAATAAGGTCATCTTCAAGATGCTGCATCTCAAGGGCATCTACGGCCGCGAGATGTTCGAGACCTGGTACAAGATGATCGCCCTGGTCCAGGGCCCGCTCGACGTCTCCGGCCTGATCACCCACCGCATCGGTATCGACGATTTTCAGGCTGGGTTCGATGCAATGCGCAGCGGCAGTTCCGGCAAGGTGGTGATGGACTGGTGAGGCTGCTGTGAAGGCACTGTGCCGGAGACGTTAGCGGGACAGCACCCCCCTCTGGCCTGCCGGCCATCTCCCCCGCAAGGAGGGAGATTGGCAGTTTCGACGCTGCGCTCATTTCTCTCCCGTTGGTGATTGGCGAAAGCCGGGATGACGTTCGATCTCCCCCTTGCGGGGGAGATGTCCGGCAGGCCAGAGGGGGGTGCTGTCCCGCCAGCGTATCAACGCTACTTTCCCTCCAACGCTCTCTCCAGCGCCGCCACCCCACTGACAATCGCCGTGCGTTCGCTGGCGCTCAGCCTCGCCAGCAACTCCCGCTCGAACGCCTTCGCCAAGGGCACCATCTCACGATAGGCGGCCAGCCCCGCTCTGGTCAGCGTCAGATGTTCGACACGGCGGTCATTCCCATCAGGCGTGCGCGTCAGCCAGCGCCGCCGTTCGAGTTCGGCGACGGCGCGCGACACCTTGGTCTTGTGCATCGCCGATTGTTCGCCGAGCTCTGTCGCAGTCATCGTGCCGCGCTGCCCCAATCCGGATAGCGTGCGCCACTCCGGCCGCGTCAGTCCATGGCTGTCCTTGTATATCCCCGAGAATTCGCGGCTCACGGCATCGGCGAGGCGATAGAGCCGATAGGGCAGGAAGCTTTCGAGTTCCAGGATTTCCATGGCCTCACATCCCGATGTGATGGGTTGATAGTTACATTTTCGATGGTTACAAATGAAACCAGTTTGGTCAATTGAGATCCATTCCGGGAGGAAGCGATGGCCTTTTCCTACATGCCGGGCTTCGGCAATGATTTTGAGACCGAAACCTTGCCAGGTTCGCTGCCGCAAGGCCGCAACTCACCCCAGCGGCCGGCCTACGGCCTTTACGCCGAGCAGCTTTCCGGCTCGCCCTTCACCGCGCCACGCGGAACCAATGAGCGCTCCTGGCTCTATCGCATCAGGCCGAGCGTCAAGCACACCGGCCGCTTCAAGGCGTCGAGCTATCCCTTGTGGAAGAGCGCGCCCAACGTCGGCGACCATGAACTGGCGCTCGGCCAGTATCGCTGGAATCCGGTGCCGATGCCGAAGGAGCCGACCGACTTTGTCCAGGGCATGCGCACTATTACCACCGCCGGTGACGTGCTCGGACAGACCGGCATGGCGGCCCATGTCTATGTCGCCAACACATCGATGGTCGACGACCATTTCTTCAACGCCGACGGCGAGTTGATGGTCGTGCCGCAGGTCGGCGCCCTGCGCTTCGTCACCGAGATGGGGGTCATCGAACTTCGGCCGGGCGAGATCGCTGTGCTGCCGCGCGGCCTCGTCTTCAAGGTCGAACTCGTCGACAAGGAAGTGCGCGGCTATGTCTGCGAGAATTACGGCGCCAAGCTGACCTTGCCCGATCGCGGCCCGATCGGCGCCAATTGCCTCGCCAACCCGCGCGATTTCAAGACGCCTTGCGCCTGGTTCGAGGAGAAGGAAACGCCTTGCCGGCTGATCGTCAAATGGTGCGGCAATTTCCACGTTACCGAGATCGGCCATTCGCCGCTCGATGTTGTCGCCTGGCATGGCAATTACGCGCCCTACAAATATGATCTGGCAACCTTTTCGCCCGTCGGCGCCCTCCTGTTCGATCATCCGGATCCGTCGATCTTCACCGTGCTCACCGCGCCAAGCGGCGAGGAGGGCACCGCCAACATCGATTTCGTCATCTTCCCGCCGCGCTGGCTGGTTGCGGAAGATACGTTTCGCCCGCCCTGGTATCACCGCAACATCATGAGCGAGTTCATGGGGCTGATCCACGGCCAGTACGATGCCAAGGAAGAAGGCTTTGTCCCCGGCGGCATCAGCTTGCACAACCTGATGCTGGCCCATGGCCCGGATGCGCCTGGCTTCGAAAAGGCCTCGCGCGCTGAGCTCAAACCGGTCAAGCTCGACAACACCATGGCGTTCATGTTCGAGACCCGCTTTCCGCAGATGCTGACCCGCTACGGCGCCGAACTGGAAACACGGCAGGACAATTACATCGACTGCTGGGCCGACCTGAAGAAGCGCTTCAACGGCACGCCGGAGGGTGACTGGTCTTGAGCGGCAAGCCAATGCCGGATCGGTTGGTGCTGCTGGGCTCGAAAGGCGGCCCGGCGCTTCGGCCGGGCGGACCGTGGCCGAGTTCGTCGCTGCTTGAGATCGGCGGACGGACCATCGTCGTCGATTGCGGGCTTGGCGTCACGCGCGGTCTGGTCGATGCCGGCATCAGCCTGAAGGCACTCGACCTTGTCTTCATCACGCACCTGCATTCCGACCATGTGCTGGAGCTGGGGCCGCTGATCCACACCGCCTGGACAGCGGGGCTGGCGAGCCCGGTCAGCGTGTTCGGCCCGCCCGGCACCGGCCACTATTGGCATCGCTTCTGCCAGGCGATGGAATTCGACATCGAAATCCGCATCGCCGACGAAGGCCGGCCCGACATTCGCGATCTGGTTTCGATCAATGAATTCGGCGAGGGCCAGGTGCTTAGGCAAAGCGGCCTGAAGGTGACGGCGCTACGCGTCGACCATCCGCCGGTGACCGACTGCTTTGCCCTGCGCTTCGAGCATGGCGGCAAAAGCGTGGTTTTTTCCGCCGACACGGCCTTCTTTCCGCCGCTTGCCGATTTCGCCGAAGGGGCCGACATCCTCGTCCACGAAGCCATGCTGGAAGAGGGGATCGAGCGGCTGGTCGCCCGAACCGGCAACGGCGCGCGGCTCAGGGAACATCTCCTCGCCAGCCACAGCTTTGCCGAGGAGGCCGGGCGCATCGCCAGCGATGCCGGCGTGAAGCGGCTGGTGCTCAACCATCTCATCCCGGCCGATGATGCCGAAATCGGCGATGCCGACTGGGTCGCCGCTGTCAGGAAAACATGGGCCGGCGACTTGACGATCGCCCGCGACGGCCTTGTTGTGGAATTAGCATGATCCCGAACCGAAGGACCGCGTCAGCGAAAAGTGGGAACCGGTTTTCGGAAAAGATCATGCGCAAAATAAACAACCAAAGCGGCGCCAAAGCCGCATCAGGAGAGGGAACCGCATGAAGCTTGCCACATTGAAGGACGAGACGCGTGACGGAAAACTCGTCGTCGTCTCGCGCGACCTGACGCAGTACACCGACGCCTCGTTCCTGGCGCGTACGCTGCAAGCGGCACTCGACGATTGGCGCAGGATCTCACCGCATCTCTCGACCATCGCGGAATCGCTGGAGAACAATGCGATGCCCTCGGCGCGCTTTCACGAGCATGATGCGCATTCGCCGCTGCCGCGCGCCTATCAATGGGCCGATGGCTCCGCCTATGTGAACCATGTCGAACTGGTGCGGAAGGCGCGCGGCGTCGAAATGCCGGCAAGCTTCTGGACCGATCCCCTGATCTACCAGGGCGGCTCGGACTCTTTCATCGCGCCGCGCGATCCGATCCGCATGGCCGACGAAGCCTTCGGCATCGACATGGAGGCGGAGGTCGCCGTCATCATCGACGACGTGCCGATGGGCGCCAGCCTCGACGAAGCGCGCGCCGCGATCCGGTTGGTCATGCTGGTCAACGATGTGACGCTGCGCGCACTGACCGGGCCGGAACTGGCCAAGGGTTTCGGCTTCTTCCAGTCGAAACCGTCTTCGGCCTTTTCGCCGGTCACGGTCACCCCGGATGAGCTGGGTGACGCCTGGGACGGCGGCAAGGTGAGCCTGCCGCTACTCGCCGATCTCAACGGCAAACCGTTCGGCCGCGCCAATGCCGGTGTCGACATGACCTTCGATTTTCCGACGCTGATCGCCCATGCCGCCAGGACACGGCCGCTGGTGGCCGGCACCATCATCGGCTCCGGCACCGTCTCCAACAAGCTCGACGGCGGAGCAGGCAAGCCTGTCTCGGCGGGCGGTGCCGGCTATTCCTGCATCGCCGAACTGCGCATGATCGAGACCATTGCGTCGGGCGAACCCAAGACGCCATTCCTGCGCTTCGGCGACACGGTACGTATCGAGATGAAGGACAGAGCCGGCCATTCGATCTTCGGCGCGATCGAGCAGAAGGTAGAGAAATACGAGCGATGAGGGCCTACGGGAGATTTCAGCCATGAATCTTCTTGACCATCTGCGCCGCATGGCCGGCAACAATCTCTGGTCGAACGACCGGCTCTACCGAGCCGTGCTCGCGCTCGAGCCCGGCGAATTCGAAGCCGAGCGCACCAGCTTCTTTCCCTCGATCAAGGCGACGCTCAACCATATCCTTGCGGTCGATTATCTCTATCTCGATTTTCTCGAAGAAGGCGGTGTCGGAGCGGCTGCCCATGATGACTACGTGCCCTTCGACGAGCCCAGGGCGCTGTTTGCCGCCCAGCTTGTGGCCGACCGGCGGCTGATCGCTTTCTGCGATGCCCTTTCGGAGGCCGATCTCGACCGCCGCGTCATCACTGACCGACGCGAGGACGGCATGATCCCCGAGCGCATCGGCGACATCCTCGCTCATGTCTTCCTGCACGACATCCATCATCGCGGCCAGGTGCACGCGATGCTGTCCGGCACCTCGGTTGCGCCGCCGCAGCTCGACGAATTCCTGCTCGATTACGATTTGAAGCTGAGGAAAACGGAGGTTGAGCGACTGGGCCTGGATGATCAGACCAACGCGACGTCGTAGCTTGAAAATTGCCGGTCCGCGGTGACCAAGGTCAGGCCTTCAATTTGAGCCTGTGCAACGAGCAGACGATCGAAGGGATCGCGGTGATGAAGCGGCAGATGCTCAAGTCTCGCCGCGTGCAGTTCGTTTATGCCGAGGATCGGAATCCCGTTTGATCGCAGAATGTCCACGACGTCGCCTGGGAGCGTGACTTTGCCGATCGATTTCTTGATCGCGATCTCCGCTACCGAGACGGCGCTGATGATCACTTCCCTGCCTGCGAGAAAGATGTCGCGATGATGGTCCGAAAGACGTGAATCCGCGTTGAGCACCCAAAGCAGAATATGGGTATCGACCAGATATTTGCCGCTCATTTAATATACTCGTCCCATTCGGGACCGAGTTCGTCAAAATCATCCGATATCCAGACTTTGCCTTTCAAGGCTCCAAGCAAGCGCTGGCTGCCGCCGGGCCGGGCGGGAGCGCTCAAGGTAGCGACAATTTCCCCATGCCGGGTCAGATGGATTTCTTCGCCAGCCTGGGCACGCTTCACCAACTCGGAGAGCTGGGCCTTCGCTTTCGCCATCGGAACATTCATCGTCAGACTCCTATGACCATAATTTAGGTCATAATCGATTGAGCCGCAAGAACTCCGGTGTCGCGTCGCTCTACTCCGCCGCCTGAACCTTGATCACGCCGCGCTTGATCTGGTCCTGCTCGATCGATTCGAACAGCGCGCGGAAATTGCCTTCGCCAAAGCCTTCGTCGCCCTTCCTCTGGATGAACTCGAAGAAGATCGGGCCGATCACGGTCTTCGAGAAGATCTGCAAGAGAATCTTGGTCATGCCGCCGTCGACCACGCCTTCGCCGTCGATCAGGATGCCGTGCTTCTTCATCCGCTCGATCGGCTCGTCATGGCCGTTCACTCGGTCGTACGACATATCGTAGTAAGTCTCGGGCGGGCCGGGCATGAATTTCAGCCCGTTGTCGGCGAGCTTGTCGGTGGCGGCGTAGATCTCGTCGGTGCCGACGGCGATGTGCTGGATGCCTTCGCCATTGTACTTCTTCAGGTACTCGGCGATCTGGCTGGTCTCGTCCTTGGATTCGTTGAGCGGAATGCGGATCTTGCCGCAGGGCGAGGTGATGGCGCGGCTGACCAGGCCGGTGATCTTGCCGTCGATGTCGAAGAAGTGGATCTGCTTGAAGCCGAACAGATTGCGGTAGAAATCCCACCATTTGTCCATCTGGCCGCGATAGACATTGTGGGTCAGGTGGTCGAGGTAATAGAAGCCGACGCCTTGCGGCCGCGGATCGCGCGCGCCGAGCCACTCGAACTCGGCGTCATAGGCCGAACCCTTCTTGCCATAGGTATCGATGAAATAGAGCAGCGAACCGCCGATGCCGACGATCGCCGGCACATCGAGCGCCTTGTCGTCGCCTTCGTACGGCGTGGCGCCTTTGGCAACGGCGTGATCGAAAGCGTGCTTGGCATCCACCACCCGCCAGGCCATCGAGGCCGCGCAGGGACCATGCTTGTCGACGAACTTCATCGCGTGCGAACCTGGCTCGGCATTGACGACATAGTTGATGTCGCCCTGGCGCCAGACGGTGATGTCCTTCGTGCGGTGCTTGGCCACCGCCACATAGCCCATGCGGGTGAACAGCTCGGCCAGCTTCTGCGGCTCCGGATGCGCGAATTCGACGAACTCGAAACCATCGGTACCGGCGGGGTTGTCCCTGCTGATCGTGGCGGGCGGGGCGTCGTGCGGGAAGGGACCCATGATATTCCTCCGGAAGCTGCTTGGCCTGAAAAAGCCATCCGCCGCCATCATAGCGCGGAGCCGGTGCATGGTGCTTGCATTCAAACGCTTGAAATGATCATCTCATGCGTGAAGTGTGCATGTTGTGGGGAAATATCATGGATGAGGCGCGCATTGACCAATTTGACCGCAAGATAATGGCGCTATTGCAGGGCGATGCGCGGCTCACCAACAACGATCTCTCGGAGCGTGTGAACCTGTCGGCGTCGCAATGCTCGCGCCGTCGCCAGCGGCTGGAGGAAGACGGCTATATCAAGGGCTATCGGGCCGTGCTCGACCGCGACAAGCTCGGCTTCTCGCTGGTCAACGTCATTTCGGTGACCTTGGCCACCCACAACCGCGACAATGCACGGCGCTTCGGCGAACTGCTGGCACGGCTCCCGGAAGTGCAGGAGGCGCACGCGCTGACCGGCGAGATGGATTACATCCTGAAAGTGGTGACGCCCGACCTGAAGTCGCTGTCCGAATTCGTCAACGGCGTACTCCTGCCGCACGAATCCGTGCAGCACGTGAAGACGGCGATCGTGCTGGAGACGCTGAAGGAAACTGGCGCACTGCCGATTTAGTCTGAGCGAATTTCACTTGATACGTCGGAGGGACAGCACCCCCCTCTGGCCTGCCGGCCATCTCCCCCGCAAGGGGGGAGATCGGATGTCACTTTCGCTTTCGCAAATTGCCAACGCTGCAGAATGGTGCTGAGCCCAATGCTGCCAATCTCCCCCCTTGCGGGGGAGATGTCCGGCAGGACAGAGGGGGGTGTGAAGGATCACCATCGCTGGAATTTGGCGTTCCTTCATCTGCGATGATGAGACCGTTCAACCCTTCGACTGCTGGATCAGCCCATAAAGATTGGTGCAGCGCGCACCGGAGCGGCAATAGGCGAACACCGGGCCTTCCAATTCGTCCAGCGCCTCGGCCTGATCCTCGACATTCTCGGCGGTGATCTGGCCGCTGATGACGGGAATATAGCGGAAGGCAAGACCGGCGGCTTCCACCGCCGCCTTTACCGTGTCGGCCGAAGGCTGGCCGGGCTGCTCGTCATCGGGGCGGTTGCAGATCACGCTCTTGAAGCCGGCTTCCTTGATGGCGGCGGCGTCTTCGGGCTGGATCTGGCCCGAAACCGAATAGTCTTCACTGATCTCGCGGTATTCCATGGCAGCATCCTCGCAATCTGATTAGAGGCAGTCTTGCCACCGCCCTGCATGCGCGGCAATCCGCATCGAGAGAATTCTCTGCCAAATAGACATTGTGCGCGGAAAAATCCAACCGGGCCAATACGGCCCGATTGGATAGCGCTGTTCGCCTCAGCTGCCGAGGATCGCGCCTTTGATCTGGCGGATGTTGTTGTGCATCATGTCGATATAGGTCGAGGCCGGGCCGTCGGGCTGCGACAGCGCGTCCGAATAGAGCGTGCCGCCCACCTTGATGCCGGTTTCATCGGCGATCTGCTCGATCAGGCGCGGATTGGTGATGTTCTCGACGAAGATCGCGGCCGCCTTGTCCTGCTTCACCTGCGTGACCAGCTTGGCGACGTCGGCCGCTGAGGGTTCGGAATCGGTCGAGATGCCCTGCGGGGCGAGGAAGGTCAGGCCGTATGCGTGCTCGAAATAGCCGAACGCATCGTGCGAGGTGATGACGACGCGCTTCGCCTCCGGGATCGACTGGATCGCTGTCTTCACTTCGCCTTCCAACGCATCGAGCTTCTTGGTGTAGGTCGCGGCATTGGTCTGGTAGGAGACGCAACCATCGCTGTCGGCCGCGCAGAAGGCCTCGGCGATATTCTTCACATAGATCCTGGCGTTGGCGATCGACTGGAAGGCGTGCGGATCGGTGACCGTCTTGCCGCCGCCGGTGCCGGCGCCTTCGGCGGCGTCCGCGTCGGCGAATTCAGGCTTGAAGTCGATCGGCGTCACCCCCTTGGTCAAGGTGATGATCGAGGCCTTGGTGGCGCTGGCATCGACCAGCCGCTGCAGGAAACCTTCGAAATGCAGGCCGTTGACCAGCACGATATCGGCCTTGGCCATGGCCACAGCATCGGTCGGGCTCGGCTCGTAGACATGGGCGTCCCCATCCGGCCCGACGATGGTGGTGACGTCGATGCGGTCGCCGCCGACATTTTTGGCGAAATCGGCGATGACCGTGAAGCTGGCGACCACTTTCAGCGGTGCCGCGAGGGCCGATGAGGCGCCAAAGGCGGTTAATGTTATAACGCTCATCGCCAGGGCGGCACGGAGTGATTTCAGCATGGTCAAGTCTCCTTTGGGGGGCGGGGATCAGGCCGTTCTGTGACGGTGGTGGATGATGCGGGCGCGCAGGATGCCGCGCGTGCCGAACAGGATCGAGGCGAAATAGACGACGCCGGACGACAGGATGATGGCCGGGCCGGATGGCAGCGAGGCGTGATAGGACAACAGCAGCCCTGCGATGCAGGAGGCAAAGCCGATCAGCACGGCCAGCACGCACATCGGCTCGACGCGCACGGTCCAGAAGCGGGCGGCAGCGGCCGGCAGCATCATCAGCCCGACCGACAGAAGCGTACCGAGCGCCTGGAAGCCGCCGACCAGATTGAGCACGACGAGGCCGAGGAAGATGAAATGCACCGGGCTGCCCATGCGGCTGACCGAGCGCAGGAACAGCGGATCGAGGCATTCGGCGACCAAAGCCCGCCAGAAAATGGCAAGGCTGATCAGCGTTACCGCGACAATGCCGCCGATCAGTGTCAGCGCCTCGTTGTTGAGCGCCAGCACGGTGCCGAACAACACATGCATGAGATCGACGCTGGAGCCGCGGATCGACACCATCAGCACGCCGATGGCGAGCGAAATCAAATAGAAGGCCGCCATCGAGGCGTCCTCGCGCTGGATGGTGAAGCGCGAGACCGCACCGGCGCCGAGCGCGACGATGACGCCGGCAATCAGGCCGCCAATCGTCATCGGCAGGATTTCCAGCCCATAAAACAGGAAGCCCGCGGCCGCACCCGGCAGGATGGCATGCGCCATGGCATCGCCGGACAGGCTCATGCGCCGCAGCATCAGGAAGACGCCGACCGGGCAGGCGCCGAGCGATAGCATCAGCGAGCCGACCAGCGCCCGCTGCATGAAGGCGAAATCGGCGAAGGGCGCGATCAAGAGACCATAGACCATGTCCATCAGGCAGCCCTCGGTCCGGCGCCGTGGTGATGATCATGATCGTGATCGTGGCCATGATGGTCGTGATCGTGCCCATGGGCGTGCTCGTCCGGCTCGCACCAGGGGGCGTTTTCCTCCCAGGCCTCGTGGAAACGGCGTGCGCGCAGAAGATTTTCCGGCTTCAACGTTTCCCTGGTTTCGCCCCAGGCGATGGGCTGGCGGGCCAAAAGCAGCGTTTCGGGGAAATTCTGGCGCACCAGGTCGAGGTCATGGACGACGACCATGATGGTGCGTTCCTCGCCATGCCAACGCTTGATCAGCGCGATCAGGTCGCCGACCGTCTTGGCATCGACGGCGTTGAACGGCTCGTCGAGGAGGATCAGATCGGCGTCCTGCAGCAGCACGCGGGCAAACAGCGTGCGCTGCAACTGTCCGCCCGACAGCGTGTCGATCGGGCGCTTCTCGAATCCGCCAAGACCGACCGCCATCAGCGCCTGGCCGACGGAGTCGCGGTCTTCCTTGGTGTAGCGGCCGAGCATGCCGCGCTTCGGCCACAGGCCGAGCGAGACCAGATCGACGACGCGCGCCGGGAAGGAGCGATCAAGCTCCGACTGCTGCGGCAGGTAGGCGGCGCGCACGCCGGGCGCCCGGATCACGCTGCCGGCCATCGGCTTCAGAACCCCGACAATGCCCTTCATCAGCGTCGACTTGCCCGAACCATTGGCGCCGACCACGGCCGTCAGCGAGCCCTTGCGGATCGTGCCGTCGAGATGATGGATCGCGGGATGGCTGTTGTAGCCCAGTGTCAGGTCACGGAATGTCAGGCAGGTCTGGGTCATATCGTTCCGTGGGCAGGCCAAATCCGGCTGCATGCAGAGACCGGTTGGATATGTGATGTTATTACATTAGTCAACAAGCCAATCGGGCGGAATTGCGGCCGGCGGCACAACTTGCCGTGAATCCTGTCCCTGGCTGGTCCAAGGGGATTTGGGTCCGGCGGCCTTGCCCGAAGCAAGTCGCGATTCTAAAGAGGCGCGACCGACAAAAGGAAGGAAAACATCCCATGAGCATTCGTCGCATCGATGTAGGCCCGCGCATGACCCAGATCGTCATCCATGGCAACACCGTCTACCTGGCCGGCCAGGTCGGCGAGCCGGGCGGCAACGTTGCCTCGCAGACCCGGGATATCCTGGCGACCATCGACGAGTTGCTGGCCAAGGCCGGCACCGACAAGACCAAGATCCTGCAAGCAATCATCTGGCTGGACGACATGGGCACCTTCGCCGAGATGAATGCGGAATGGGACAAGTGGGTGCCGAAGGGCCACACGCCTGCCCGCGCCACCGGCGAAGCCAAGCTCGCCAGCCCGGAATATCTGGTCGAGATCATCATCACGGCGGCGATGTGAGGCATTGAAACTGCCGATCTCCCCCCTCGTGGGGGAGATGCCTGGCAAGGCAGAGGGGGGCGCTGTCCCGCCGGCCTTCCCGGTTTTTGAGTAAGCTCATGCCAGGCAACATCGAGGGTCGCGCTCTACGGCGCCCCCTCTGTCCTGCCGGACATCTCCCCCACGAGGGGGGAGATCAGCTACCCCTGCGGCCTGAATCTTGCCACCAGCGTGTGGCTCTCGGCCGCGTAGGTGAAGCGGACATGGGTGACCGGGTGTTCGGCGCTCCATGTCCGTCGTTCGACCACCAGGCAGGGTGCGCCGGCGGCGATGTCGAGTGCCGCCGCGATCTGCCTGTCGGCGGCAACCGCGCGGATGCGGTGCTCGGCCTCGCTCCACGGCACGCGGCCGATCAGCCACGGGCTAGGCGCGACATCGAGAAATTCCTCGTCGGCCGCCCCAGGCACGGCGGCGAGATTGATCAGCCGCTGCTCGTGCGCGAATGGCCGCTTGCCGGCGAAATGCCGGCATTCCAGCGCCAGCACCGATCCGGCGGCGTCGAGCTCCAGCAGGCCGCGATCCTCGGCGCTGCTGCGCCGTTTGTGCCGCGCCACGCGCTCGTAGCGATAGGGCAGGCCGAGCGCTTCGACTTCGATCCTGATGTCGTGGATTTCCAGCACCGCCGCCTGCGACTGCGGCTGGCGGACGAAACTGCCGGAGCGCCGCCGCCGTTCGATCAGCCCGGCCTTGGCCAGCTGCGACAGTGCCTTGTTCACCGTCATGCGTGAACAGCCATATTGGTCGGTCAGTTCATGCTCGAACGGGATGCGATGGCCGGGCGCCCACGTACCGGACAGGATCTTCTCGCTGATGTCGGACAGGATGCGCTGGTGGAGTGAGCCGCCGCCGATGTCCGCATCCGCTATTGCGACCGCGTTCATGCTGAAAGTGCTGTCATGACGCTACGAAACCGCGCGGCGATGGCCTCGCGCTTGGCATGCTTGCCGCCACTGACTTGCTTCTGCCCATGCACCCAGACGCAATCGACCTTGCTGCCATTGGCGAAGATCCAGGCATCGAGGATCGCGTCGCCCGTCTTGCCGGCCAGCGAGGGGTTATCGGCATCGAGCGAGACGAGATCGGCGGCGGCGCCAGTGGCGACCTCGGAGGCGCCGGCGCCAAGCGCGACGCTGCCGCCGTCGAGTGCCGCGTCGAACAGCGCGCGCCCGGTCGAACCGCCTGCCACCGCCAGCACATTGCGGGCGCGGTGGGCGAGGCGCTGCGAATATTCGAGCTGGCGCAATTCGTCGGACAGGCCGATCAGCACGTTGGAATCGGAGCCGATGCCGAAGCGGCCGCCATGTTCCCGGAACAACGGCGCGGCAAAGGTGCCGTCGCCGAGATTGGCCTCGGTGATGGGGCACAGGCCGGCAATGGCGCCGCTCCTGGCCATGCCGATGGTTTCCGCCTCGGTCATGTGGGTGGCGTGGATCAGGCACCAGCGCTGGTCGACCTCAGCGTTGGCGAGCAAGAATTCGACTGGCCGGGCGCCCGACCAGGCGAGGCAGTCTTCGACTTCCTTCACCTGCTCGGCGACATGAATGTGGATCGGCCCATCGGGCGCCAGTGCCGCGATGGCCGTGAGTTCTTCGGGCGTCGCGGCGCGCAGGCTGTGCGGTGCGACGCCGACGACAGCTTGATTCAATGCGCGAACCGATTCGCGGCTTTTCTCAACAAGCCGGGAGAACTGATTCACATCGTTGATGAATCGCCGCTGGCCCTCGTTTGGAGCTGCGCCGCCAAAAGACGAATGCGCGTAAAACACCGGCAGCAACGTCAGGCCGATGCCGGTTTCGCCGGCCGCGGCGGCAATCCGCTCCGCCATCTCGGCAAGATTAGCGTAGGGTTTTCCATCGCGGTCATGATGGAGATAGTGGAATTCGCCGACGCGTGAGAAGCCGGCCTCCAGCATTTCGACATAGAGCTGCGCTGCAACTGCCTCGACCTGGTCGGGCGTCATCGACAGCGCGAAGCGGTACATCACCTCGCGCCAGCTCCAGAAACTGTCTGCGGAGGGGCCGCGGAGCTCGGCAAGCCCCGCCATGCCGCGCTGGAAGGCGTGGCTGTGCAAATTGGGCATGCCGGGCAGCACAATGGAATGACGCTCGTCGCCGGTCGATGCAACGGCTCCGGGCTCGACGGCTGTAATGCGTCCATCGGCGAAAATGATCCGCACATTGTTGTGCCAGCCATCGGGAAGGAGTGCCCGTTCCGCAAGGATCGCTGTCACTTTTTTCTCTCCGCTTCCCTATCCAGCATGCGATGATAGCACTTGCAGTGCGTTTCGATATGTATATACATAATCGCCGCCGATTGAAACGGAAAAGATGATGGCCGCAGAGAGCAAAAGCCGGGCAGGGGATCTTCGTCTGTGGCGCAATGCGCGCCTGGCGACCATGGCCGAAAGTTCCGCCGGACTTGGTGTCGTCGAACATGGCGCGATTGCCGAGCGCGATGGCCGCATTGTCTATGCCGGCCCGGAATCGGAGATGCCGGCGGCATTTTTGCAGGGCGCCGAGACCGTCGATTGCGAAGGCCGCTGGATCACGCCGGGCCTGATCGACTGTCACACGCATCTTGTCTACGCCGGCAACCGCGCCAACGAATTCGAGATGCGGCTGGCCGGCGCGACCTATGAGGAAGTCGCCCGGGCCGGCGGCGGTATTGTGTCCTCTGTCAAGTCGCTGCGCGCCGCCAGCGAGGATGAGCTCGTTGCCCAGACGCTGCCGCGCCTCGATGCGCTGATGGCCGAGGGGGTCACGTCGGTCGAAGTCAAATCGGGCTATGGCCTCGATCTCGACAATGAAAAGAAGTCGCTGCGCGCCGCCCGCCGGCTGGGCGGAGAACGGGCGGTGACGATCCGTGCGACTTGTCTGGCTGCGCACGCCCTGCCGCCCGAAGCAAAGGGGGACAAGGACGCTTTTATCGATCTGGTCGCCAGGCAGATTGTTCCGGCGATTGCCGCCGAAGGACTGGCGGATGCGGTCGACGGTTTTTGCGAAGGCATAGCGTTCTCGCCAGAGCAGATGGCGCGCGTTTTCGATGCCGCCAAGGCCTTGGGGCTGCCGGTCAAGCTTCACGCCGACCAACTGTCCAACCTGCACGGCGCCGAACTTGCCGCGCGCTACGGCGCGTTGTCGGCCGATCATCTCGAATACACGGATGAGGACGGCGCTGCCGCGATGGCGAAAGCCGGCACGGTGGCGACCATCCTGCCCGGCGCCTATTACTTCATCCGCGAAACGAAGAAGCCGCCTGTCGACTTGTTCCGCCGCCATGGCGTGAAGATGGCGGTGGCGACGGACAGCAATCCCGGCACCTCGCCGCTCACCTCGCTGTTGCTCACCATGAATATGGCGGCGACGCTCTTTGGCTTGACCGTCGATGAGTGCCTTGCCGGCGTCACCCGCGAGGCCGCGCGAGCGCTTGGTCTTCTCGGCAAGGCCGGCACGTTGGAAGCCGGAAAATCCGCCGACCTGGCGATCTGGGACATCGAGCGCCCCGCCGAACTCGTCTACCGCATGGGCTTCAACCCGCTCCATGCCCGCATCTGGAGAGGACAATGACCGAACTGACCCTGAAGCCCGGCAGTGCGACGCTAGCCGACTGGCGCGCCATCTATCGTGGCGCCGTGCCAAAACTCGACGATGCCTGCCGTCCAAAGATCAAGGCGAGCGCCGAGGCCGTCGCCAGGATCGTTGCCAAGGGTGAGCCCGTCTATGGTATCAACACCGGCTTCGGCAAACTGGCCAGCGTCCGCATCCCGGCCAGTGATCTCGAGACCTTGCAGCGCAACATCGTGCTGTCGCACGCCGCTGGCGTTGGCGAGCCGATGCCGGTTGCCGTGGCCCGGCTGATGATGGCGCTGAAACTTGCCAGCCTGGCGCAGGGCGCCTCTGGCGTCCGCTCCGAGACCATCGAGTTGCTTGAGGCAATGCTCGCCAACGACGTCATCCCGGTGGTGCCGGCGCAAGGCTCGGTCGGCGCCTCCGGCGATCTCGCGCCGCTATCGCACATGACGGCGGTAATGATCGGCGTCGGCGAATGCTTCACCCCGCATGGCCGCTTTCCGGCCAAGGTCGCCTTCGTCTCGCACGGACTGGAGCCGGTGACATTGGGCGCCAAGGAAGGCCTGGCGCTGCTCAACGGCACGCAGTTCTCGACCGCCTACGCGCTCGCCGCCCTGTTCGAGGCCGAAGTGCTCTACCAGTCGGCGCTGGTTGCCGGCGCGCTCTCGACCGATGCGGCAAGGGGCTCCGACGCGCCCTTCGATCCGCGCATCCATGTGCTGCGAAAGCATCCCGGCCAGATCGAGACGGCGGACGCGCTGCGCAATTTGATGGCCGGCAGCGCTATCAGGGAATCGCACCGTGTCGGCGACGAGCGGGTGCAGGATCCTTACTGCCTGCGCTGCCAGCCGCAGGTCATGGGCGCCGCGCTTACCGTGCTGCGCCAGGCCGCCGAGACGCTCGGCACCGAAGCCAATGGCGTCACCGACAATCCGCTGATCTTCGCCGAGGACGACACCTCGCTTTCCGGCGGCAATTTCCACGCCGAGCCGGTGGCCTTCGCCGCCGACATGATCGCGCTTGCGGTCTGCGAAATCGGCTCGCTGTCGGAACGCCGCATCGCCATGCTGGTCGACCCTGCGCTGTCCGGCATGCCGGCCTTCCTGACGCCGAAGCCCGGCCTGAACTCCGGCTTCATGATCCCGCAGGTGACGGCGGCCGCGCTCGTTTCGGAAAACAAGCAGAAGGCCTATCCGGCGAGCGTCGATTCCATTCCGACCTCGGCCAACCAGGAAGACCACGTTTCGATGGCCGCGCATGGCGCCCGCCGCCTGATCGGCATGGTCGAGAATGCGACGGCTGTGATCGGCATCGAGTTGCTGGCCGCGGCGCAAGGTTGCGATTTCCATGCTCCGCTGGCCTCGAGCGATGCGCTGGAAGCCGTGCGCAAGCTGGTCCGGGACGAGGTGCCGCATCTCGACAACGACCGCCACTTCCACCCCGACATGGAAAAGGCGATCGCCATGGTGCGCAGTGGCGCGACCGTGAGGGCGGCTGGTGCTGTGGCGCTGCCGGGTATTGCGTCATGAATACAGCCGTAGGCCGCGTTCTGTCGCGCCCCCCTCTGTCCTGCCCGTCCTCCGCAGCAGCTGCGCTGCAGCTGCGGAGGGTGGACCGGACATCTCCCCCTCAAGGGGGGAGATCAGCAGCTTCTTTGGCGCCGCCCGTTCTCCCACGCTGGCGATTGGCGAAAGCCGGCGTGACAGCCAATCTCCCCCCAAGAGGGGGAGATGTCCGGCAGGACAGAGGGGGGCGCCATAGAGCTCCAACCTGCGGAGGTTTCGCATGACACCTCCTTGGCTGACAGTAAAACAAGGCACCGCGCCGCTGCTGGTGTCGATCCCGCACACCGGCATCGACCTCGCCGGCCTCGAAAGCCGGCTGGTGTCGCGCTGGCTCGGACGCCGCGACTGCGACTGGTGGATCGACAATCTCTATGATTTCGCCGGCAGCCTCGGCGCCACCGTCGTCCACACCGCGATCTCGCGCACCGTCATCGACGTCAACCGCGATCCGTCCGGCGCTTCGCTCTATCCCGGCCAGGCGACAACAGGCCTTTGCCCGACCGAGACTTTCGATGGCGATCCGCTCTACGGCGAGGGCGAAGAGCCGGGACCGTCGGAGATCGACGAACGGCGCCAGAAGTTCTTCGTACCCTACCATGCCGCCTTGCAGGCCGAGATCGACCGGCTGCGCGGCATGCACGACAAGATCGTCCTCTACGATTGTCATTCGATCCGTTCGGTGCTGCCGCGTTTGTTCGAAGGCACGTTGCCGGTCTTCAATCTCGGGACCAATGACGGCAAGAGCACCGATCCGGCGCTGCAGGAAAAGGTCGCTGCAATCCTGGCCGAAACCGGCGAGACATGGGTCGTCAACGGCCGCTTCAAGGGTGGCTGGATCACCCGCCACTTCGGCCAGCCGCAGAACGGTGTCCATGCGCTGCAGATGGAACTCTCTAACCGGGGCTACATGCGCGAGCCCGACGGGAAGGGCACGCCGGAGAATTGGCCGGTCCCTTACGATGCTACCTATGCGGCGCCGATCCGCGTGACGCTGAAGCAGATTCTCGAAACCGCCATTGACTGGGCCGGGCGCTGACGCGCCGCCATCCGAAAGGGACAATGATGACCAACCCTCGTCACAACATTCGCGAAGTGCGCAGCCCCCGCGGCGACAAGCTCAATGCCCGGTATTGGACGACCGAGGCCCCGCTGCGCATGCTGATGAACAATCTCGACCCCGACGTCGCCGAGAACCCCAATGAACTGGTCGTTTATGGCGGCATCGGCCGGGCGGCGCGCACCTGGAACGATTTCGACAGCATCGTCGCCTCGCTGAAGACGCTTGGCGAGGACGAGACGCTCTTGGTGCAGTCCGGCAAGCCGGTCGGTGTGTTCCGCACGCACGCCGATGCGCCCCGCGTCCTGATCGCCAACTCCAACCTGGTGCCGCACTGGGCGAATTGGGATAAATTCAACGAGCTCGATAAGAAGGGCCTGATGATGTACGGCCAGATGACGGCCGGCTCGTGGATCTACATCGGCACGCAAGGCATCGTGCAGGGCACCTACGAGACCTTCGTCGAGGCCGGCCGCCAGCACTATGGCGGCAATCTCAAGGGCAAGTGGATCCTGACCGGCGGCCTCGGCGGCATGGGTGGCGCCCAGCCGCTGGCCGCCGTCATGGCCGGCGCCTGCTGCCTGGCGATCGAATGCAATCCGGACTCGATCGATTTCCGCCTGCGCACCCGCTATGTCGACGAGAAGGCCGAGACGCTCGACGAGGCGATGGCGATGATCGAGCGCTGGACCAAGGCCGGCGAGGCGAAGTCGGTCGGCCTGCTCGGCAACGCAGCCGAGATCGTGCCCGAAATGTTCAGGCGTGGCATCCGCCCCGACATGGTCACCGACCAGACTTCGGCCCACGACCCGATCAACGGCTATCTGCCCAAGGGCTGGACCATGGCCGAGTGGCGCGAGAAGCGCGTCAGCGACCCGAAGGCGGTCGAAAAGGCTGCCCGCGCCTCGATGCGCGAACATGTCGAGGCGATGGTGGCGTTCTGGAACGCCGGCGTGCCGACGCTCGACTACGGCAACAACATCCGCCAGGTGGCCAAGGACGAAGGCTTCGAGAACGCCTTTGCCTTCCCCGGTTTCGTGCCTGCCTATATCCGCCCACTGTTCTGCCGCGGCATCGGTCCGTTCCGCTGGGCCGCACTTTCGGGCGATCCCGAGGACATCTACAAGACCGACGTCAAGGTGCGCGAACTGACGCCGGGCAACACCCATCTGCACAACTGGCTGGACATGGCGCGCCAGCGCATTTCCTTTCAAGGGTTGCCGGCGCGCATCTGCTGGGTCGGTCTCGGCGACCGGCACCGGCTCGGCCTCGCTTTCAACGAGATGGTGGCCAAGGGTGAGCTCAAGGCGCCGGTCGTCATCGGCCGCGATCATCTCGATTCCGGTTCGGTCGCTTCGCCCAACCGCGAAACCGAATCCATGAAGGACGGCTCGGATGCCGTCTCCGACTGGCCGCTGCTCAATGCGCTGCTCAACACCGCGTCGGGTGCCACCTGGGTATCGCTGCATCATGGCGGCGGCGTCGGCATGGGGTTTTCCCAGCATGCCGGCATGGTCATCGTCGCCGACGGCACGCCGGACGCCGCAAGGCGGCTGGAGCGGGTGCTGTGGAATGACCCGGCGACCGGCGTCATGCGCCACGCCGACGCCGGCTACGACATCGCCATCGATTGCGCCAGGGAACACCAGCTCAACCTGCCCGGCATTCTGGGGTGACAGGCTGAACACATGCGCATCCTTCGTGCCGCCGACTACCGCGTCATGCCGTGGAAGAACGGCGGCGGCACGACGACCGAGATCGTCGTCTGGCCCAACGGTGCCGGGCTCGACGATTTCGATTGGCGCATCTCGATGGCGCGCGTCGAAGGCAGCGGCCCATTCTCGAAGTTTGCCGGGATCGATCGCACGCTTGCCATACTTGAAGGCGAGGGCATCGTGCTCGATATTGCCGGCCGCGCGCCGGCATCGATCAACAGGGCAACCGCCCTGTTTTCCTTTCCGGCCGACGTGCCGACGTCCGCCACGCTGGTTGGCGGGCCGATCACCGACCTCAATGTCATGACCCGCCGCGGCAGGACGACGCACTCGGTCGAACGCCTGGTCGTTTCTGCCCCAGTGGAAATCCGGACGGAGCCCGGCACGACCCTCGTCCTGTGCCCGGACGGGGAGGTGGTCATCGCCGCCGCCGAACCGGTTCGGCTTGGTCCGCTCGACACGTTGCTGGTCGAACGCGACACCGCCAGCCAGCCTGCCCAGCCCACGCTGCTTGTCCGGCCCAACCATGACACGACGCTGTTCGTGATCCGCATACGCGGCAACGATTAACGCTTGTTTCCAAACATGATCGCGATGCCGGCGAAATATAGCGTAAGCTCTTGTCGGCATCACGAAAAAGCCCGAATCCTTTCCGTCGATCGATCCCGATGGGAAGAGGGGCGATCGTCTTTGAATGTTGTCGAGAGATGACGCCCTGTCGCGGTGCGGAAACAAACTTTCGGCAAGTGGGATTATGCAACCAATTGCATTTGAATCGGTTTTAGGGCCATTGCCGTAGCGGTGACGCCGCTGAGTGGCCGCTTACGGAATTTTCAATGAATATTCAGACGAATCCAGCACACATCGAGAAGACAAGCGCGAGCTTTCCGGCCATTACGGAAGAGCCGATAAGATCGACCTTTCTGCCGGAGGAACGCCTCCGGCTGCTCGGCGAAAGCCTGGCAAAAGGCGATCTCACCGACCTGTTCGGCCTGACGCCATTCGACTTCCAGGCCCGCATCCGCGACAGCGCCAAGAAGATACTGGAAGTCTACCGGTCGACCAATGCCGCACAGGGCAAGGGAGAGACGATCACCCCGGCCGCGCAATGGCTGCTCGACAACAACTATCTGGTCGAGGAGACCATTTTCCAGGTCAAGCGCGATCTGCCGCGCCGTTTCTATCGCCAGTTGCCGACGTTGAAGCTGCCCGATGGCGGCACCGTGCCGCGCGCGCTGGCGCTGGCCTGGACCTATGTGGCGCATTCGGACAGTTCCGTCTCGGCAACCATGTTCAAGGCGATCGTCCAGGGTTTTCAGTCGGTCGAGCCGCTGAAGATCGGCGAACTCTGGGCCCTGCCGTCGCTCCTGCGCTTCGTGCTGATCGAGAATCTTCGCCGGCTGGCGGTCAGGGTCAATCGCACCCGCCAGATGCGCCAGATCTCCAACGACGTGGCCGACAAGGTACTGGCGACCGACGACAGCGCCGACCGGCAGGCGATCCTGGCCAATTTCTGCGCGCATGCGCAGGACACCACCTTTGCCACCCAGCTTCTCTATCGCCTGCGCGATGGGTCGCAGAATGCCGGCAAGGCCCTGGAATGGCTTGAAGGCGAGCTCGAGAAGACCGGTTCCGATGCCGAGGAGATCATCATCTCCGAGCACCACACGCTCTCCAGCGGCAATGTGACGACCGGCAACATCATCCGCGGCCTGCGCCTCATCAACGACGTCGACTGGACGGTGTGGTTCGAGGGCGTCAGCCGTATCGATACGGTGCTGCGCGAGCGCACCGACTTCGCCGCTCTCGACTTCTTCTCGCGCGATCAATACCGCACCGCGATCGAGGAATTGGCGCGCCGCTCGAACCTGTCGGAATACCGCGTCGCCGAAAAGGCCATCGAACTGGCCGGCCAAGCCGCAAGCGAACATGCCGCCAGTGAACTTGCACCGGCTGGCGATGCTGCTGATTCAGTGCCGGCTCCGTCCGCGCACACCGATGTCGGCTTCTTCCTCGTCGGCCCGCGCCGGCTGGAGCTGGAGAAGGCGATCGGCTATCGGCAGACGATCAGCCAGACGGTCAAGCGCACCTTCGCCAAGACCGGATGGGTGGGCATCGTGCTGCCGGTGTTTGCGCTTACCGCCCTGCTGCTTGTCGTCACCGGCAACGCCTTGGCCAACCTTGGCCTGTCGGTGACCTCGATCGTCCTGATGCTGGCTCTGTTTGCCGTACCGGCGAGCGAGGGCGCGCTGGCCTTCTTCAACACCGTGGTCTCGCTGTTCCTCAAGCCGACACGCCTTATCGGCTATGACTACAGGCATGGCGTGCCGCCCGAGGCGCGCACGCTGGTGGTGGTGCCGTCGCTGATCGGCTCGCGTGACGATGTCGAGGAAAACATCCGCAACATCGAAGTGCACTACCTCGCCAATCTCGCGGACGAGATCCATTTCGCGCTGCTGTCGGACTGGCCCGACAGCAAGATCGAAATCGATGCGGCCGACACCGAGATCCTCGAATTCGCCCACGCCGAGATCGCCCGCCTCAACGCCCGCTATCCCTCGGAGGGCGCACCGCGCTTCTACCTCCTGCACCGCCGCCGGCTCTTCAACGCGGCGCAAGGCGCCTGGATGGGCTGGGAGCGCAAGCGCGGCAAGCTGCATGAGCTTGACCTTTTGCTGCGCGGCGACAGCGACACCACCTTCCTGCCCTTGGAGGTGCCGCTGCCGGAGAAAGTCGTCCATGTGATGACGCTCGACGCCGATACCCGCACCACCCGCGACGCGGTGGCGACCCTCGTCGGCAAGCTCTGCCATCCGCTCAACCGCCCGCATTTCGACGCAACGCGGCGCGTCGTCACCGCCGGCTACACGATCCTGCAGCCGCGCATCACCGCTTCGCTCACCAGCGGCGACGAAGCCTCGTTCTTCCAGCGTGTGTTCTCGGCCAACCGCGGCCTCGACCCCTATGTCTTCGCCGTCTCGGACCTCTATCAGGATGTCTTCGGCGACGGCTCCTTCACCGGCAAGGGCCTCTATCACGTCGACGCCTTCGAGGCGGCGCTGAAGGGCCGCATCGAGGAAAACACCATCCTCAGCCACGATCTGCTCGAGGGCGCGCTGGCGCGTTCGGCGCTGGTCACCGATGTCGAGCTGGTCGAGGACTACCCGACCCGTTACTCCGTCGACGCCTCGCGCCACCATCGCTGGGCACGCGGCGACTGGCAGCTCCTGGGCTTCATCCTCGATCCGCGCTCCGGCGTTCCGGCCTTGTCGCGCTGGAAGATGATCGACAATCTGCGCCGTTCGCTGACGCCCATCTTCTGGGTGATGGCGGCGATCGCCGGCTGGACCTTGCTGCCCTTCACGCAGGCCGCGCAATGGCAGGCCTTGCTGATCCTCAGCCTGTTCATGGCGCCGACCTTCGACGTCGTCAACGCCATCCTGCCCAAGAGCGGCGACCAGACGCCGCGCGGCCATTTCTCGGCACTCGCCCGCGACGTCGCCTTCGGCACCGCCATGGTGGCGCTGAAGATCGTGCTGATGGCGCACAACGCCTGGATGATGGGCGATGCCATCGTGCGCACGCTCTACCGGCTGTTCGTCAGCCGCCAGAACCTTCTGGAATGGCGCACCGCTTCGCAGGCCCACAAGGCCGGCGACAACGACATCGGCTCCTACTACGGCATGATGTACGGCGCCGTGATCATCGGCTTCGTCGGCCTCGCCATTCCAGTGCTGGCCGATTCCACCGGCGCCTTCGTCGCCTTCTTCTTCGCGCTGTTCTGGATCGGCTCGCCGGCGATCGCCAGCTGGATCAGCCGCTCAGCGGAAACCGAGGACCGCTTGCGCATATCGCAGGCCGATATCCATACGCTGCGCACCGTGGCGCGGCGCACCTGGCATTATTTCGAAACCTTCGTCACGGCAGAGCATCACCATCTGCCGCCCGACAATTTCCAGGAAAGCCCGGCGCCGGTCGTGGCGCCGCGCACCTCGCCGACCAATGTCGGTGTCTACCTCTTGTCGGTCGTCTCCGCGCGCGATTTCGGCTGGATCAGCCTGTCCGACGCCATCACCCGCATCGACGCCACCATGGCGACCATCGAGAGCATGCCGCGCGAGCGCGGCCACCTCTTCAACTGGTATGACACCACGACGCTGAAGCCGCTCTATCCGCTCTATATTTCCGCTGTCGACAGCGGCAACCTCGCTGGCCATCTTGTCGCTGTGGCGGCTGCCTGTGCCGAATGGGCGGAAGCGCCTTCCGTTCACCTCCAGGGCGATTTCGAAGGCATTCTCGACACCGTCACCATCCTCAGCGAAAGCCTCGATGAGCTGCCCGACGACCGCCGCCAGTTGCGGCCGCTGCGCCAGCGCCTCGTCGACCGCCTCGACGGCATGCGGCGCGCGGTCGATACCATCAAGGCGCAGCCGGAAATGGCCTCGATCCGCACCATCAACCTGGCCGTGCTGGCGGGCGAGATCCGCAAGCTGGCGACCGCAATCCACACCGAGGCGGCATCGGCCCAGAGCGACATCATCGTCGACTGGGCGGCCAGGCTGGAAGCGACTTGCGAGGCGCATGTCCACGATGCCCACAGCGACGAAAACGCCGTCGAGGCGTTGCGCGCCAAGCTCCTGACCTTGCGCGAGCGCACGCGCCGCTTCGCGTTCGAGATGGAATTTGCCTTCCTGATGCGGCCGGAACGCAAGCTTCTGTCGATCGGCTACCGGGTCGAGGAACATCAGCTCGACGAAAGCTGCTACGACCTTCTCGCCTCCGAGGCGCGGCTGACCAGCCTGTTCGCCATCGCCAAGGGCGACCTGCCGACCGAGCACTGGTTCCGGCTCGGCCGCCCGATCGTCGAGATCGGCTTCCAGGGCTCGCTGATGTCCTGGTCGGGCTCGATGTTCGAATATCTGATGCCGCCGCTGGTGATGAAGGAGCCGCAAGGCTCGATCCTCAACCAGACCAGCAAGCTGATCATCAAGCGCCAGATGCAGTACGGCCGCCAGAAGAACGTGCCGTGGGGGATCTCGGAAGCGGCCTACAATGCCCGCGACCGGGAACTGACCTACCAGTACACCAATTTCGGCGTGCCCGGGCTTGGGCTGAAGCGCGGCCTTGGCCAGAACACGGTGATCGCGCCCTATGCCACCATATTGGCGGCGCAGTTCAACCCGCGCGAAGCGGTGCAGAATCTTGCGCGTCTGCGCGAGATCGGCGCGCTTGGTCCCCATGGTTATTACGATGCGGTCGATTTCACGCCGCAGCGCGTGCCTGAAGGCACCAACCATGCGGTCGTGCTGAATTACTATGCGCACCATTCGGGCATGTCGATCGCGGCGGTGGCCGACGCGATCTTCGAGGGTCGCCTGCGCGACCGCTTCCACAGCGATCCGGTCATTGAATCTGCCGAACTCTTGCTGCAGGAGAGGGCGCCGCGCGACATCCCGACGGCGACCGTCCGCACCGAGGCCGACGAGCGCTCCAAGGACGAGACCGAGATCGAGAGCCCCGATACCCGCATCGTGCTTGATCCCTTGAGGGCGCTGCGTTCGACCAATGTGATGTCGAACGGCCGCTATTCGGTGATGGTGACCGCGACCGGTTCCGGCTACAGCCGCTGGGGCGATCTTGCCGTCACGCGCTGGCAGCCCGACCCGGTCGAGGACCGGCTTGGTTCCTACATTTTCCTGCGTGACGCCACCACGGGCGACTGGTGGTCGGCGACATCGGAGCCCAAGCGCGCGGCCGAGGAAAAGACGCAGACCCTGTTCTCCGACGACAAGGCGAGCTTCGTAAAGTTGGTTGGCACGCTGCGCTCCGAAGTGGAATGCATCGTCGTCTCCGAAGGCAATGGCGAAGGCCGGCGCGTCACCCTGTTCAACGAAGGGCCGACCGACCGTCACATCGAAGTGACGTCCTTTGCCGAGCTGGTGCTGGGTTTGGAGGCTTCCGACAACGCGCATCCGGCCTTCTCGAAGATGTTCGTGGAGACCGAAATCGCCGCCAACAACGGCGCGATCTTCGCCACGCGCCGCAAGCGCGAAACCAGCGAGCCCGACATCACCCTGGTGCATTTCGTCACCGATCCGTCCGGGCCGGCGCGTGACGCCGAGGCGGAGACCGACAGGCGCGCCTTCATCGGCCGTGGCCGCACCATCGTCGATGCCGCCGCCTTCGATCCCGGCGCCAGGCTCGGCGGCGGCTCCGGCTTCACGCTCGATCCCATCGCCTCTCTGCGCCGCCAGGTGCGCGTGCCCGCCAACAAGAAGATATCGCTGACTTTCTGGACCGTCGTCGGGGCCAACCGCACCGAGCTGGAGGAGGCCATAAACCGCCTCGACCATCAGGAGAGCTTTGCCCGCCAGGCGATGCTTGCCTGGACACGCAGCCAGGTGCAGACCCGTCATATGGGCCTCAGCCTGGCCGATGCCGCCAATGTGCAGAAACTGGCGCGCTATCTGATCTATCCCGATCCGTTCCTGCGCCTGCCGGCCGATTCCATCGCTGCGGGCCTTGGCAAGCAGTCGAGCCTGTGGCCGACCAGCATTTCCGGCGACTTCCCGATCTTCCTGGTCAGGATCGGCGATGTCGCCGATCTGGAGATCGTTGCCCAGGCGCTGCGCTTCCAGGAATATATGCGCACCCGCGGCATGATGATCGACTTCGTCGTCGTCAACGAGCAGGCCTCGTCCTACGTCCAGGACCTGCAGCGTGCGGTCGAGACGCTGTGTGAAAACAGCCGTCTGCGCGGCAAGGAACTCGGCCCCCGACAGCACATTTTCGCGGTGCGCCGCGACCTGATGGAAGAAACCACCTACAGGACGCTGCTCGCCGTCGCCCGGGTGGTGCTGCATACGCGCAACGGCACCATCTTCGACCAGATCGAGCGGGCCGATGCGGCTGCCTTGCAGGCGCGCGACGGCCTTCAGCCGGCCGGGCTGCCGGCTCCGCGCGAAATTACGGCGCCGACGACGCATTCGTTCGCCTCGCAGGCCCTGGCCGATGTCAGCGCCGATGGCGCCGGCCTCAGCCAGTGGAACGGTTTCGGTGGCTTCGACGGCGACGGGCGGCACTATGTGGTGCGCCTTGCCGGCCGGCGCACCACGCCGCAGCCATGGATCAACGTCGTCTCAAATGCTTCTTTCGGCTTCCACACCTCGGCCGAGGGTGCTGCCTTCACCTGGAGCCGCAACAGCCGCGACTACCAGTTGACGCCGTGGTCGAACGACCCGGTCTCGAACCGGCCGGGCGAGGGCATCTATATCTACGACCAGGCCAGCGGCCGGGCGTTCTCGCCGCTCGCAGCCATGGTGCGCGATCCCTCGATGACCTACGAGGCCTGGCATGGCCAGGGCTTCTCGACCTTCCGCTCGAAGCGCGGGCCTCTGTCGATGGACCTGACCCATGTCGTCGATCCCATCGATCCGGTGAAGATCACGCGCCTGCGCATCCAGAACGCCGGCTCGGTGCCGTCGCGGCTGCGCGTCTATGCCTATGCCGAATGGGTGCTCGGCGGGCATCGGTCCCGCACCGCGGCAACCATCGTCCCGTCGCGCGACGGCGCGACCGGCGCGTTGCTGGCGCAAAACCCATACGGCCTCGATTTCAGTGAGCGGGTGGCTTTCCTCGCCGCCGATGCCGGCGTCCACTCGGTGACGGCGGACCGCGCCGAATTCCTCGGCCGGCATGGCTCCAGCGAGCTGCCGCAGGCGGTGCTGAGCGGTGCGGCCTTATCGGGCCGTGTCGAGGCCGGAGACGATCCTTGCGCGGCGATCGCCCGCGACATCGAGATTCCGGCCGGTGGCGACGTTACGCTGCTCTGGCTGCTCGGTGACGCCGAGTCCTCCGCGCAGGCGAGCGCGCTGGTGGAAAGGCACCGCGGCAAGGATTTCGACCAGCGCCTGGCAGACAACGAGCGCGAGTGGCGCGGTTTCCTCGACACCATCCAGGTCGAGACGCCGGACAAGGCCCTCGATGCCATGGTCAATCACTGGCTGCCCTATCAGAGCCTTGCCTGCCGCATCCGCGCCCGCTCGGCCTTCTACCAGGCGAGCGGCGCCTTTGGTTTCCGCGACCAGTTGCAGGACACGCTGTCGCTGCTGGCGCACGATCCGACGCTGGCGCGCGACCAGATCCTCAATGCCGCGCGGCGGCAGTTCCCCGAGGGAGATGTGCAGCACTGGTGGCTGCCGCGCACCGGAGCCGGCGTGCGCACCATGATCTCCGACGACGTGGTCTGGCTGGCCCATGCCACGGCGCGCTATCTGACGGTGACCGGCGATGCCGGCATCCTGAAGGAGCAACTGCCCTTCATCGACGGGCAGGCGCTGGGCGAGGGCGAACACGATGCCTTCTTCACCCCGGAAATCTCGAAGAAGACCGTGTCGCTCTACGACCATTGCGCGCGTGCGCTCGACCTTGCCATCAAGCGCAGCAGTCCTGGCGGCCTGCCGCTGATCCTCGGCGGCGACTGGAACGACGGCATGAACCGCGTCGGCGAGCACGGCAAGGGCGAGAGCGTGTGGCTGGGCTGGTTCCTGCTGAAGACGTTGGGCGATTTCGCCCCCGTCGCCAAGGCCGAGGGCGACACCAAGCGTGCGCAGGCCTGGACAAAGCATGCCGAGGCGCTGAAGCGGGCGCTTGAAAGCACGGCGTGGGACGGCGAATGGTACCGGCGCGGCAGCTTCGACGACGGCACGCCACTGGGCTCCCGCACGTCGCAGGAGTGCAAGATCGACTCCATCGCACAATCCTGGAGCGTGCTTTCGGGTGAGGGCGACCCGGCGCGGTCGACGACGGCGATGCAGCAAGCGACCAAGCTGCTCGTCGACGACAAGCTCAAAATCGTGAAACTGTTCACGCCGCCCTTCTCGAAGACGCAGAAGGATCCCGGCTATATCAAGAGCTATCCGCCGGGCGTGCGCGAGAATGGCGGCCAGTACACCCACGCCGCCACCTGGTTCGTCATTGCGCTGGCCGAGATGGGGCTGACCGATGAAGCCTATCGCTGCTTCTCGATGCTGAACCCGGTCAACCACGCCTTCGACGAGGCCTCGGCCGAGCATTACCGTGTCGAACCCTATGTGGTCGCGGCCGATATCTATGCCGGAGACGACAAGGGAGGCCGTGGCGGCTGGACCTGGTACACCGGCTCGGCCGGCTGGCTCTACCGGGCGGCGGTCGAAGGCATTCTCGGCATCGAACGGCGCGGCAAGCAGATCACATTACGGCCGAAACTGCCCAGCCACTGGGATGGCTACCAGGCCTCGCTCAAAATGCTTGGCGCCGAGATCAAGGTTCATGTCATTCGCGACAAAAAAACCAAGACGATCTCGCTTGAAGTCAATGGTTCGAAGACAAAGTCCGCGTCCTTCGAACCCAAAGCCGGCAGCCAGACCGAGGTTGTGGTCAAGATACCGGGGTGAAATCAAAAGGTTAATCCGACCTATCGCGCGTCCTGCGGGGCGCGCGAAGCCGCGCCCGGTTTACTTGCGCGAGATCCATGGCGGCAACCGCCGGGTGGCCCCTGAATAGGCTGTTCAAGCCTGCTGTGATTAAAAATGTGGCACTGCTCTGCCGTTGCCATGATTTTGCCGCAAGGCTGACATTTCACCTTTTATCTCAAACCGTTAGGTGATCACGTCAGATTTCGCATCGTCGTCATCTTTTGTTCGCTAAATGGGAACGGAAGCGATAGACGGGCATTGTTTTGCGACGCGTCAACCGTTACGTGTCATTAAATGGTGCAGTGCACAATACTGGAATTGAGCACAATAGAGAGTTGGCGGAGTAGCTGAAGTGTCACTTCTGCAGATCTATTGGAGAGCGCTGGGGTATTTGGCCGCCGACAAGAAGCGCGTCGCGCTGATTTGCGGCGCCAATATCGCCCTTGCCGCCATCGCCATCCTGGAGCCAATCATGTTTGGCCGGGTGATCGATGCGATTTCGGCGCATGGCTCGGTATTCTCCACGCTTGCCGTGTGGGCCGGTTTGGGCGCCTTCAACGTCATGGCTTTCGTTCTCGTGGCGCGCGGCGCCGACCGCTTTGCTCATGCCCGGCGCAGCGAAGTGCTGTGCGAGTCCTTCGAGCGTGTCATCACCATGCCGCTTGCCTGGCACCATCAGCGCGGCACGTCGAACGCCTTGCACACGCTGCTGCGCGCCGTCGAGACGCTGTTCAGCCTGTGGCTCGAATTCATGCGCCAGCATCTGTCCACGGCAGTTGCACTTGTGCTGCTGGTGCCGACCGCACTTAGCATGGATGTGCGTATGTCGATGGTGCTGCTTGGGCTCGGCATCCTCTATGTCGGCATCGGCCGTCTGGTGATGAAGCGCACCAAGGCCGGCCAGGCCGCCGTCGAGCGCCACTATCACAAGGTGTTCGCGCATGTGACGGATTCCGTCAGCAACGTCGCTGTTCTCCAGAGCTACAATCGCCTTGGCCATGAGGCCGAAACCTTGCGCCGCTACGTCAAGAACCTGCTCGACGCACAGAACCCGGTGCTCGACTGGTGGGCCATCGCCAATGCGCTCAATCGCCTGTCGTCGACCATCTCGATGATGGTGGTGCTTCTGATCGGCGCCTATCTGGTCACCCACGGCCAGTTGCGGGTTGGCGATGTGATCGCCTTTACCGGCTTTGCCACGCTGTTGATCTCGCGGCTCGACCAGATGTCGGCTTTCGCCAACCAGATTTCGGAGGCCCGCGCCAAGCTCGAGGACTTCTACAAGCTCGAGGACTCGGCTGCCGATGTGGCCGAACCGGATGGCTTGCGCGATCTCACCAACGTCACCGGCCATGTCCGCTTCGAGGAAGTCGGCTTCGAATTCCCCAATTCGGGCCAGGGCGTCAGCGACGTTTCCTTCGAGGTCCAGGCCGGCCAGACCGTCGCCATCGTCGGACCGACGGGTGCCGGCAAGACGACGCTCATCAACCTGCTGCAGCGTGTCTTCTCGCCGTCGCACGGTCGTATCCTAATCGATGGCATCGATACCCGCACCGTGACCCGCAAGTCGCTGCGCCATTCGATCGCCACCGTGTTCCAGGATGCCGGCCTGCTCAATCGTTCGATCGAGGACAACATCCGCGTCGGCCGCGCTGACGCGACCAACGATGAGATCCATGCCGCCGCCAACGCGGCTGCCGCGCAGGACTTCATCCTGGCCAAGAGCGGCGGCTACGACACCGTGGTCGGCGAGCGTGGCGGCCAGCTGTCGGGTGGCGAGCGCCAGCGCATCGCCATTGCCCGCGCCGTGCTGAAGGATGCTCCGATCCTGGTGCTCGACGAGGCGACCAGCGCGCTCGACGTCGAAACCGAGGACCGCGTCAAGGAAGCGATCGACGAGTTGCGGCGCGACCGCACCACCTTCATCATCGCCCACCGCCTGACCACCGTTCGCGACGCTGACCTGGTCGTGTTCATGGACAAGGGCAAGGTGATCGAGATGGGTGGCTTCGCCGAATTGTCGCTGCGCAATGGCCGCTTCGCCAGCCTGCTGCGCGCCGGCGGCTTGCTCAACGACGAGGAAGTCCGCCGCCTCAGCCGCTCCGTGCAGGGCGAGGCCGCGTAAGCAGGTGACGGTTCTTCCTTCTCCCCTTGTGGGAGAAGGTGGATCGGCGCGCAGCGCCGAGACGGATGAGGGGTGTTCCGGGGAACGCCAACGCCTCACTCCGCTGGAACACCCCTCATCCGACCTCGCTTCGCGAGGCCACCTTCTCCCGCAAGGGGAGAAGGAAGAGGCTTATACGACTGCGACACCGCCGCTCGATTGCCCCCAGCGCATTGGCGGTCTATGTAAAGTCGCATGAGCGACATCACCTCACGCCTGACCGGCTGGACCGATCTTGCCAACCCGACCCGCTTCGTCGGGCTGGCCGACAAGGTCGTGCCGTGGCTGGCAGCGATTGCGGCGCTGGTCCTCGCGGTCGGGCTCTATATGAGCTTCACCGCGCCTGAGGATTTCCAGCAAGGCATCACCGTTCGCATCATGTACATCCATGTGCCTTTCGCCTGGCTCGCCATGATGTGCTACACGCTGATGGCGCTTTCGGCACTCGGCACCCTGGTCTGGCGCCACCCGCTGGCCGATGTCGCGCTGAAATCGGCCGCCCCCATCGGTGCCGCCTTCACCGCACTGGCGCTGATCACCGGCTCGATCTGGGGAAAGCCGATGTGGGGCACCTGGTGGGTCTGGGATGCGCGGCTGACCTCGGTCTTCGTGCTGTTCCTGATGTATCTCGGCATCATCGCGCTGACCCGTGCGCTCGATGACGCCAGCCGCGCCGCCTGGGCCGCCGCCATCATCACGCTGGTCGGCTTCATCAACATCCCGATCATCAAATTTTCGGTCGACTGGTGGAACACGCTGCACCAGCCGGCCTCGGTGTTCCGCATGGGCGGATCGACCATCGACGCCTCGATGCTGTGGCCGCTGCTGATCATGGCTATCGGCTTCACGGTGCTGTTCTTCGCATTGCATCTGATGGCAATGCGCACCGAAATCCGCCGCCGCCGGGTCATCGCCATGCGTCGCGTGGCGGCACGGCAGGCCGAGCGGTCTCCCCCTTCTCCCCTTGTGGGGTCCGAAGGACGGGGCGAGACAAGCGGCTCGCCCCCGGGCGGTCTCGCCGAAGGCGACGGATGAGGGGTGTTCCAGGGAACGCCAACGCCTCACTCCGCTGGAACACCCCTCATCCGTCTCGGCGCTGCGCGCCGATCCACCTTCCCCCACAAGGGGGGAAGGGAAGGCGTTTGTTGGCTCATCCCATCCGCCCGCGCGCGGCCACCGGCAGTGTTTCCAGCACCGTCTCGCCGTCGATCAGGTTGACCTCGTCGAACAAATTGGTGACGACGCAGCAATGGTCGGGCACCACGCGCACGCGCTCGCCGATTTTAAGCTTGCCATCGCCGGAAAGCGTGACGGTGCCGTGCTCTTCGCTGAGGCCTGTCACCCGCGCGCCGGAGACGCCGAGCAGCTCGCCGAAATCGGGCAGCCCCAACGTGTCGCTGGACAGCGCCTTGCTGCCGCTGTCGAGGATGGCGCGGGTCGGTGTCGGGTGGCTGACCACCGTCGACAGCACCGTCAGCGCGCAATCGTCGAGCGCGCCGACGCCCTTGGCGACCTGATAACGGTCGAGATAGATGTAGGTGCCGGGGCGGTATTCGGTGACGACGCTGTCCTTGCTGGAACGCCACATGTCCGGTGTGCCGCCGCTGGAGATGCGCTCGCAGGCGAGACCGCAGACGGCAAGCGCCTGGCTGGCGTTGGCGAGCCAGGCTTCGGCCTCCGCCGCACGGCCCGCGGCCGGATAGGTCATCAGCCCACCGAAGGCGAGGCCTTTGGCAGTGTCGATCTGTCTTGCCAGTCCAACCGCGTCACCCGCTGTCTGTACGCCGCAGCGCCCCATGCCGGTGTCGCACTCGACCAGCACCGTCAGACGATGGCCGGCATCGGTGAAGGTGGCGGCCAGCCCGTCGATGGTCTCCATGCTGTCCGCCGTCACCGACAGGATTACGCGCCTGTGCAGCGCCAGAAGCCGCTCCAGCTTGGCGCGGCCAAGGATGTTGTAAGGGAGAAAAATATCGGTCAGGCCGGCATCGGCCATCACCTCGGCTTCGCCGATCTTCTGGCAGGTGATGCCGACCGCGCCCGCCGCCACCTGCTTCTTCGCCCAGTAGGGCAGCTTGTGCGTCTTGATATGCGGCCTCAGCTTCAGCCCGTTCTTGTCGGCATGGGCCTGCGCGCGGGCAATATTGGCTTCAGCGCGCGCTGCGTCGATCAGGATCGATGGCGTATCGAGGTCATGGATGGTCGGCATCAGCTATCACTCCTGAATTCCGCAAGGGGTTATGGCCTCCAAAGCGCGTGATGTCACGCAGCCAGCGGACGGGATCGATGGGCCATCGGTTCGCGGCCAGGGCGGGGCAGGCGGCTGGATGGATCGACACCGCACCAGTGTTCGGCTATGCGAATTGCCATGCATGTCGCCCAAAAAGTGGCCAATGGTTTTGGGACAACGACATGCATGCTGCCAAACAAAGCGTATCGACACGAAGGACCATGATCATGAAACGCTCCGCCATCAACGACATCATCCGCGAAGCCGACGCTTTCATCCGCTCGTTCGGCTACATCATGCCGCCCTTCGCCTACTGGTCACCAGAAGAGATGAAGGCGCGCCAGGTCGATTCCTCGGCCATCTTCACCTCGCGGCTCGGCTGGGACATCACTGATTACGGCCAGGAGAAATTCAACGAGCTCGGCCTGTTCCTGTTCACCGTTCGCAACGGCCGCTACGAGGACATGAAGAAGGGCATGGGCATGCTCTACGCCGAGAAGATCATGATCTCGCGCAAGGACCAGCTCTCGCCGATGCACCGCCACAACATCAAGGCCGAGGACATCATCAACCGCGGCGGCGGCAAGCTGGTGCTGGAGCTGTTCATGCATGATCGCGACGGCGGCATCGACCCCAAGGCCGAAGTGTCGGTGCCGGTCGATGGAACCATCCACAGGATGCCTGCCGGCGGGTTGCTGAAGCTCGATCCGGGCCAGAGCGTCACGCTGCTGCCGGGCGTCTGGCACGCCTTCTGGGCCGAGTGCAAGGACGTGCTGATCGGCGAGGTGTCGACCGTCAACGACGACCTCACCGACAATGTTTTTCGCGAGCCGATCGGCCGCTTCTCCAACATCGACGAGGATGTCGCGCCGGTGCACCTCTTGGTGTCCGACTATGAGAAGTGGCTGGGATAGGGCAGGTCAAATTCCGCTTGGCACGCGCTACCGCGCATACTTGTCCACCTTGCGGTTGCCGAGCAGAAGCTTGCGTTCCAGATGCGCCCTGAGCTCACCGTAGTAGGCGGTCAAGAAGGCCTTGGAATCGTTTGGTTCAATCGTCGCGCCGATCTTGCGGCCGATGGTTTCGGCAACCGCCTTCATCGCGAAATAGTCATCGCGCCGCAGCACTTCCTCCAGTCTGTGCAGTTCGGCGATGCCGTAGGCGTCGAGCTGCGCCGGGCTGAAGTGGAAGCGGCCGGCGGCCGGGTCCTGCCTTAGCGACAGGTCTTCGACCAATGCCAGCTTCGGCGCCTCGACCACCCATGTGCCGGCGAGCAGGTCGCCGATGCGCAGGCGATCGCGGTTGAACAGCGGAAACAGCGAAAAAAGCAGCGCCCACACCAGGCCGAAGATCGTCGACAGCGTATCGGCGACGCCGGTGCCACCGCGCACGGCGATGATCGACAATGGCAAGAACACCTCGAGCTCGCGCATCAGATTGCGCGCGATGACCTGGTCGATCGTGAGGCCCGCGCCGCCGCGCGACGCGACCCGAACGCCGACGATCCGCTTGCCTGGCGTCGCCGCGCGCCGGCCCGCCTCGAAGGCGATGAAATAGACGTTGCGCAGCAGGAAGATGGAGATGATCCAGACCACGAAAAGCGGTTCCGCCTCGCGCAGGCCAAGGCCGCCGAGGCCGAAGATCGCGACCAGGCTGACGGCCACCGCGGCGGCGACGATAATGACCACATCGAGCAGGAAGGCCGAAGCCCGCGTGCCGGCGTCCGCCAGCTTGACCCTGAGGTCGACGCCCTCCGGCGTGATCAACGGCCTGATCAGTGCGGCGGGGTTCCTAGCCGTTGCCATGCCGCACCATCCGGAACAGGTAGAAATAGGCAATCCATAGCGTCAGCATGCCGCCGCCAATGGCGTAGCGGGTCGCATCGCTGGCGATCGTCTGCCGGCCGATGCCTTCGAGCAGGCCGGCAAACAAAAGCATCACCATCACGCCGACCATGACGGTCGCCGCCACCTGTCCGGCTTGAGCGGCAGCGGCCATCCGGGTCGATTCGCCGGGAAAGGCGATGCGCGTGCCGATCCGCATGCCCGCGGCACCGGCCAGCGCGATGGCAAACAGTTCGGTCGTGCCGTGGATCGACAGCCAGCCGCCAAGCTCAAAGCCCAGCCCCTTGGCGGCGTAGACCTGGAACAGCGCGCCGAGCATGCACCCGTTCATCAGGATGATCAGGACGCTCGGCACCGCGAAGGCGAAGCCGAGCGCAAACGCCAGGATCGCCACTTGCGTGTTGTGGGTGAAGAGATAGGCGGCAAATCCCGACAGGAAGTGGCTGCTGCCGCCATCGTAAAGCACGCTGCGCAGCGCCTCGACCGACGAATCCGGATTGCGGCCGCCGGCAAGGCTGGGCGCGATGATGGCGTCGTACCAGCGCTTGTCGGAGGCGACCAGCCAGTAGCCGGCAATGGCGCCGACAAGGGTCAGTCCGACCGAGACCGAGGTCTCGCGCCACAGATCGCGGATCGCCGCCGGCCAATCGCGCAGGAAAAAATCGCCGACGCGCTGCCGCAAGCCCCGTTTCGCGCCATAGAGATAGAAATAGCCGCGCAGGCACAGCGCCTCGAGATAGGCGATCAGCGCGCTGTCCAGCGACGTCGCGCGGGCGACCGACAGCGAAGAAAGCGCCGAACGGTAGAGCAGCGGCAGCGACAGCAGCTCATCTTCCGAAAGCGTGCGCGGGGCGCGTTTCTCGACGCGCGCAAGCAGCGCCTCGAATGCCTTCCAGTCGGCCTCGCGCTCCTGACGGAAGCTCGCCAGCGATTGGCGTACCGCATCGGTGCCGGAGGGCAGCGTCATAAGAGGTTCTCCTCCTTGAGTTGGATATAGCGCTCGACCAGCGCCGGGCCGAGCCGCTGGTGGTCGGCCTCGATCACATGCGCGCCGAGCAGCCGCAGCCGCCCGATCACCACCTGGCGTTGCCGAAGCAGGCCGCCGGCGGTGACCGCGCGGGCCACATCCTCCGGCGTGGCGGGTGCCATGTCGGCCAACGCCTCCAGCTCGGCGTCCCTCATCAGCATGAACAGCACCAGATGCCGCTCGGTCAGCCGGCCGACGGTGCGCAGCATCAGCTCGGCGCTGATCGGGTCGACGAAATCGGTGAAGATGATGACCAGCGAGCGCCTGTCGAGCTTGGCCGCCAATGTCGTCAGCGCCAGGGTGAAATTGGTCTCTTCGCTGGAATAGTCGATTTCGGCGGCGCGCTTCTGGATCATCATGAAACTCGGCGAGCCGCGCACCGCCCCGCTCGACACGCGCGGCCTGGCGTCGAAGGAGAACAGGCTGACGAGGTCGCCGCCCTTGAGCGCGATGAAGGCCGACAACAACGCTGCCGTGACCGCCTTGTCGACTTTCGGCACGCCGTCGACCGGCTCGCACATCAGCCGCCCGCAGTCGATCGCCAGCACGATGTTGTTGTTCTCCTCGACGCGAAATTCGCGCGCCAGAAGCTTGCCGTGGCGCGCGCTGCGCTTCCAGTCGATCATCCGCCGGCCCATGCCGGGCTGATAGTCCTTCAGCGCCTCGAACTCGCGGCCCTGGCCGGCTCGCCTTTGCGCGTGGCCGTCGGCAAGCGCGGAGCGCTGCAGCAATGTGATCGCCTCGTCGCGGGCACTGCTGACATCGGGCAGCACCGCGACTTTCCGGTCCATCGGCAGGACCACCTGGTTCCAGATCAGTCCGAACGGGCCGCGCCAGCGCAGCCACAGCCGGTCGAAGCCGGCGATGCCGCGCCTGAGCGCATCGAATTCGAGGTCGAGCGTGCCGCCATTGGCCGGCAGCGCGCCGCCGGTGCCGGCGACTGGCGCCAGCCGCTGATCGTGGCCGACCCGCGCCTGCAGCGCGCTCTGTCGGCCGCCGAGACTGGCCGTGACATGGAGGGTGAAACGGCCGCCGACGCCGACTTGCGGTGGGGCGGAAAGGCTGGCGGTGAGCGCTGCACGCCCACGCCCGGCAGCCGCGTCGACCGCCAGGAATGCAAGCAGGATGCAGATCCACAGCAGGCCGAGATACCAGAAAGAGGGCAGCGCAAGCGCGATAAGGAAGGCGGGGATGGCGCCCGCCGCCGCTGCCCAGACCGCACGGCCGCTCGGATAGATCAACGCGGTGCTTCCGTCTGGTCGACAAGATCGGACACGATCTGCTCCACCAGCCGCCCGTCGATCTGCGCCGCCGGCGACAGGATGACGCGGTGGCGCAATGCCGGCACCGCCAGCGCCTTGACATCGTCGGGGATGACATAGGCGCGGCCGTCGAGCGCTGCCCTGGCGCGTGCCGCGCGCGCCAGCATGGCGCCCGCGCGCGGGCTTGCGCCAACCTCCAAATCGGGGCTCTCGCGCGTGCCGCGTACGAGGGCGGCGATATAGCCGACGACATCGTCGACCAGCGTGACGTCGCCTACGGTGGCGAGCGCTTTCTCCAACGTCTTTCGGTCTGCCTGCGCCGTGATGCCATATTGCTTGATGTCGTGGGAAGCGGAGCCGCCGCCATGATGGACGATGATGGCGCGTTCCTCCCGCGCGTCGGGATAGCTCACCTTGTGCTTGAACAGGAAGCGGTCGAGTTGGGCTTCGGGAAGCGGATAAACACCCTGATGCTCGATCGGGTTCTGTGTCGCCACCACCATGAAGTTCTGGCTGAGCGCATGCGTTGTGCCGTCGAAGGTGACGGCGTGTTCCTGCATGGCTTCCAGCAGCGCCGCCTGCGTCTTCGGCGGTGTGCGGTTGATCTCGTCGGCAAGCAGGAGGTCGCAGAAGATCGGCCCGCGCGTCAGCGTGAACTGCCCGGTCTGGAAATTGTAGATGTTCGAGCCGACGATGTCGCCGGGCATCAGGTCAGGCGTGAACTGGATGCGCCCATAGACGACGCCGAGCGCCTGCGCGAAGCAGCGCGCGATCATGGTCTTGGCCGTGCCTGGCGGGCCTTCGAGCAATATGTGCCCGCCGGCGAACAATGCCGTCAGCATCAGATCGACCGTGTCGCGTTGTCCGGTGATCGCCTTCGCCACCTCTTCCCTGATCGCGGTCGCCAGGGCCTTCACATCATCGACGTTCACCGAGCCTCCTTGTCGTCCAGTCATGCAGCTCCTGCGCTGCTTCATGCATTTGAGCCAAATTCCTGGCTTCGTTCGCGGCCTTGAAGCGGCGGCTGAAGCCTTGAGTTTCGCCGTGGTCGCGGGAATCGAGCCAGCGGTCGAGCGCGTCGCCTGGCAAGCCTTGCGGCGCGCCGAGCAATGCTGCGGCACGCGCACGCATCAGCACCGCATAACGGTCGCCGAGCCCCTGCAAACGCCCGGCGCGCCTGAGCAGCATCGCCGTGGTGTCGACCAGCGCCCGCTTGCCGAAGGCGATCGCCCGGCCCTCGGCCCGTGGCGGACCGAATCGGCCGAGGCCATGCAGGAAGGCAAGGGCGGCCGCCGCCAGCACCGACAGCGTCAGCGCCAGGAAGGGCGGCTCGACCAGGAGCTTGGCGAGATCGTATCTCTGGCCGGCACCGTGCAGCGTCAGATCGAAGATCACCGCGCCCTTGGCCGGTTCGAGTGAGGCAATGAGGTCGAGCGCCGCCTGGGCCTTGGTGAAGTCCTTCAGCGCGGCATTGTTGATCAGGTCCGGATCGGCCAGGACGTAGAAAGGCTTGTCCTTGACCTCGGAGAGCACTGCCTTGCCGTTACCTGCCGCGATCAGCGGCTGGTCGTCGGCAATCCATTGCAGTTGATCGGGCGCGGTGACCATGTGGCCCCGGACGTCGATCTGCCCGACCGTGCTGTTGCCGACACCGAGCTTTGCCTTGACGATGTGGCCGAGCCAGTCGTTGACCACCGTATCGGGCAGCCTTTCGATCTTCATCTCAAACTCCTGGCGTCCCTCGAGCGGCAGGGTCAGCCATTTCGGCAGCACGAACAGCGTCGGCTTGTTCGCGCGAAGCCTGACGATGCGGTCGAGCGCGGCGGGGTCGCTGTCTGGCGAGATGGTGACGATCAGCAGGAACCCGGACCATATGCCTGTGCTGATGTCTTTCTGGTTTCGCGCCATGGGTGCCGGCGTTCCCGTCAATTGCAGCCATTTGACGATGCCGGCATAGCCCGAGCCGCCCTTGGAGAGCGGGGTGGCGCCGCCGCCGGGCTGGCGGAAATCCGGGGCATAGGTGGACAGGAGAAAGAATGCAGCAGCGGCCAGCAGGCTGGCAAAAATGCCCCAGAACACGGTTCTGCGGCTGAACGGTTCCTGCACCGCCTCGACTGCCGGCGCGCTCATGTCCAGGCATCCCTGAAGGCAAACCGCTCATAGGCGCCGCGCGCCTGCTGCCAGCCTTCGGCGCCGACCGGCCGGCGGGCGAACAGGGCTGCCTCGACGATGCGCGCGATGTCGCTGAACGCCTGGCGTGCCCGCCACGGGAGCGATGGGGCGGTGGCGATGTCGCGCGACGTCAGCGATGGGCGCAGGAAGTCGGGCAGCCGTCCGGCGATGTCGGCGACGCTGCGCCGAAGCAGGAGATGCACCGCCTCGTCGAACGCGCCGCGCGCTGCGAGCGCGTCAGCCTCGGAAAGCAGGATCTGCGCCGCGCTGGAATCCGGGCGCCAGTCGTCCTGCGTCTCCGCTTCCTTGCGGGTGCGCCGCCAAGGCAGGCGCCAGGCCACCCCCTTCGCTTCGAGTGCGACCAGAAGGACGATGACCGCCACACCGATGATCACCGCGCCCCAGAACAGGTAGATCATGTAGGGGCCGATCCGCGCCAGCATCTCCAGCACGGGCTTCAGCCATGCCGGCGGTTCTGATGGCACCAGGCTCGGCAGATCGAATTGGATGGAGTGGTCCGCCAGCAGCTGCTCGTGCAGATTTGCCAGCCCTTCGGCGTCCGCCGTGTCCGGCTGTGCGACTGTCACCCGCTCGCTCCCTGCAACCCGCGGTTCGTCGCCAACACTGGCAATGCTGCACCGCAATTGCAAGTGATTGGACGTCGGTTATCAATACTGGCAGATTTACAGTCGGGAACACCGCTTGGCATAGCCCGGTGAGGAGGGGACGACGTCATGACTTCAACCACATTGGCACGGCGGGAGAAATTCGATATCGGCAGGGTGTTCAACAACACATTTGCTGTAATCGGCCGCAACATCGGGCTCTGCATTGGCCTTGCCGCCGTATTTTCAGGACTGCCGAATCTTGTTTCGCAGCTTGCGCGCCCGGCTGCCCACGCAGTTGGAGATCCGGCTAGTCTTGCCGTGGCGACCGCGAATTACACATTCGGCTATTTCGTCGGCTTCGCGGTGTTTGGAATACTCTATGTCGGTCTTTCGCTTCTGTTGCAGTCCAGTCTCGTTCGAGCGGCGATCGAAGATCTGAACGGCAAGAGACCGAGCTTTGGCGACTGCATCCGCGTGGCGATCCGCAATTTGCTGCCGACGCTTGGGATTGGCCTGCTTGTCGGGCTTGGCGTTGGGTTTGCCTCGATTGCCTTGCTGGTGCCCGGTATCATCCTCTGGCTCGGCTGGTCGGTGTCGATACCGGTGCTTATCCAGGAGCGGCTCGGCGTGTTCGGTTCGATGTCGCGCAGCCGCGCACTGACGAAGGGCAGCCGCTGGGCCCTGTTCGGGCTTTTCCTGGTCCTGATGATCATAGCACTTGTCATCCAGTCGATGAGCGCGGTGGTCATCTATCTCTTCCACGGAATTGCCGCTGCGGTCTTGGGCGCCCTGGTGCAGACCATCGTGTCGATGGTGATCTCCGTCGCCACGGCTGTCAGCTATGTCGAACTGCGCCAGGTCAAGGAAGGCGTCAGCGTCGACGAGTTGGCGGAGATCTTCTCGTAGCGGAAGGTGCCGTTCGCGTCAGCGCGACGGCCCACTTCCGCGACAGCTTCAATGACAGCAGCAATGATCCGCTTGCACGCTCGTCCTGCATAGGCAGGACGAGGTGATCGGCACGTCCGCCTTGGCCGACGCCACGGCAAGACGTGCCTGCAGCGCCTGCAATTCGTCGCTCTCGCCACGCCGTGTCAGGCATTCCACCAGCCCGTGCAGTGCCCAGACATTGTTCGGGTGCTGGGCGCAGCGCTGCACCGTGCCGCTGAGGCCGAGATCGTCGCGGTAGACCTGCTCGGCCTCCTCTGCGTAGTCCTGGTCGAGCAGCAGGGCGGCCAGTGCATGGCGCGGCGGGTGCATCCACGCCCATGGCTCGGTGTAGGAGAGGTTGTCGTCCAGCTCGACCGCTTGCCGCAGATGGCCATAAGCCTCGTCGTGCCGGCCCTGGTGATAAGCAAGCTCGCCATCGAGCAAGGCAGCCCCGACCGCGAGCGAGGCACGGGTGGGATTGCTGAGAAAACGCCGCTCCGGCGCAATGCTTTCCACATGCCGGTGGAACCGCTCACGCTCGCGCTCGGCCTCGGCGAATTGCCTCAGCGTCGCGTACGCGACGCCCTTGGCGTAGTGCTGCATGGCCGCCGTCAGTACATAGAGGCCGGGCTCCGCCGTCACCGGTTCGTCGATGATCTCCCGCCAGCGGCCGAAGCGCACCTCAACATGCGACTTCATCGCGTGATAGCCTTCCACTGTTTGCGTGAGCTTGGGACGATCCTGGATGGCGACCACATCGCGCACGACCAGGCTGCGCACCTTTTCGGCCGCCCACAGCGCCGGCCCGTATTGGCCTGACAACATGCAGGTGAACATCATCAGGTGCAGGTCGTGGCAGCAGCCGAGCAGATAGTAGGTCGGCTCGTTGGCATAGGCGAGATAGAGGTCGTTGGCGCGCACCGCCTTTTCGCTGGCGAGCTTCGCCTTCTCATACTCGCCGCACAGCACATAGATATGGCCGGGCATGTGGTTCATGTGCCCGGCATCGGGGCACATTTGCCCGAGCAGATCCGCCGAGCGCATGCCGCGTTCCGGCATGGTGGACATTTCCAAGAGATGGATATGCAGGTGGACGATCGCCGGATGCTGCGCGATTCCGGCCTCGTCGGCCAACCGGATTGACCGCTCGCACACCTCCAGCGCCTCGATGACATCCGAGTTCGGCGCCGGCGCACCGGTCTTGAGGTTCCACAGCCGCCGCACCGTGCGCATCATCAGCGCCTCGACCAGCAGCGCCATCACGTCATGGTCATCAGGAAAGTCCTGGTAGACCAGCCGCATCGCTGCGGCATAGGCATCGTCCCACTGTTCGAATTCCTGTGGGCTCACCTTGTGCGGCTTCTGGAAACGACAAGCCAGCGCCTCGATCAAGGCCCGTTCGACATCGCTGGCGCCAGCCGCATTGGCGCGCGCCTTCTGCACATGCTTAAAACAGCGCTTCGTCGCGCTGTTTGCCTCGGCCTCGCCATGCTCCTTCCAGGTCAGGTTGTAGAAAGGCCCGGCGGCATAGGCGATGCCCCAATGCACCATCGGACAGTCCGGATCGGTCTCCAGCGCCTTCTCAAAACACTTGATGCCTTCCTCATGGTTGAAGCCGTAGCACCAGTTCAAGCCGATATCGAACCAGCGCTGGGCTTCGGCCGAGCGGGTGGAGATGAGGCGGCGGTAGGTGCCGAGATTGAAGCGGTCCATGTCTTCCATTCAAATTTGATCGTTGTTCTAGATATTACCGCCGCCTTTTAGTCAGTCCCTTCGGGCACCGCTTCATTTTGCCATCCGGCCAGCTCTGGCAGGTCGTCGAGCCAGCTTTTCTCGCTCGTCAAGGCATCGTCGACTTGAGGGGTAGCCTCGGTGGCGTTTTGAATGAGCCAGTCCATCCACTTCCGATAGGCAACCGGATCCAGTTGCGGCGGCAGCACCTTGGCCTTGAGCAGCATCCTCTTGCGGAAACTGGTTTGCCGGCGGAGTTTGGTCGTCGTGAACTTGATGACCTTGCCCTGGTATTCAACCGTCCAGCGGCCATCCCCATGGCTGGCGAGCCTGTCGATGGCAAAACCGGCATCGACAGGCCTATCGCGCCAGGGAAGCTCGACGGCATTCTTCCGCAGGTCGAGTGACCATCGCCTGTAATTGGTCCCGGCACGCTGGGGCGGCAGCACACCGGCCTGTTCGAGTATCTTCCTGCGGAAGGTAGGCTGCTTCTTGAGCTGGCCGGTCGTGAACTCGATCCGGTGCCCGCGAAACTCGACGTGCCAACGGACCCTTCCGTTGCCGACATACTTCACCAGCCTGTCGATGACGAATTCGCCATCGTCAAGCACCGCGCAGCCCTGGCTGATGCTTTCGAGAATGTACTGGCTGTCAGTGACCATTATGGAGCCCAATGCAAAAAACCTTTGCGGAGCTTAGCCCGGCAGCGACTGCCATGACCAACGCGTTATTGCCCTCCGAGGAGGGAGCCGGGTCGGATCAAAGGGATAGGGCCTCGTCCTTTTGAAGGAATCGCAAACCGTGAGAAGCCGGCGTAAGGATTCGTTGCGCACAGTGAGGTCCCCATGTTCTTTGAACCGCTCAATCTGGACGGCCGAAAGCGAAGCGCCGCCCATCATGCAACACGGCTTTCGAAGCTGCACGGCCGGCTGGCGAAGAAGCTCGACCAGGTGGACCATGCGGCCGATCGGGTTGAACATGCGGCGGTCGCTTTGGTCGAGGCCACCCGTCAATCTGCCATGCATGAGAAGATGGCACCTTCGGCAGTTTTCGTGCATCTGGGCGCGAGTCAGACACTCGGTCTGTGAAGCCTCTCGCGCGCTGGGACACAGCGCAAAGAAGAACTTGTCGAAGAGCGCCTGATCGTCGCCGATGGTAGCGCCGACGTTCTGCGGCGCGAAATCAAGAGAAATGCAAATCCCAAGCGAGCTAAGTTTCTGAATTGACTTAGAAAAGTTTGGCTGGGGAACCTGGATTCGAACCAGGACTAACGGAGTCAGAGACAGATTGGTCCGTTGTTTTCGCTATGAAATTTGCCTTCGTGTTGCAACCGTGTTGCAGTCCAAGCTACGAAAGCAGTCTGGCTTCGATCTCGGCGACTGCCGTTTGATCGGCGGCGTCATCCTCGAAAAGGTGGCCGTAGGTGTCGAACGTCACTGTGATCGAGCTATGCCCCATGATTGTCTGTACGCGCTTCGGCGAGAGCTTCTGTTCGATAAACAAGCTCGCCGCCGCATGACGCAGGGCATGGAAATTGTACTTTGCGACTTTAAGCGGTTCGCCGCTGTCGTCCAGCCTGGACGGGTGCAGGCGGTAAAGCTCGGCGTCGACGAGTAGAGGCGTCCAGACGCGCGCAAGAATGTTGTGGTGGTCGAGCGGCGTTCCCTCTTCCGATGGAAAAACCAGGCCGTCGGGACCGTTCGCTACAGATAGACGCTGCTGCTTCAACGCGTTTACTGCCATCGGCGCTAAAGGCACGTCGCGCTCGCCGGCCGATGTCTTCGGCAGGCCGAACTCACCCCATGCGTCGACCCGTCCCTTCACCGTGAGAATGCCGCGCTTCAGATCCACGGCACTCCATTTGAGGCCACGCAGCTCGGAGGCGCGTAGGCCGCTGAATAGTGCGGTGACGATCAGAGCGCGGTGCTTACCCTGCGCCGCGGCAAGTATTTTGCGCAATTCGGGCTTACTCGGAATTTCCGGTCGCTTCGACTTGCGACGGTCGCCGGTCTTCACCTTGGCATCCGACACTGGATTGGTCGCCGCCAGGCCACGCCGCCTTGCATCGACAAAGATGGCGCCGAGAGATCGCACGACGCGTTTGACCATGTCGGGCGATCGCCCCTTCTCCCCCAGATCGTCGGCAAAGGCATGGACTTGTGGCGTGTTGAACTGGCAGAGTTTCTTGGCGCCGATCAGCGGCACGATGTGAATGTTGACATGCTCGGCATAGGCGGCGAGCGTCGAGCGCTCCAAGCTATTGGCTTCGCATCTTGCCAGCCAAAGTTTTGCGGCTTCGCGGATTGTGATCGAGGCGCTGTCGGCAACATGGACACCCAGCTGCAGGTCGCGCCGCACCCTGACCAAATATGCATCGGCGTCCTTGCGCTTGTCGAACTGCTTGGCACGGCGCTTGCCGCCGGCGTCGAAATAATCGGCCAGCCAGCGAACTTCGCCGGAGGGTAGGGTGCGTTTCCGAACCTTGGCCATCAGAACGTGTCCTCCCGATCCAAGCGAGGATCTTTGCCTTCCTCGATCATTTCCTTCTCGATTTCGTGCCTGGCCTGGATGATCATCGCAGCTCGTTTCTGCCCCCACTCTTTCCATTTAGCCGCGTCGTCGTTTTCCAAAGGCCAATCTGAAAGCCCCAACTGGTCCGCCAGCACGTCTTCACGTTCTTTGCGTCGCTGCTCATATTCTCCTCGATGGATCGTTGGCCTGCTCAGCAGGCTCGGTATATCAGCATTGATGTTTCTGAATTTGCTGAATGGTCTGGCCTCATCAGCTTCAACAATATCCTTCCAAACGCTGCGTGCGATGTTGGCCGAGGCGCGGTAGTTCTCCGATGGATCATTCGGTCGATCAGGTGTATCGGCCGGCCTGATCGCTCCGATTGCTGCATTGAACGTTTGGACCACGAAATCGAAAGCATCGCGATCGTTCAGCCACGATCTTGGCGTGAAGGTATCCTGCGCCCGGTCGATGGCAATGCCGAGAATCTGCATCATCCGGAAATTTTCCAAACTTCCAAATCTCCGCTCTATTTCCGGAGGCTCACTCAGTGATGCGGCCAGCTTGGAGTTGATCACTTCGGAAAGCTTTCGGCCCTCTCGATCGGCAATCTCCTCAAGCGTACTTCGCAGGTTTGGCCTGAGGCGAATGGAGAACACTTCGGCTGCCGCTGGTTTTTGTCCGGACGGCTTCGGTCCTCGTTTGCCCACTTTAAGTCTCCAAAACTCGTGTAATACGTTCGTAGTCTCGTTAGCTTTCTCCGTCAACAAATTTCGGATATGTGTCGGGAAATACCGCGAACAATGGAGATCGAAATGGAAGCGCGCAAAGTGACTACCCATCCCGACGCATTGGTGCTGACGCTCCAGGAGGCCGGACTTAAACTCGGATTCTCGAAGAGTGCAGCCTATGCCGCGGCCGCCAGGGGCGACATTCCAACGGTTCGCATCGGAGGTCGTATCAGGGTTCCCAAGGACGCACTCGCTCGCCTTCTTGAGGTGTCGAAGCAGCCGGCCTGATCCGTTTCTAGCCAAGGGTGCGGTGTTCGGTGGAAGAGGTTGGCAAAATGACGGACGACAGCGGGACAGCTATTGATGATCCGATCACCCCAGCCATAAATTGGGGTGAAGTCGCCCATAAGCTTTCGCTCGTAGATCATGCGCGAATCCTTTTCGGCATGCGCGCTGCACGGCAAATGTGGACCGATCTTGGCCTGCCGTCGCCGGCGGCCGATCGCCGGAACAGCGGTGCGCCTGGAGGCGTCATCGATTTTTTGCACGAGGCTACCAGGCAGGACATGTTCGGAGAGATCAAGGCAACTGATCTCCATTCCCTCTATCAATCATGGGCCGAAAGTAGGGGCATTGTGCCTTGTGGTCCGAGCGCTTTCGGGAAGTACGCCGCGCGCGAGCGTATAGCGGTTCGACGGAGTGGCGGCGACACGTTCTATTGCGGGCTTCGACTTAAGGAAGTCCCATGAACTTTGGAGCCAAAATCCCCATCCCCTTGGCTTCGCTTCGCGCGGCGAGAGGTCAGATCGGCCCCATGGGCACTCTCAGCAGGGCCGGTAGTGCCGATTGCGATCATCATGCGCGGGGATCGGCACTCGAAATAACGTCGGCGGATCAAATGGTTATACCGGAAGTGCCGATAGTGCGGCGTTTTGGCGGTTATGCATGCGCGTGTAGGCTAGGCCGACGATGGGTAGGTCGGCTCTCCCTATATGTACGCGCGGTTTTGATGCACTTCCGGCACTGTCTTGCTATTTGGGATGAAGTAGCAAGCGAGAACAATAACTTACCTATTTTCAAATCAGTGCAGATATCCAAAAACAGTGCAGATAAGGCACAAATCAGTGCCGATGTGCGGTTTGACGGGTTCCACCTCTGCAACGGAGGCTGCTGCCGCCGTGGATCGTGAACAAGCCTTGGCTGAATTGCGGCGGATTGCTACGGCGGCCAAGGAGCTGGACCGAGCGGCGACGGCCCTGGAAGCCGCGATCCGCAATGGTTTGCCCTCGGTCCAAGCAGGCCCGTCAGGTTCTCCCAACGCAGATCTTGGAGATGAGGATTGGATCGAACCCTGCGTTGCAGCCGGGAGGGCAAAAAAAAGTGACTCCACCATCAGACGGTACGCCAACGACGTTCGATATCCCGGACTATGCCGAAAGATAGGGGGGCGGTGGAAAATATCGTCTAGGGTGTTGCGACAAATCATAGCCGGGGAGCTGCCCCTGGCGTCCAAGCGCACCAAAGGGCGCTGATGGTGCCGATCCTCGCGCTCCGCCGCTCGACCGGCACCCCAAAAAACCTCACTAAATCAAATTGTTATCCAGATGGTGCCGATGGTGCCGGTCTCTGGCGTGTACGCATATGACTGCGAAGGCGTTGGCATTGGGCGATCGTCTTGGCTCTCATATGCGTTATCGGAGATTACCCTCACCATCGGCACCATCGCGACCTTTGGTCTTAATTTGCTTGCGAAAGCAATGACTTGCTGAAGTCCAAGAGGGTGCAGGAAGGGAAAAAGGGTGCCGATGGTGCTGGTCTTGATCTTGCAGCCAGCGAAACTGGCATTTTCGCGCGCGTTTTGCGCGTTTCGAGGCATGGCGCGTGCGCGTTTCGTGCCGCACCGTTCTCGCGACGAACGAACTGATTTGCGAGACGATCCATCATGGCGGACATCATCCAGTTGCCACAGTTCCAGCGGGCCGCCGCTGTGCGCAGTGCATCGTTCGACAAAGGCGCGAATACGGTCGACGTCATCTGGACCACAGGCGCCACGGTTCGCCGGCGATCCTGGGAGAACGGCGAATTCGACGAAGAGCTTGTTGTTTCGAATTCGACCACACGGCTTGGTCGCCTCAACAGCGGCGCCCCGTTCCTCGATACACACTCCAGCTCGAATCTTGCTGCTGTGATCGGCTCGGTGGTGCCTGGCAGCGCCCGTCTGGAAAGCGGCCAGGGCTTGGCGAAGATCAAGCTTAGCGGGCGATCCGAGGCTGCCGGCGTCGTCAAGGACATATCCGAGGGTGTGATCCGAAACGTTTCCGTCGGCTACCGGGTGTTGATGGTCGAGAAAACCGAACGCCGTGGCGACGTTCCCCTGCATCGCGTGATCGACTGGGAGCCATGGGAGATCTCGGCGGTACCTATCGGCGCCGATGCTGGCGCTCACATTCGCGCGCAGCGTGGCGAGACACTCTTCACCTGCAAGATCCTCGAAGGGCGGGACCTCGTCCAAGCCATTCGCAACCGCATGCTGCGCTCGCAACTGGAAATGGAACAACGGCTCGCCGGCATTCGCTGAGCGCTGTGAACCTGAAAGGCCACTCGGATGGACATCAAACTGAATTGGAAAGACTTCGTAGCAGTCGTGCGCAAGCCGAAGTCCGGCGCAGACGAGGTAAGGGCCAAACTGGCGCTGATTGACATCGACGCGATGGAGAGCCGGGCGTCTGAGCTTGAAGCGAAACGCCGCGCCTTGCTCGGCAGCGGTGAGGACAGCGACATCGACGCGATCGAGGCAGAGATCGTCAAAGCCAATCGTGACATCGAACGCGCCACCGCCATTCAGGAGGATCTGCAGAAGCGCCTTGCGGCCATCGAGGCGGAACAGACGCGCGCAGATCGGGAGAAGTTGTACGCACAGGCCGCGGCGCTGTCGACGCCAAAGAGGGTGGCCGAGATCGAGCAGCGATACGAAGCGCTAGGGAAGGCAGCTGTGGACCTCATCCGCGAGATCGCAGAGGCGGAAATTGCCATCAATGCTGCCAACGCCAACTTGCCGGACGACGCGACGCGTCTGCCTTCGTTCGAGTTGATCATGCGGGGTTTACCTGGCGAGCCCGAGCAGAGGGGCAAATCCAAGCTGCTTCCCATGACCTGGTACTACACCAAAGACGCCGAAGGCTGGGGCAAGGTAGAGGCACAATACGTTGACCGGATAGTGCCAAAAGCAGATGGGAAGACCGGCAAGCTACCTCGCGGCGGCGGCAACGACCTTGATGTCGAACTGCGGCAGTTCCGCGAGGTGGAAATCCTTGTCGAGCGGGGATGGGCTCAGCCGGTTCCGCTCGCCGCCTCGATCAAGCTGCCTGCCTTTCACGTCGGCGAGGCGGATGTTTGGGTGCCCTGGGGAAACACCGGCTTCATGTGTGAAATCGGCCAGGATGCATCGGCCATCCTCGATCGCATCGAGACGGCAAAGCGCGAGCGTCTGAGGCCTGCCGTTGATCCGAGGATCGACCGCAATACGCGCACCATCCTCGAACGCGTCGACGTGTGACCGAAAATGGCTGCCGATCCTAACGTCCTGGCATTTCGTCCGACCGATATTTCGGCCAGCCGGCTGTTTGTCGTGGCCCATCATGAAGCAGGCCACGCGGTCGCCGCTTCCAAGCTGGGTTGGACGATAGAGCACCTGACGACGATCCCAGGATGTGACGATCGGGGAGCATTCGACGGGCAGGTGCACTTTGACAAGAGACCACGCCATCAGATCCAGGACAGGGATCTCAGAATAGCATTCGCTCGCCAGAAAATGACGGAAGATCTGATCATCACCATGGCTGGTGCGGCAGCTCAAAGAAAGGTGGCGCCGCGGTCAAGGGTGCCGGCGAGCGCGAGGAGTGATGAGGAGACAACCTGCAACCTGCTTGCGCTAGCGGCAACGAGCTTCAAGAGCGAGATCGCCATGCGCCGGTTCTGTGCGATTGAAGCGCGAGAGCTGATCGCGCGAAACTGGCCGGCGGTGGAGGCTGTAGCTGCTGCCGCCATCAAGGAGCGTTGGCTGAGCGGCCAGAGAATTGGGGATCTGATCGGCCAGGTGGACGCGGCGCAAGCCGATGCCAACAGCAGGTATCTTGAGGAACATGGATTGCCAGACGCCGGGCACGTCATGGCGGTGTGCGAGCAAGGACGACGCCGCGCCAAGGGTGTCTCTCGCCAGCAAATCGCCAATGGTGCGCTTACGGCAGTCCTTGATCACTTGGCGTTTGGCAGACCGCTGAACCATGCGGCAATTGCAGAGGCCGTTGAGATCGACGCGTGGTGGAGGCACCTCGACACGGTGCTCGCAGCCGACAAGTTGAACGCACTGGTGGACCAGCACCGCACCGCCTTTCGGCACACGGTGAAACCATGACCAGCAGGCCGGTCTTCGTTGCACCACGCAAGATGCCGAGGCGGGCAGGGCGGTTGGTCGCAACGTTGGTCTCTGCATTGGTTGGCGGCCCTATGTCATGGCTGCTGATGCTGCTGTCAGCGAGTGATTGTCTCGCCGACGAATTCGAAAGCGGCCGACCCATCCTTCTCGCTTGCTTGCTGTGGCGCCAGCCATGATCAGCACACCCCCCTGCCTTGGGTCCTTCCCCGCTTCAAACCGTATGCGGGACGGCGTAGCCCGAGGGTTCGCTAGTCAGAGGGGTTGGAAACGTGGTTGACATGTTGACGGAAGTTGACGGCGAGGAAATCGGCTTGTGGTTGACGCTCGCCGAGATCGCCCGGCGCCGAGGCGTCAGCCGCGCGGCCATCTCAAAGCGCGTCAAGCGCCTGGCGGCCGAAGGGTCCATCGAGACTAAGCCGGGAGCTGGCGGAACCATCACGGTCGAACTCGCTGCCTTCGACCTGGCGACCAATGAACAAACGCCGATTGATGAAGGCCGAGCGCCTCCGGCCGTCACGCAGCATTCGCGACGATCGCCAAAGCCACAAGGCGCAGCTGCCGACAAGGTCAAATACGAAGCGGCCTTGCGTCGGCTCGACTACGAAGAGCGCATCAAAAACCTGGTGCCGATCAAGCAGGTCGAGGACGCCATGGTGCGGGCGGGCGAGGCGATCGTGCGCGCGATCGACCTGTCGAATTTCGCGGGCGATCTGCTGATAGCGGCGCGGGAAGGTGAGCCGGCAGTGCGCCGCAAGTTGCGAGAAATCAAGGATCGCATCCAGCGCCAAGCTGCCGACGCCCTGGTGCTGCTGGCGAAGGAGGGTGAGACCCAGGAGCGGGCCGGCGGCGTTGAATTTGACTTAGGCGAAATCGATCAAAGAGAGGATCGCTGAGAGCATGGTCGGCAAACTTCGCTTTCGCATGACCGCGCCGGCCGGTGCGTTCGAACGCGCGATGCAGCGCAACCAAGGCATCATGGCCAAGGCAGCGCAAGGCGCGATGAACCAGGCCGCGACGAACATTAAGCGGGAAGGTCGCGCCGACATCAAGGGCGCCGGCTTTTCGAACCGGTTTGCGAACAGTTTCCGCGCCAACGTTTACCCAAAGGGCGGCCAGGCCTCGGTCGGTGCCGCCGCACTCATCTTCGACACGATCAAATACGCCGACATCTTCGAAACCGGTGGGAGCGTTCACGGCAAGCCGATGCTGTGGCTTCCGTTGCCGACCGCGCCCAAGAGGATAGGGCGCCAACGCATGACGCCGGCTCTCTACATCCGCCAGATCGGGCCGTTGTTCACAATCAACCGGGAAGGCAAGCCGCCACTCCTGGCCGCCAATATCGGCATCTCTGCGCGACAACGGGCGAGCGGCAGCGTTGGCAAGATCACCAACGCCAGGCTGCGCAAGGGCGCCGCCGGTGGCGGGCCGAAACAAGTCGTTCCGCTCTTCGTCGGCGTCGACGACGTCACCCTAAAAAAGCGGTTCAACCTGCGCAGAATAACCGCGGCGAACGCCGCAAAGCTCGGCCAGTACTTCGCCGAAAACCTCAAGGACGAATGACCATGGCAAATGAGATCAAGACACGTTTGTCCTTCGATGGCGTCGCCGGCATCGTTGCTGATTTGAAGGCACTCGGCGCGGCTGGGGAACGGGCTTTCAAGGACATCCAATCCGCCGTGAACAAGGCTGATCTTGCCAAGTTCTCGGCGTCGCTCGGCAAGGCTCGCAGCGATATCACCTCATTCGTCCGAAACGTCGCCCTGCTTGGCGCCGGCATCACTGCGGCCGTGGGCGGTGCCAGTGTGGCACTGCTCGATGTGGCCAAGTCGTCTGGCGAGGCCGCCGACCAGGCGGGCAAGGCCGCCCAAAGCGCCGGAATCACCACAGAGGCGTACACCAAGCTCGCCTTCGCGGCCAAGATGTCGAACGTAGAGCAGGGCAACTTCGATGCCGGCATGGCCAAGTTGAACAAGACGATTGGCGCCGCTGCTCAGGGCTCGAAACAGGCGGTCGGCCTGTTCCAGAAACTGGGCGTCTCCCTTCGCGATTCTGCCGGCAACCTGCGCTCGCCAGACGCCATCCTGCTCGACGTCGCTGACGCCTTTTCGAAGTTACCTGACGGCGCTTTGAAAAGCGCATTGGCGATCCAGTTATTCGGCAAGGCCGGCGCCCAGCTGTTGCCGTTCCTCAATGAGGGCAAGCGCGGACTGATCGACCTCGGCGCCGAAGCCAAGGCTCTGGGCGTCACGCTGACCGATGCCCAGGCAAAGATCGGCGACAACCTTGGCGATGCACTCGATAGCGTCTCGGCCGCCGCGCGCGGCGTGAAGCTGCAGCTCGGTCTGCTGTTCGCTCCTGCGATCACCCAGGCGGCGACGGCGCTGACCGAGCGCATCAAGGCGCTGCGGCCGGCCATCCAGGGCTTTGCCCAGGACATCGCCGACAAGGCCTTGCCGGTCATGCTCGACTTCGTCAACGCGCTGACGGGCAACGATGCCAAGGTGCAGAACCGTTGGGTGCTGGAATGGCGCGACGACGCGATCGCCTTTGGTCAATCGATGCAGCAGGCGTTCACCATCGTGATCGGCGTGCTGAACGATTTTCGCGTGGTGCTCGACAAGGTTGCCATCGGCGTCAATGCCGTGTTCGGAACCAATGTTTCGGGCGACGCAATCGGCCTGGTGCTTTTGGCCGGCCAGGCGACAGGAGCATTTCGAGCGCTGTATAGCGCCGTCATCGCGGCGAAGGATGGTATCGTCCTGCTGTTCGGGCTCGCCCGAGCCAATCCCTGGATTGCGGCGATCACGGCAATTGGCGGCGGCATCCTGCTTTGGGCGACGCGCACCGACCAGGCTACGGCGGCCCTGCAGCGGCACGAGGGCCAGGTTGAAGGTGTCAAGAACGCCTATCTGCAAGCCGGCAATGCCGTCAAAAACATGACGGACGAGATTCGCAACGGGTTGATCCTGAAGACGCGCGATGCGCTCGGCGACCTGGTGCCGGCGCTCGAGGCGGAGATGAAACGCCTGCGCGACCTCGCCGCCGCGCCAGCCAAGGAAAACCCGTTCAGCCAGGCCTTGAAGGACTTCGCCGCCGGCGGCGGCCTCGACGCCTATCTGAAGGCGGTCGCCGCCATCGGCGCCGCCAATCCGAAATTGAACGATGCGGCTGTCGCCTTCCTGAAGCTGGCGGAAAGCGCCAAGTCGCTACAGGATCAGATCAAGCCGTCAGCCGATTTCCTCGACCTGCTGACCGGCAAGATCACCGACGCGCAGTTCCAGGCGAGGCAAGCCGGCGCCGGCTTCCAGGCGCTCGGCACCGATGCCAACGCTGGACTGAAGAATGCCGGCGCAGCCGTCGACGAGACCAAAGGCAAGGTCGAGGCTCTCGGCAAGACGATCGAGGTTTTCCGGGGCGGTGGCGCCGGCATCACGAAACAGACGTTTTCGGTCATCGACGGCGTTGCGCATGCCGTCGACGAAAGCAAGAAATCGATCGACGATCTTGGCAGCGCCTCACAAGACGCCGGTGATTCCATCGACAGCGGCATCACGAATTCGATCAGCAAGATCGCACCGGCCGCCGAGGAGGCGGCATCCGGTTTCAACAGCTCACTAGGCAGTCTCGACGCCGGCGCCGCCCAGCAGGCCGCCGAGGCGGTCGTGGCGCCGTTCGAGACACTGCCCGGAAAGTTTTCCACCATCCTCAACGGCGTACGCGCCTTGCTGCAGGGTGGCTTCGCCGGGCTGGGCGGCATCGTCACCAGTCTCGCCGGCCAGGTGGAGAGCGCGATTGCGCGGATCCTCTCGGCGCTACGCCAGGCAGCCGCCGCAGCCGCCCAGCTGCGCGCTGCGGCCGGCGGCGATGGCTCGCTGGCCTCGACCGCCGGGGGCTCGCATGGCGGCTTTGCCGAGGGCGGTCTGATCCGCGGCGCCGGCGGTCCGAAGTCCGACAACATCCTGGCATGGCTCAGCCCCGGCGAATTCGTATTGCGGGCCGCCGCCGTCAGGAAGCTTGGCCTCGACGCCGTCGCCATGCTCAATCAGGGCGTGCTGCCGTCGCTCAAGGGCCTGCGAGGCTTCAGCCTGGGCGGCGTCGTCGACAATCTAAATCGCTCGCTGGTGGTCCCGCGCTTTGCCAGCGGCGGCCTTGCTAGCATGAGCCTGGCGCCGGCGGCTTCGGCATCTTCGAACAGGACGCCGCTGCTCCTGCAGTTCAATAGCGGCCAACAGATCGACGACATTACGATCGGCAACATCGCGATGAACCAGCTGCAAAGGGAGCTGATTAGGCATTCGCAAACTAGTACTGGCCGCAAACCGGGGTGGAGATAACATGGGCGATTCAAACATGATGCCCGACTTCGATCCGAGCACGATTCCGCAGGCCTACGACCCGCAGAACCCGCAAGTGCGAGCAAATCAGGCGGAATTCCAACATCAGTTCGGCGACTTCAAGGCCCATCACATCATGGGTTTTCGCTTGGGGCCTGCGCCGAAAGGCGAGTGGGTCGGAATGCGTTTTGACATGGAGGACGGCACGACCGTCAGCGTGTCGGTGCCGTTCACCTTATGGCAGGCCTTCGGCAATGAGTACGTCCTGGCAATGATGTCGGCGGCTCAGATCGCCTCGGCCGCCTACGGCAAGGAAGGCGAGGCGTGATCGCTATGACGATCGACTATGAAGGCGCGCGCCAAAGATATGTTGAATTCCAAGAGCAACGGCGCATCGATACCCTGGCAAAGAGCGCCGCTGTTCAAACACTCCGGCGAACTAAGGCGGACCGCCGTCGCCTGCTATGGGGCTATCCCAGTTTCCTGATTAGCGAGGAAGCGGACTTCAAATCTCGCGAGGCAGCAACCGTCGCCGCTGGCCAGAATCTCGTCGCTGGCCAGGTGGTGGAATTTTCGGCTGGCAAGCTGGTTGCATGCAGCGGTGAGACTGACATCGCCGGCAACCTGGTCACCGACGTTATCGGCATTCTGCTGAAGGCGGTCGATGCGACCGAAGGCGATGTTGCTGACTGCGCCTATGTCGCGCGCGCGGCTGATGCAAGGGACGATCTGCTCAAATATCCGCTGGCGCCAGGCGTGAAGAGAGCTGTGGTTGCAAGCCTTAAGAAAATTCGCATTCGCGCACGGCCGCGGCGAATAGGTGAGTGAGGGCGGCCCTTTGGTCCGCGCTGTTGTAACGGCTGAAAACGAAACCACGAAAGGAAACACACAATGCCCGATTTGCTATCCATCGCACCCCTGACTGAGACGGTGCCCGTGCGCGGCGTCGCCGCCGTTGTACGCGGCGTCGCCGTCCAGTCGATCGCCGACCTGCTTGCTCGCTTCCCAGACCTGCGCAAGATGTGGGCGTCCGGACAGTGGGACTATGCCAAGCTGCTCGGCATGACCGATGAGATTCTGGCGGCGGTCGTTTCGGCTGGCGTCGAAGGCCTCGACGAGGCCAACGCCGCCAACCTGGCGCTAGACGAAAAGGCCGAACTGCTCGCTGCGATCCTGCGCGTGACCATGCCGCGGGGCCCAGCCCCTTTCGCGGCGTCGCTGACCGCTCTGATGGGCACGGTCGGCGGCGCAGCATCGCCCGTGGCGCCGGCTACGACCTTGCGCGCGCGGTCGAACGCCTGATCGCCAACGGCCACCAGGCGGCCGATGTCTGGCGCTACACACCGCGCCAGATCATCGGCTTCCTGGCCTTCGCCTCGACGCGCCGGAGGCACGACGCCGCCGAGGCGCTGTCGATCGGCGCCATGGCCGCGCGCGGCGACCCGAAGGAGTTGAAGAAACAGATCGAGAAGCTGGGGCGGGATTGAATGGCCTACAAGCTCATCTTTGTCATCGCCTGCGCCACGGTGCTGGCGATGACTTGGTGGCCTTGGTAGGGCGTTTGCTGGCGGCGCGTTTAGACGCGTCTCCTGCTACTGCATCGGCGTCGGATCGAACGGATCGTCTATTGCATCCATCGGATCGCAGCCGAGTTCATTGGCGAGGGCGATTGCCTCTTCGTCCGTCAGCCAGGTTCCCCGTCCGTCTTCGAGGCGTAGGCAACGCCTGCGATACTTGAGCAGGTAGAGATGATGCTGCTCGTCGACCACGCGTTCGTGGCCGAGATTCAAGCAGTCGGCAAAAAGGATTCGCTCACCGTCAATGTCAATCCACATCAGATGAAACCGTCTTGTTTGGTAACTGAAACGGCCCGGCGGCAGCGTCGCGCGGGCCAAAGGTGATGTCGACCCAATCGTCATCACCTGGTCGACCGCTTACAAGCTCAGTCTTGACGATCATCCGCCCATCCCGGTGGCATTGCGCCAACCTTTCTGAGATCCCCGGACGATCGTCGTCGCCGTCCAAGATCGATCGAGCGTTGCCACCGGCGAGTATTTCGCCGAGCGACCGCGCTGGAATTCGAAATTTGTCTTCTCCCATAGACGTCCAGCCTCCTCGAAAACCGATGCTTTTGGCCGTTTTCATGCGATTGGCGTAAGCGCTTTCAATGTTCTGGAGCGGGGGATCGAGTTTGGCCAGCGCTTCCTGCACCAGACGATCGACTTTGTCGCGAGGGGCCTCATCGCGAGCTATGACGCTATGGCTGACCTTGTAAGTCGCTCGTCGTGATCTTAGCGAGCGCGCCATCCAATCTGGCGGATCACGGTCCTGCTCTACGGAAAGGACGACGACGAAGTCGAGCCACGAAGACGAAGCGATATAGCGCCGCACTATGTCATGTATCGGATAGGTTTTGTGGGCAGCGCCCTTCGTCCAAAGTTCGGTGCCTCCGTCACAAAGGTAGACACCTCTGAGCGACCCTTCCGGTGCTGCTTCCAATTGCGGCCGCGCCCCATCGAGAGCGCTTTTCGCTACAGAATCGACCTCGCGGTCGTGTCTGCGATGCGTCGTGAAATGCGCTGAATTCCAGGCAAGCGTGGGGCGGTCGTGGCGACCCGGCTCGAATGATATTTTGGTGGGCACCTCGTCGAAAACGACTGAATGTTCAAAGGGATGTTTAAAGTCGCCGCCCTTCAGTCTGAGGTCCAAGGCGATTTTCTTGGTGATTTGGGCAACATCGGCTTTCGGCGGCAGCGCCGGAACGGACACCAGGTGGCCATCAATGGTCTCCTTGCGCGAACCGAAAACAACAGAATAGTCCCCCTTTACGGGCAAGCGCCGCAATATCTGGTCCGATAGGCACTCCATGAAGAATCCAACTGGATAGTCACGGTGAGCCTGATCATCCGAAATCGATTTTATGTCGGTGTAAATCAGGTGCTCTGACAACAGAAGATCCGGCTTCTTGCCGTTGGCAAGCGTCGGCTCGATTTCCACCTTGTGCGCTAGGATATGACCAGCGAGGAGATAGAGCTCCCAGACACCAGGGATGCCGTTTTTGTTCGGTTTCTCTATGTCGCGGACAAGTGAACGCAACTGCGGGTCCGGCATATGGCCAGAGACAGTGTCGATGGCAGTTTGCAGCGTACGTCGGGAAAAGATGAGCATCGAAATCCTGTCGCCTGCGCTCAAAAAACCTCAATCAAAATGCAGTCCGTCAAACCTCAATATCTAGTGCAAATTTTCGCCGATAGAAGTGCGGCGCTTCTGCGTTTCCCGACGGGGTCATATCAGTCACCGCTAACGGAACTGAAACGACCATGCGATATTGAATCAAATTCGAGTTGCGTGGGAGTTCCAATGCGTAAGCTTGCGGGCGGGGAGGTCCGGCTGTCGTTCATTCCTCCGTTGATGCCGACGCTCGTCGAAAAGCCGCCGGAGGGCGACGGCTGGTCGCACGAGGTCAAGTTCGACGGCTACCGCTCGCAGATCATCATCGACGAGGAAGGCGTGCGGATCTTCACCCGGCGCGGCCTCGACTGGACGTCGAAGTACCGCGACCTCGCCGCTGTCGCGGCTTCGCTCGGCGTCGAGTGCGCCATCCTCGACGGCGAGATCATTGTCTTGAACGATGCCGGCCTGTCCGACTTTGGCGCGCTGCGCAAGGCGATCACCCGCCGCCAGCACGACCTATATTTCGTTGCCTTCGATCTGCTCTACCTCAACGGCCACGATCTACGAGACATGCCGTTGGAGGATCGGCGCGAGATCCTCGCCGAGATGATCCCAGCCGGTGGACGCATCCAATTCAGCGAGGCGCTGCCGGGGACTGGCGCAGCGGTGTTTCACCTCGTCGACCAGGCCGGGCTTGAGGGCATGGTTTCAAAGCGCAAGGACAGCAAATATCGCAGCGGACCCTCGACCAGCTGGCTTAAAGCGAAATGCTACGCGGTCGGCGAGTTTGATTTGCTCGGCATCGAGCGGGAGCCTGGCAAGCCGGCCTTCGCTCTCATGGCCGAGCGCGGCACCGGGCGCTATGTCGGCTCTGCATTCATCACCTTGAACCGCGAGATGCGCGAACGCCTCTGGCAGCGTGTCCAGCAACACGCAGGCGCCGCACCCAAGGGCATGAAGCGACCGGCGACGCAATGGGTCAAGCCGGGGCTGATCGGCCGCGTGAAGCACCTGCGCGGCGAGGAAGACCTGCGGCATGCATCACTGCAGGATTTCCGGGAAGAAACGTAGCAGGGCACTTGCCGGCGCCATCGAGATGAGGAATATAATCCTCCGTTGCGGCGAACCCTTCAACGGAGATCGCCTGTCCCCCATGACCATGAAATATCCGTTTGTCGAGAACACCCTCGGCAAGAAGCTGCAGAGCGGCACAGGGCTTTCGGTCGACTGCATGACCTGCCACCGCAACGTCAAGCTAGACCTTCAGGCGCTCGTCGATCGCCTGGGCGAAGATCACGGCTGCATGCACTGGGACTTGATAAAGGTGCTGTTCTGCCAGCCTTGCCGCGACGCAGGGCGAGGGGATCGAAACCTGGCCTTCACCAATCACGCGCTGACGCCTGAACAGCGCTCAACGGGTGCTCCCTGACGCCGCGTGTACACGGCGATGCACAGCTTGGCGCTGTGATGGTCGGCGGGGTTCGGCGGCTGATCTGTAAGGGCGCTCGGTGGCGGTGCGCCTAGGCGGCGGCGCAGTCAACCTTGATGTTGATCGTCCTGTGCGGCTTCATGCTTTGGCGGCTGTTGCATGTGTTCGGGCCATAGAATGGGCCGATCCGGCCATTTGAAACTGGCCTCCAGCCACAACAGACATTTCCGCGTGTATTCGAAATAGGTTTCCTGCGTTTTGAGAAGAGCCAGGTCGATGAGCTTCCACCGCATCTTCCCGTCCGGTTTCCAGGAAATGTCCCTGGCGTTGGTGAACATCATTCTACCCTGCATGTGCACCCATTGAGCGTGCGCATATTGATTGCGCACCGCCTTACAGTAGCGCATCGCGCCGATCGCCTCGGCGAACTTGGCCTCGTGGCCCTTTGCCACCATGACATGGCGGACCAGGCGGCTCACGACGTCAAGGCGCGTCCCTTCGTTATCGATGGCATGCAGCGCGTCCAAAACAGCAAACTGTTCGCCCAGGGCAAGGCCGCCGACAAAGCATAGAGAAATATCGAGTTCGCTGTAGCCGATAACCATCAGTCCGATGAGGTTCGACTCAATGGGGAACGCTTGGTGCGTGGGATTGATCATTTTGTTGGTCCGAGTAACGGGACGCGAAAGCCCTCTGCGCCAGCGCGAACGCCGGCCGGCGCAGAGAGTAGTAAGTCTCAGCCTAGTGGCTGCGTCGGTCGGCTTCCTGTTTGCTGCCGACGTGCTTGCGCTCTTTCAGCACCTCGTTGATTCGAGCTGGGTTCACATGGAACTCAGCCGCGATCTGGTGCTGATACCAGCCTTGGCGGCGAAGAAGCCACACTTCGATGGCTGCATCGAAGTCGATCGACTGGGTAGGGTGCGGATTTTCGGTCAATTGGGTCTCCTTTATTTGACCTAAAGACGCCCCAAGGCTTGACCGACGCGGTTCGACGGGACAGTTTGTACCCGCTTGACATAAGCCGCCTCCTGCGCCTTGGGGTAACCAATGCAGGATGTGATTTCGAGAAGCCGTCGGGGGAGGCAATCCGCGGCGGCTTCTCTTCAATCACAAGATCGCCATCGAGCGTATTGATGGGGAGTCACGCGTCAAGCACTCGGCAACGAGTGTTAACAGGCGGTATGTTCCTGTTTTGATCCAATTTCGCCAGAAAACGACGCGTTATCAATGTCTTGGCTAGGTTTTCCACAGGTGTAACAATCTGTGAATCATTGCCCGTTGACTTTGATTTCCTTGTGAAAACTGGGGATAAACCCCGACGCAACCCTTTGATTGAGCAAGATCACCCCGAATCGATAGCCCGATTAGTCCGAACTAGCGCGGTTTCCGCAGCCTTACGCCGGCGCCGCCGCCATTCTCGGCGATGAATTCGACGCCCGCTGATTCAAGCGCGGCGCGCACATCGGCTAACGTCCTGTCATAGGGTGTCCTATTACCGCGTTCGAAGTCGGCAAGGGTCTTTGTCGCGACCTTGCTTGCGGCCGACAGCTGCGCCTGCGACCAGTCCAATAGCGCCCTGGCGGCTCGGCACTGTGACGGCGACATTTCCATTTTTACGAAACCTTACCTAAAATCAGTTGACTTCAATCGCGTAACGTTACACAAAAACGGTTATCGCATATCGCGACTTTTGGAGCAACCACCATGCCGAACACCCATGTTCCGGCGGCCGGCGAAGCTGTGCCGTCGAAGTGCACCATCTTCCTAGCGATGACGCCGACCCTTCGCTTGCAGCTCGCGACGACGATCGAGAGCCTGATCGCGCTGCTCGACGAGATCGACGGCGATTCCGACGTTGAGGCGACCGGCGACGACGAGCCGTCGCTCGGCTGGAATGCGGCAGGGCAGCCGGGCTTCACCGAAGACGTCGAGTTCGATACCGGCGACGACGAGGATGGCCACGATCGGGAGCCCACCTTGGGCGCGTCAAACGACTACAATGGCAGCCGAAATCAGACTTGGTCCTATCAAGGGTCATCTCAGCAGGACGAGTGCGAGGTCGAAAACGAGCACGGCGGCGACATCCTCGACGAGCCGCACGACGAGGAGGACCGCGAGTCGTTCTTAGGTTGGACGGAAAAATGCGGCCAGACCGGCGTCGGGCTCGATGGCTGGACAGAAGCCGACGACGAAGGGCCAGAAGACCATCTCTGGCTGGGGTCGGGCTTCACAGGCGCCGGCTATGTCGAAGGGCGGGAGATGGTCCGGAAGATCGGCGCCTATGCCGGCGAGCCCGAGCCTGTCCGAGTGCTGTGCCTGCCGGCTCGGCGCTGAAATTGGAAACGAGTTCTGAGCTGGAAGCGCTCCGGGCCATGGCGGCAGGCGTCAGGTCTCCAGACCATCCGGCCATGCGGGTCGAACGTGACGCCACCTCGATCGCCAGTGCGATGGCGACGATTCACGGAGGGCGGTGGCGGGTCGAGATCGACCATCTGGTCGGGCTCGTTCTGGTTCGGCGGAGTGATTGACGTGGCCTGTTCATCACCTGCTTGGTGCCGATAGTGCATGACCTGCTCGTGTCGCCGGCAATCTGGAAATATGGGGATAGGGAGGATCGCGATCTTAAAAAAATGGCGCGCGCCATCGGCATCCGTTGTGGAACAATCCAAGCACAAATGAAGCAATTCGTGTTGCACTCGTGTTGCAATGACCAGACGGGAATTTCTAGGAAACAACAGAAAATCAACGGATTAGCTACGAATTACCGACATATCCAATGCAACACGAAACTCGAGGCGAGGAAGGCGCTAACGGTCTGAATTCGTTGAGAAAAATCTTGGCTGGGGAACCTGGATTCGAACCAGGACTAACGGAGTCAGAGTCCGTGGGTCTACCGTTAACCTATTCCCCAGCAGGCGTGGTCATGGACCGCGCGGGCCGAACGGCTGAGCCGCTTGAGCGCTGCCTTGTAGCCGCCAGCGGAAAATAGTCAAGCCTGCTCTGCGGCTCAAATCGGCCAAATCGCACAAGTTTGCGCTGCCCCTCATCCGCCTGCCGGCACCTTCTCCCCGTATAGGGACGGGGAGAAGGGAGGTGCCGCTACGTCGCTTCCTATGTGCCGCTGGCGGTTGGCGAAATCGCCGCCACCAGCATCTTTCTCCCCGTCGCTATACGGGGAGAAATGCCCGGCAGGGCAATGAGGGGCGGCGCTGACCTCGGTGCTTGCAAGGCAATTATCCCGCGCCTCAGCTCTCTGTCCGGCTGAACTGCGAGCGTTCGAAGAACAGCACGACGCCAAGCCCGAGAATCAGCGGGATGATGAGATAAAACAGCCGGAACACCAGCAGCGCCGCCAGCACGCCGACCGGGTCCATGTCCGAAAGCCCGGCCAGGAACACCACCTCGAACACGCCGAGGCCGCCCGGTGCGTGCGAGATCTGGGCGATCGAGAACGAGACGAGGAAGATGCCGAGCACGACGAAATAGCCGGGATTGTGGGCCTCGGGCAGGGCGAAGAAGATGATCGCGGTCGCCGCCAGGAGTTCGATCGGGCCGACCAGCAATTGCCTGGCGACGATCGGCAGTGCTGGATAATGCACCTGAAAGCTGGCGATCTTCAGCGGGCGCAGGTGCAGCCAGCTGCCGAATATGTAGGCGGCGACGAGGATCAGCATGGCGATGCCCGCCGCTTCCGACAGGCCGTGATGGGCAATGCCGGAGAACCGGTCGAGAACCTGCGGCTCGAAGACCAGCACGAGGCCGGAGACGAGGATGGTCGACAGCACGAAGGTGATCCAGCAGATCGCCACCAGCACGCCGACATCCTGGCCGGTCAGGCCCCTGGTGCCGTAGGCGCGGTAGCGGATGACGGCGCCGGAGAACACTGAGCCGCCGATATTGTGCGACAGCGCGTAGGTGGTGAAGGAACAGAGCGTCACGAACAGCCACGACACCTTTTTGCCGATATGCAGCAGGGCGATGTGGTCGTAGCCGGCGAGCGAGGCATAGGCGATGACCGAACTCAGCCCCGCCAGCGCCCAGCCGCGGGTTGGGATGGCCGTGAGACCCTCCCAGACGTCGTCGAGCGAAATGCCGCGCAGTTCGTGCCAGAGCAGCAGCAGTGAGAAGATCACCGCGGCGATGCCGACGACCGGCCAGAAATAGCGTCTCCAGTTCATTGCCTGACTGCCATGCGTTGCGTTTCCGCTTCCTTTTTGCCTGATGGTGGGAGGCCGGCTGCCCGGTGACCTCAGTCCATTTCAGAAATGCCTCATCGAAGCCGGCTATTCAACCGCGAACACTTGTCGCGCAGGCGGCCGCGCGGCCAGCCGGCAAAATTCAGCAACCGGCTCTTGGTGATCGGGCGCGGCACTGTTAGTCTGGCGGCAACTTGAAACATGCCAAAGCGCCTGCTGCGTCCGTCACCCGGTTCGCGCGGCGCCGGAAGGAACGACAGTGGAAGACCGCGACACCGGCGCAGGCGCGCCGGAGGTGGGCGCGTCCAGCGCTTCCCCAGGGCCATCGGGCTCGGGGACGGCCGGTTGGCAGCAACGCCGCCCGACGGAGCCTCGCTCCGCTGACGGGCAGGCGGGCGACGCGACCCACAACCAGAAGGGCAAGCCCAAGAAGCGGCGCAAGCGAAGGCGCGGGCGCAAGGTTTTCGCGCGCGATGAAGCGCGTCCGCAGGACAATCGATCGCCGATGCCGGGAACGGCCGCGGTCCTGGCAGTGGCGCCTATTCCGTCGGCGGCTGCGGTGATCGCGTCGGTCGTTCCAACACCACGCCCCGAACAGGGTACCCGTCGGCCTCCGGTGCACGAGCTTCCCGTTTTCGCGGCCCTCGACCTCGGCACCAACAATTGCCGGCTGCTGGTCGCGGTGCCGACGCGTCACGGCCAGTTCCGCGTCATCGATGCCTTCTCGCGCATCGTCAGGCTGGGCGAGGGGCTGACCGCCAATGGCCGGCTCGGCCAGCCGGCGATGGACCGCGCGGTCGAGGCGCTGAAAGTCTGCGGCGACAAATTGCGCGGCCGCAAGATCAGGAAGGCCAGGCTGATCGCCACCGAGGCCTGCCGCTCGGCCGAGAACGGCGTCGAATTCCTCGAACGCGTCGAGCGCGAGGCCGGCCTGAAGCTCGAGATCATCGACCGCCAGACCGAAGCACGGCTGGCGGTTTCCGGCTGCGGCTCGCTGGTCGAACGCGAGACGCAGGGCGTCGTCCTGTTCGATATCGGCGGCGGTTCTTCCGAAATCGCATTGATCGACCTCACCGGCCGCCGTTCGCCGCGGCTCGCCAACCACATCGTGTCCTGGACGTCGCTGCCGGTCGGCGTCGTCTCACTGGCCGAACGTTTCGGCGGCCGCACGGTGACGCGCGAGATTTTCACCGCCATGGTCGATGACGTCGCCGGCCGGCTGGCCGCGTTCGATGGCCGCGACCGGCTGAGCCATCTCAAGGCCAGCCCGAATTTCCATCTGCTCGGCACATCCGGCACGGTGACGACGCTCGCCGGTGTCCACCTCGATCTCGAGCGCTACGACCGCCGCCGTGTCGACGGGCTGTGGATGGACCGCGACAGCGTCGATCGCATGGTCGAGAAGCTGGTTGGCTGGGATTTCCAGCAGCGCTGCGCCAACCCTTGCATCGGCGCGGATCGCGCCGATCTGGTGCTGGCCGGCTGTGCTATATTGGAAGCCATCCGCGCGGTGTGGCCGTCGGAGCGGCTGCGTGTCGCCGACCGCGGCCTGCGCGAGGGCATATTGAGCGAGCTGATGGCCGATGACGGCGTCTGGCGCAACGATGGGCGGGGCAGGGCATGATCCCGAATCTAAGGACCTCGTCAGCAATGAGCAGTCGACCCCCACTCCGTCGAGCTTCGCTCGACACCTCTCCCCCGGTCGACGGGGGAGAGGAAGGGCGCGAGCGTGCGCCGGCTGGCGCCTTTCCTCTCCCTCCGGAGGGGGGAGAGGTGGCGCCGAGAAGCGGCGACGGAGTGGGGGAAGCCCTCCGCGAGACGCACATGCTCAAGCAAGAAATCAACCAATGACCAAGAAACCGGAAAAACCAGGCTCCGCCAGCATTCGCGTGCTGAAGACGCGAATCAAGAAGAAGAGCGGCTTGAAGGAATCGTCGCGCCGCTGGCTGCAGCGCCACATCAACGATCCCTATGTCCAGCGGTCGAAGGCCGACGGCTACCGCTCGCGCGCGGCCTACAAGCTGATCGAGATCGACGACAAGCATCACTTGCTCAAGCCCCGCATGAAGGTGATCGACCTTGGCGCCGCGCCCGGCGGCTGGTGCCAGGTGGCGGCCGCGCGGACGAAATCGACGGCGGAAAACCCGCATGTCATCGGCATCGACTATCTGGAAATGGATGCCGTGCCCGGCGCGCCGGTGCTGCTGATGGATTTTCTCGATCCGGCAGCCCCGCAGAAGCTGGCCGAGGCGCTGGGTGGTGACCCCGATGTCGTGCTGTCCGACATGGCCGCACCCACCACCGGCCACAAGCGGACCGACCATATCCGCACCATGCATCTGTGCGAGGTGGCCGCCGATTTCGCGCTGTCGGTGCTGAAGCCGGGCGGACATTTCCTCGCCAAGACGTTTCAGGGCGGCGCGGAGAACGAACTGCTCTCGATGCTCAAGAAGAATTTCCGGTCGGTGCACCACGTCAAGCCACCCGCCTCGCGCGATGAGTCGGTAGAGCTTTATCTCTTGGCGAAGGATTTCAAGGGGCGAGAGGCCGGTCCGCCATCAGGCGGATCGGAACGTCCAATGGACGTTCCGAAGGACTCAAGCGCCCGGAGCCATAGCGAAGGGCCGGGGGACGCTGAGTAGCGTCTTCCCTTCTGCCCTTGCGGGAGAAGGTGGCCTCGCGAAGCGAGGTCGAATGAGGGGTGGTCCAGCTTGGCGATATGCTTGCAAAGCCACGACTGCGCCTCTCACCAACGCTTCACTCCGCTGGAACACCCCTCATCCGTCTCGGCGCTATCGCGCCGATCCACCTTCTCCCGCAAGGGGAGAAGGGAAGGCCAATTCACTCCCCCGGCGATCTCACCGGTTCCAGCGTCTTGGGCGTGGTCAGCCGGCCATGGCCGGAGACGGCGTTGCCGGCATCGGGCGTCAGGCGCATGAACGACAGCGACGCGGCGGCCGAAATCGCGGCGACGATGAAAAAGGCGAGGTGGAAATCGGCCAGCATCAGCGGTCCGCCATGGATGCTCGTCGACACTTCCAGGATGCCGCCCGCAACCGCCACGCCGAGCGCGATCGACAATTGCTGGAAGACGGCGGCGATCGGCGTCGCCTTGCTGGTATCCTCGGCCGAAACCTCCGCATAGGCGAGGGCGTTGACGCCGGTGAAGAACATCGAGCGGATGAAGCCGCCGACCAACAGCATGGCCAGCATCAGCAGATAGGGTGTGTCGGGGGTGAACAGGCCGTTGATGGCGATCGACGCCGCCGCCACCAGCGAGCCGACAATCAGCACGCGGCGGAAGCCGGCAACGCGAAAGATCAGCGCGGTGACGAACTTCATGCCGATGGCGCCGATCGCCGAGACAAAGGTGATCATGCCGGACTGGAACGGCGTCAGACCGAAGCCGATCTGGAACATCAGCGGCAGCAGGAACGGCACGGCACCGATGCCGATGCGGAACAGACTTCCGCCAAGCACGGACGAACGAAACACCTGATTGCGAAACAGTTCGAGCGCCAGCAAGGGGTTTTTCGCGCGGCGGGCATGCATCAGGTAGAGCGCGCCCGACAACAGGCCGACAGCGACGGTGATGAAACCGGTCGCCGGCGGCAGATAGGGCAGGCTGACCACCGAGAGGCCGAACACGACGCCGGATGCCGCCAGGCCGCTCAGCACGAAACCGATGAAATCGAGTGGCGGCGTTTCCATCGATTCGGTTTCCGGCAGAAAGCGGGTGGCGAGCCAGATGCCGACCAGGCCGATCGGCACGTTGATCAGGAAGATCCAGTGCCAGGTGAAGTAGGTGGTGATGAAGCCGCCGACCGGCGGTCCGACCAGCGGACCGACCAATGCGGGAACGGTCAGCCACGACATGGCGGCGACCAGTTCGCTCTTGGGTGTGGCGCGTACCAGCACGAGGCGCCCGACCGGCGTCATCATGGCGCCGCCAATGCCTTGCAAGAACCGCGAGACCACGAAGGCCGGCAGCGAACCGGAGAGAGCGCAGGCGATCGAGCCGGCGATGAACACCGCGATCGCGGCACGAAAGACGTTCTTGGCGCCGAAGCGGTCGGCCATCCAGCCGCTGATCGGAATGAAGATCGCCAGCGACACCAGATAGGCCGTCAGCGCCAGCTTGAGTGCGATCGGGCTGGTGTGGATGTCGATGGCGATCGCCGGCAGCGATGTCGCGATGACGGTCGAATCCATGTTTTCCATGAAAAGAGCGACCGCCAGTATGAGCGGGATGGTGCGGTTCACGAGCGTGGCCGTTTCAGATTTCTTTCCGGCCCACTTCTTGTCTAGAAAGGGGGCAAGCCGATACAAGGGGGCGGTTATCACGGCCGGACACCGATGTCGTGTTAATTTGCTGTCACTTTTGTGCGACCGGGCCGAGACGGCGACGGCTCTCCTGGCCTGCCCGAGAGACTGGCGGCCGCATTCCAGGGCGGTGGGCGGCGATGAGAAGCTTGCGGAAAACGGTGCGCCTCATTATTGTAGTGATAATAACTACTATATAGGCCGTATCATGGAAGAAGCCGTTTCGGCAGCCGATGCCAACCGCAAGTTCTCGCTCATCCTGCGCGGTGTTCGCGAAGGACAAAGCTACGTCGTGACCAGTCACGGACGCCCCGTGGCGCGGATCGTGCCCGCGGATCAACAAGAGGGGGTGGTTTCCCGCTCGCGCGCAGCGCTGCTGTCGCGCCTCGAACGCCAGCCTGCGACCGATGTTGGGCGCTGGACCCGCGATGAGCTTTACGAGGACGAGCGGTGAAGGTCGCGCTCGACACCAATGTCCTTGCCTATGCGGAAGGGGTCAACGGTGTAGAGAAGCGCGACACCGTTCTCGAGTTGATGCGCAAGGTCCCGCAAGAGGCCGCCATTATTCCCGTTCAGGTCCTTGGTGAATTGTACAATGTTCTCGTCCGCAAGTCCGCAAGACCGCCTGTCGAGGCCCGGGATGCCCTTCTGAGCTGGCGCGATGCGTTTGCGGTTGCCGCGACAACGCAGGACGTGATGATGATGGCGGCTGATCTGGCGACGGACCATCGCTTCAGCATTTGGGATGCGGTCATTCTCTCCGCCGCCTCGCAAGCCGGTTGCCGGCTGCTGCTTTCGGAAGATCTGCAGGACGGCTTCACATGGGGAGGGGTAACTGTCGTCAATCCTTTCGCATCGCCGCGCCATGCCTTGCTGAATGCTCTCGTGGGAGAGTCCGCCGAATAGACGCGCCGGGCGCAACGATCGGCTTTTCATCGGCGCCACGACGTGTTACCAGCCAGCGCCAATCCTGAAAGGGAATAACGAGTCGGCGCTGTCCATTCCGGTCCAGCGCCTTTCATGCATTCTAAGGACTGGCCATGGCAAAAATCATCGAAACGTCCACCGGCGCACTGGCGCTGACCTTTGACGACGTGCTTCTGCAGCCGGGTCATTCCGAGGTCATGCCTGGCGAAACCGATGTCCGCACCCGCATTGCCGGCGACATCGACCTCAACGTGCCGATCCTGTCGGCCGCCATGGACACCGTCACCGAGGCGCGTCTCGCCATCGCCATGGCCCAGGCCGGCGGCATTGGCGTCATCCATCGCAATTTCTCGCCGGCCGAGCAGGCCGAGCAGGTGCGGCAGGTGAAGAAATTCGAATCCGGTATGGTGGTCAACCCGGTCACCATCGGGCCCGATGCTACCCTTGCCGATGCGCTGTCGCTGATGCGCACCTATTCGATCTCGGGCATTCCGGTGGTCGAGAATGGCGGCACCGGCGGTCACAAGACGGGGCGGCTGGTCGGCATACTGACCAACCGCGACGTGCGCTTTGCCTCCGATCCGGCGCAGAAGGTCTACGAGTTGATGACCCGTGAGAACCTGATCACGGTCAAGGAGAATGTCGATCAGGACGAGGCCAAGCGGCTTCTGCACCAGCACCGGATCGAAAAGCTCGTCGTCGTCGACAAGTCGGGCAATTGCGTCGGGTTGATCACCGTCAAGGACATCGAGAAGTCGCAGCTCAACCCGCATGCCACCAAGGATGCGCAGGGGCGCCTGCGCGCCGCCGCCGCCACCAGCGTCGGCGACGATGGCTTCGAGCGCGCCGAACGCCTCATCGAGGCCGGCGTCGACCTCCTGGTGATCGACACCGCGCATGGCCACTCGCAGCGCGTGCTGGACGCCGTCACGCGGGCGAAGAAGCTCTCCAACTCGGTGCGCATCCTGGCCGGCAACGTCGCCACCGCGGAAGGCACGCAGGCGCTGATCGATGCCGGCGCCGACGCCGTCAAGGTCGGCATCGGCCCGGGCTCCATCTGCACCACCCGTATCGTGGCCGGCGTCGGCGTGCCGCAGCTCTCGGCCATCATGTCGGCGGTCGAGACGGCGCATAAATCGGGCGTTTCGGTGATCGCCGATGGCGGCATCAAATATTCGGGCGATCTTGCCAAGGCGCTCGCCGCCGGCGCCAGTGCCGCCATGATCGGTTCGCTGCTGGCCGGGACGGACGAGAGCCCGGGCGAGGTCTATCTGCACCAGGGCCGTTCCTTCAAGGCCTATCGCGGCATGGGTTCGGTCGGCGCCATGGCGCGCGGATCGGCCGATCGCTACTTCCAGGCCGAGGTGCGCGACACGCTGAAACTGGTGCCGGAAGGCATCGAAGGGCAGGTTCCCTATAAAGGACCTGTGTCTGGCGTGCTGCACCAGCTTGCAGGCGGGCTGAAAGCCGCTATGGGTTATGTAGGCGGCCGCGACCTTGCCGATTTCCGCGACCGCGCCACCTTTGTGCGCATATCCAACGCCGGACTTCGTGAAAGCCACGCCCATGACGTCACGATTACCCGCGAAAGCCCGAACTATCCCGGAGGAGTCTGACTCTTCCGGAACCTGGCGCAGCTTGACGGTGGCGGTCCTGCGGCTGTCACGTCATGCCGCGGCACTCTGTTTCCTGTCGGGCGCGGTTTTTATCGCCATGACGGGGTTGGAATTCTTCTATTTTCGTCAGCTGAGCGGCGGTTTGCCTTCGCTCGACATGCGCTTTTTCGGCTTCACGCCCGACGAAGGCATGGCCTGGCTGACGGCACTCGGTCGGCGCGGCGGCGAGATCATTCTCGTCTGGCACTATCTGACGTTCGACCTGCTGTTTCCGGCGCTCTTGTCGCTGACCCTGGTCAGCCTGATCCTGGCCATCGGCCGGCGCCTGAAGAATTTCCGCGTGCTGCCGCCGCAGGTGCAGTCGATCTTCGCGCTGGTCCTGGTGCTGCCCTATATGCTTGCCGACTATGCCCAGAACATCGCCGTAGCGCGTCTCCTGTCCGATTTCCTGTCGGCCAACCCGGATTCGCTGTCTTTCGCCTCGGCTCTGATCGTCACCAAATTCTTTCTTCTCGCCATCCCGGTGATCGTCATTGCCGCTTTCTGGCTGGCGAGCCAGAAACATCAGGCTTGATGCCGGACCGAAGAGCGCGCATTTACCGGGCAGGGGGCATGTCATGAATCAGACGGCGATCTTCTGGCCTGTCCTGGCGCATGTGCTGCTGATCTACATCGTCTACTGTGTCCTCGGCCGCCGCAGATATGGCGCGGTCAAGTCAGGCGAGGCCAAGGTCGGTCAATACAAGATACGCTCGACCGAGCCGGCGTCCAGCGCCACGGTCGCCGCCAATCTCAGCAACCAGTTCGAACTGCCGGTGTTGTTCTACGTGCTGTGCCTGACGCTGCATGCCACCAACGGCGTCAACTATCTGACGCTGGCGCTGATGTGGATCTTCGTCGCCTCGCGCTATGTCCACGCCTGGGTTCACCTGACCAGCAACAACCTGCTGCTGCGCAACCGCTCTTTCGTTATAGGTGCCGTGGTTATCCTGCTGGGCTGGATCTGGTGCGCGCTGCACCTGCTTGGGGTGGTTTGAACAGTCTGACCCTCTCCCTTGTGGGAGGGTCACTCCGCAAAGCGGAGCGGGCGGGGGTACGCTATTCCTACAAATCGAAGACCGCGATCTTGCGCTTGTCGAACTTGATGCCGATCTCGCCGCGAACCAGCTTCAGCGCCGCTTCGCCGAACACGGCGCGCCGCCAACCTTGCAGGGCCGGCACGTCGGCCTCCTCGCCTTCGGCCGCGATACGGTCGATATCGTCGCTGGAGGCCAGCACTTTCGAAGCCACGCCCTGCTTTTCGGCGATGATCCTGAGCAGCACTTTCAACAGTTCCGCGGCAGCGCTCGAGCCCTCGGGCGGCTGGAAACTCTTCGGCAGCTTCGGCATCTGCTCCTTGGGCAAGGCTAGCGCCGTGTTGACGGCGCCGAGCAGCGCCGTCGCCGTCGATGACCGCTCCCAGCCCTTCGGCGTCGTGCGCAGCTTGGCAAGGGCCGCCGCATCGCGCGGCGCCTGCTGCGCCACCTCGTAGATCGCATCGTCCTTGAGCACCCGGCCGCGCGGCACGTCGCGTTCCCTGGCCTCGCGCTCGCGCCATGCCGCCACGGCCTGCACGATCGCCAGTTCCTGCGGCTTGCGCAGCCGCATCTTCAGCCGCTTCCAGGCGTCCTCGGGATGCGGATCGTAGGTCTCGCGCGAGGTCAGGACGTCCATTTCCTCGTTCAGCCAGTGGGCGCGGTTTTCCCGCGCCAGTTCGGCGTTGAGGTGCTGATAGACCTCGATCAGATGGGTGACGTCGGCCAGCGCATAATCGAGCTGCTTGTCGGAAAGCGGCCGGTGGCGCCAGTCGGTGAAGCGCGACGACTTGTCGAGCCGCGCGCCGGTGATGCGCTGCACCAGCTGATCATAGGAAACGCTGTCGCCGAAGCCGCAGACCATCGCCGCGACCTGTGTATCGAAGACGGGATGCGGAACCAGGTCGCCGAGATGGACGATGATTTCGATGTCCTGCCTGGCGGCGTGGAAGACTTTGACCACCGCCTCGTTGGCCATCAGCTTGAAGAACGGCCTCAGGTCGATGTCCGATGACAAGGGATCGATCAGCGCCGTCACGCCCGGCGCGGCCATCTGGATCAGGCACAGGATTGGCCAGAAGGTCGTCTCGCGGATGAATTCGGTGTCGACGGTGACGAAATCCGACTTTTCGAAAGCGGCGAGAGCGGTCTCGAGTTCTTTCTGGGTGGTGATGACGTGCATCAAATCGCTTTTGGCAGGAGTAGGGTCTTCCTAGATTTCAGCCGGGAAGGCTTTCGTCAAGCCGTGGCACCCCCGTCACGGCCTTTCCGGACCGTCCGGATCGCCGTTTCTTCTGGCCAGCCGTGCGAAAACGGTGGAAGTGCGCAACAATGCGGTGAAACGGCTGCGCTTGCCCGCCGGCACGCCGGACCGGGCCTGCATGCGGTAGAGGATGACGGCGATGAAGATCGCGTAGACCATTGCGCTGAACACGAACAGCGCGCTCGGCCCGAAATACTGCATCGCGGTCGAGGCGGCGAAAGGGCCGCCGATGGCGCCGAATGAGTAGAACAGCATCAGCGCCGCGTTGATCAGCACGAACTCGCCAGTGTCGGCGCGGTCGTTGGAATGCGCCGCCGACAGCGAATAGAGCGGCATGGCGAAACAGCCGAAGATGAAGATGATGACGAAGTTGAGCGCGGGGTTGCTGCCGGCGATGAACACCAGCGCCAGGGCCGAGAGCATCGCGCAGCAGGTGGTCATCAACAGCACCCGGCGTCGGTCCCAGCGGTCGGAGAGATAGCCCAGCGGATACTGGATGATGGCGCCGCCGAAGATGCCGACGCTGACGAAGGTGACGACATCGGCGACCGACATGCCGATCTGCTCGGCATAAACAGGTGAGAGCGTGCGAAACGCGCTGTTGGTGACGCCCACGGCGATGCAGCCGAAGCAGCCCAGCGGTGAAATCCGCCAGACGCGCGCTAGGTCGAGCTTGACCCCCTCGGGCGGCGTGGGGTTGGAGCGGTCGCCGAGCGAGACCGGCACCAGCGACAGCGTGATCATGATCGACATGATGGCGAAGATGGTGAAGCCGCCGGCGCCGAAGACCGGGATCAGGAACTGGGCGCCGGTCACCGAACCGGTATCGACCATCCGGTAGATCGCCAGTACGCGGGCACGGTCGTGGTTGCTGACGCCGGAATTGAGCCAGCTTTCCACGATCGTGAACAGCCCGGCGAAGCAGAAGCCGCCGGCAAAGCGCACCGCGCACCACATCACCGGATCGAGGACCAGCACCAGCAGTAAGGTGCCGACCGAGGCGATCGCCGCCAGCGCCGAAAACGCCCTGATATGGCCGACCGCCTTCATGATGCGGGTGATGGCCAGGCAGCCGAGCAGGAAACCGGCGAAATAGAAGGTGCCCATCAGGCCGATGTCGGAGGCGGAAAACCCTTCCTGCGCACCGCGCAGCGCGATCAGCGTGCTCTGCAGCCCATTGCCGCCGAGCAGGATGCCTGCGGCGAGAAGAAGCGGGATCAAGGGGCGGATGGAAGACATGCAAAAGGACGATCACGTATCGGTGATCCTTCTTGAACCATTGCCCCGATCAACGCCAGCGGCAATTCCAGGTCGCCGACAGGGCGCGTGCTCCTTCAGGTCGCGCCGCCGGTCGTGCCGGAGAGCCGTTCATGCCTCGCCCGTCCGCACCGGTATTTTCCGCCGCGCCAGGTCGGGTGCTTCGTTCGATGGCGTAGCGGCCTTCTCCGAAGGCGCCCGTCGGCCAAGCGCGCCGGCGGTCAGCAGGCTGAGCGCAACGAACGGAATGCCGATGCCGAAGGCCGAGCGGATGCCCCAATGGTCCGAGACGAAGCCGAGCAGCGGCGGCCCGAGCAGGAAGGCGACGAAGGAAATCTGCGACAGCGCCGCGACATTGATTGCCGCCGGCCGGTCCGTCCGCTGCGCGGCCGCAGAGATCGCCAGTGGGAAGAGCGCGCTCGTGCCGATGCCTAGAAGAGCAAAACCCAGCATGGACAACAGCGGCGAAGGCGACAGGAAAACGATGAAGACGCCCGCCGCCATGCAGGCCAGCAGCACCCGCGCCACGCCGCTCGGCGAGTGCCGATCGACGAAGCTGTCGGCGAAGAAGCGCGTGGTCGCCTGCGAAAACGCAAACAGCGCCACGGTGAAACCGGCAACGAACGGGCCGGCTTCGAACACGGTGCGCATGTAGATCGCCGACCAGTCGATGCTGGCGCCCTCCATCAGCATCGCAGAAAGCGTCACCGCCACCAGGACAAGGATCGGCAGCGTTGGCCGCGCGAAGGTGGGCGCCTTGTCGCCGGTGCTGGCGAAACGGGCCGGTGCCGGCTGGTAACCGCCGAGAAACAGCGCCATGGATATCGCGACCATGGGCACGACAACAGCCAGGTGCAGTTGTGGCGACATGCCGAGATGCCCAAGTGCTGCACCGAACAGGCCGGCGCCGAAGAAGCCCATGCTCCAGAACGAATGCGCCCTGTTCATGATCCGGCGTTTCAGCAGGAATTCCGTTCTGTCGGCTTCGACATTGAGCATGATCTCGACGCTGCCGATCATCAGGCCGACCGGAAAGAGCATCAGGAACAGCGCCAGCGGACCCGTCGCATGTACGGCGATGGCATAGGCAAGCGCCACCAGCGGGATCAAGGCAAGCAGCGCGCGGCGGAAGCCGACGCGTTCGAGCAGCGGCGTCGCAAGGGTCAGCGCCGTCAAGGTGCCGATCGGCGTTCCGATCAGGCTGAGGCCGAGCGTGCCGTCCTCGATGCCCATGGCGTGCTTGATGTCGGGCAGCCGCGGAAAGATGTTGCCCATGGCAAAAGAATAGATCGCAAACCCGGCATAGACCCGGTGTTGAGGGGAGAGGCTGAGGCCAAGGGTCATCGCTATGCCTTCAAGGAAAGAGGAGCCGCGGCTGGTCTGCTTGACTGCCCGATGCGCCGACTTCTTGCATAATCATGCAGAACATGCAAGAACGTGCATAAAAATATAGGAATGTGCAATGCTGACCGATGAACGGCACCAACTCATTCGCGACCGGCTTGCGTCGGAGGGCCGGGTATTGGCTGGCGAATTGGCGACCCGCTTCGGTGTATCGGAGGATACGGTCCGGCGCGACCTGAGGGAACTGGCAAAGGCGGGACAATGCCGCCGCGTCTATGGCGGCGCGGTCGCGCCCGCACCATTCGCCGCGGCGTCCATCAACCTGCGCGGCAGCCATGCCGTCGAGGAGAAGATGCGGCTGGCGCGGACGGCGGTGGCTCTGCTCTCCAGCGGGCAGAGCCTGTTCATCGATGGCGGAACCACCAATGCCGCGATCGCCAAGGCCATTCCGCGTGACCTCGAACTCACCATAGCAACCAATTCGCTCGGCGTCGCCTCGGCCCTGTCCGATCACGCTCTGGTCGAATTGATCGTGCTGGGCGGAAGGTTCGACCGCGAACTCGGAACCTGCGTCGGAGGCGACACGCTGGCCGCCGTCGCGCAGCTTGGCGCCGATCTGTTTTTCCTCGGCTCCTGCGGTCTCGATGCCACAAGAGGCGTGACCGCTTTCGATTCGGCGGAAGCCGAGGTGAAGCGGGCCATGGCCAGGAACAGCGGCGGCATCGTCATCGCCGTTACCAACGACAAGCTGGCCACTGCATCGCCCTATCGTGTCGCCGGCCCCGAAGCGATCCGCCATCTGGTCGTCGACAAGACCGCGCCGGCCAGTATCCTTGCGGAATTCGAACGTCAGGGCGCTGAAATCCACTTCGCTTGAAGCCGTCGCCCGCGCATCCGCCAACGGGGTGCCCTGATTTCGAGTTTTCGCCCGGGCTTCGACCCGGGCTTCGACAAGGGATGTCGAAACAGGCGGCTGCGCTCGCTTGCCTTGACAAATCCGGCCTCCCATGCGCTTTTCGCGCAAATTTTGAGGCCGGGCTTGATGCTTCGGCCTGCAACCCAGCACCCCGGACTTTACCAATGACCATGCACCGTTACCGCAGCCACACCTGTGCCCAGTTGAGAAAGAGCGACGTCGGCTCGACCGTTCGCTTGTCGGGCTGGGTGCATCGCGTGCGCGACCATGGCGGCCTGCTGTTCATCGACCTGCGCGACCATTATGGCCTGACCCAGATCGTCGCCGACCCCGATTCGCCGGCCTTCAAGGTTGCCGAGACCGTGCGCGGCGAATGGGTGATCCGTGTCGACGGCGAGGTCAAGGCACGCTTGCCCGAGACCACGAACGCCAACCTGCCGACCGGCGAGATCGAGATTTTCGCCCGCGAGATCGAGGTGCTGTCGGCGGCCAAGGAACTGCCGCTGCCGGTGTTCGGCGAGCCGGACTATCCTGAGGACATCAGGCTGAAATATCGCTTCCTCGACCTGCGCCGCGACACGCTGCACAAGAACATCGTGGCGCGGACGAAAATCATCGCCGAGATGCGCAAGCGCATGACCGATGTCGGCTTCACCGAATTCTCGACGCCGATCCTGACCGCGTCCTCGCCGGAAGGCGCGCGCGACTTCCTGGTGCCGTCGCGCATCCATCCCGGCACCTTCTACGCATTGCCGCAGGCACCGCAGCAGTACAAGCAGCTGATCATGGTGTCGGGCTTCGACCGCTATTTCCAGATCGCGCCCTGCTTCCGCGACGAGGATCCGCGCGCCGACCGTCTGCCCGGCGAATTCTACCAGCTCGACCTGGAGATGAGCTTCGTCGAGCAGGACGACGTGCTGTCGACCATGGAGCCGGTGATGCGCGGGGTCTTCGAGACCTTCGCCAACGGCAAGCCGGTGACGCAGACATTCCAGCGCATCCCCTATGATGTCGCCATGCGCAAATACGGCTCCGACAAGCCCGACCTGCGCAACCCGATCCAGATGCAGGCCGTCTCCGACCATTTTCGCGATTCGGGCTTCAAGGTGTTCGCCAACATCCTGGCCAACGACCCGAAGGCCGAGGTCTGGGGCATTCCGGCCAAGACCGGCGGCAGCCGCGCCTTCTGCGACCGCATGAACTCCTGGGCGCAAGGCGAGGGCCAGCCGGGGCTGGGCTACATCTTCTGGCGCAAGGAGGGCGACAAGCTCGAAGGCGCCGGTCCGCTCGCCAAGAACATCGGCGAGGAACGCACCGAGGCGATCCGCCTACAGCTCGGCCTTGCCGATGGCGATGCCGCCTTCTTCGTCGCCGGCGATCCGAAGAAATTCGTCTCCTTCGCCGGTGCCGCGCGTACCCGCGCCGGCGAGGAGCTGAACCTCGTCGATCGCGAGCGCTTCGAACTGTGCTGGATCGTCGACTTCCCGTTCTTCGAATGGAACGAGGAGGAGAAGAAGATCGACTTCGCCCACAATCCGTTCTCGATGCCGCAAGGCGGCATCGATGCATTGAATGGCGAGGATCTGCTCGGGATCAAGGCGTTCCAGTACGATATGGTCTGCAACGGTTTCGAGATCGCCTCAGGCGGCATCCGCAACCATCTGCCCGAAACCATGGTCAAGGCCTTCGAGACGGTCGGGCTCGACCGTGCCACGGTCGAGGAGCGCTTTGGCGGCCTCTACCGCGCCTTCCAGTACGGCGCGCCGCCGCATGGCGGCATGGCTGCCGGCGTCGACCGCGTCGTTATGCTGCTGGTCGGAGCGAAGAACCTGCGCGAGATCACCATGTTCCCGATGAATCAGCAGGCCTACGACCTGCTGATGAACGCGCCTTCGGAAGCGAGCCCGCAGCAGCTTCGCGAACTGGCGCTGCGCGTCGCACCGACCAAGAAGGACGCCTGATCGGAAGCTTCGGGTGGCACTTTAAAGAACCGCCCGAACCGATTCTTTCGAGTCGATAATCCAAAAAATAGCCCGGCATCGCTGCCGGGCTATTTTCGTATCTTGAGCTAACTTCGATCAGTCTTCGTTCGCCTTGACGCTGACGCCCAGCGTCTTCGGCAGGTCAAGCGGGTTGGACATGGCGCCCGCCATGATCAGCGCGAACGGCACCGATGCCGGCGGCTCGGCCGAGATTTCGAGGCTCTTCGGGTCGTCGAGATACTTGCCGACGGCTGCCGTCACCTGCGCCGTCAGTTCCGGATTGTTGAGCTGCGCCATGCCGAACGGCACGATTGCCTTGGCCTGGTTGGCGATGTCCTTGGCCGACATGCCCTGCTGCTTGCCGACATATTCCAGCACCTTGTTGGTCAGCGAATCGTCGTCGAAGCGGATCGAGGCGCTGTTGAACGAAAGCTGCTGCAACAGGCCGAGCATGGCCATGCCCTGCGCGGAATTGTCGGCGCCTTCGGGCTGCGCGGCCATCTTCTTCTGCATCTCCTGCAGCGACTTGACGAAGTCCATCGTGTAGCCACCGAGGTCGAAGGTCATGCCGAGCGTTCCGGCATTCTCGACGGAAATGTCATATTTCGACAGTTCGATCTTGCCATCCGAGGGCTGCCAGGTGCCGGCCATTTCGAGATTGCCCGAGATATTCTGGTAGCCGAGAGCGTTGATGACTTCCTTCGACTTGGGATCGTCGACCAGCGTCAGGTCCGCATTGAACTTTTCCGTGGTGCCGGTGAATTCCATCGCCTTGCCGTCCGCCGGCGGCGTGATCTCGATGGCAAGGCCGGCCATCGAGAAGGCGGTCTTGTCGGCGACCTTGACGGTCATGTTTTCGAGTTCGGCGGATTTGTACATCATCAGCGAGCCCAGCGGGCCGGTGGAGCCATCGGCCGGAACCGTCATGTCATGGATGACGAAGGGGCTGAGATTGAGGGTGACGCCATCCTTGCTGTGTTCGAAGGCCGACGTCGACACGGTGGCGATGTCATAGCCGCCATTGGCTTCGGTGACGCCCTCGAGCTTGACGTCGCCGATCGGCAGGACTTCCTTTTCCGCAGCCGGTTTGATCGCGACGCCCTGCAGCACCATGCTGGTGTTGTCGCCGGTCACGCCGGTCCAGGAGATGTCGACGCCCTGCGCGGAAAGCGCCGCCTTCAGCCGGTCGGCGACCGCGGCGTCCTGTGCCAGGGCCGCATTCAGTGGCAGCGTGAGCAAGAAGGTCGAAAGAGCGAATTTCCGGAGAATTGAGCGGTTGATTGTCATCGCAAGGTCCCTGAGAGTGTTCTGAAATTGTTTTTCAATTCTTTGCGCCATCACCATTCCGTGACGAACTGGACGGGAAAAAGGCGTATCCCCGGCACATTGGTCAAAAATCGCGGCGAAAGGCAAACCCGATCCGAACGTCATTGTCTAAAGCGGTGAATTTGGCATGAAGAGCGGGTCACGCAGCGCCGTCGCGCTTGGCAATAGATGCGGCGTGTAACAGATTGATGTTGGCCGGCAAGCCGGACCTTTCGGCTTCATGTTGCACAAAGGACGCAAGTCGATTGGCCCGGCACGCGCCACTTGCCGCGAATCACCCGCTCGGCTAGTTCCAGCCCATGGGAAAAAGGCTTTTGCCGCCTGACAATGGCGGTGGCGATCATATCGAACCGGTCGACCTGAAGAAGGCGCTGGAAGAGCGCTATCTCGCCTATGCGCTGTCGACCATCATGCATCGGGCGCTGCCCGACGTGCGCGACGGACTGAAACCGGTCCATCGCCGCATCATGCACGCCATGCGCCTGCTGCGGCTCAACCCCGACCAGGGCTTCGCCAAATGCGCCCGCATCGTCGGCGAGGTGATGGGCAAGTTCCACCCGCATGGCGACCAGTCGATCTATGACGCGCTGGTGCGGCTGGCGCAGGATTTTTCGATGCGCTACCCGCTGGTCGACGGACAGGGCAATTTCGGCAACATCGACGGCGATAACGCCGCCGCCATGCGCTACACCGAAGCGCGCATGACCGACGTCGCGACCGAGCTGCTTGCCGGCATCACCGAGGACGCCGTCGACTACCGGCCGACCTACAATGAAGAGGACGAGGAGCCGGTCGTGCTGCCCGGCGCCTTCCCGAACCTCCTGGCCAATGGCTCGTCGGGCATTGCCGTCGGCATGGCGACGTCGATCCCCCCGCACAACGCAGCCGAACTTTGCGACGCCGCACTTCACCTGATCGAGCACCGGGACGCGCCGGTGGCGAAGCTGATGGATTTCGTCCAGGGTCCGGATTTCCCGACCGGCGGCATCATCGTCGACAGCCGCGCCTCCATTCTCGAAGCCTACGAGACCGGCCGCGGCGGCTTTCGTGTCCGCTCCAGGTGGAGCCAGGAAGACCAGGGCAGGGGCACCTGGAGCATCGTCGTCACCGAAATCCCTTATGGCGTGCAGAAGGCGCGGCTGATCGAGAAGATCGCCGAGTTGCTGATGGCCCGCAAACTGCCGCTGCTCGAAGACATCAGGGACGAAAGTGCCGAAGACATCCGCGTCGTGCTGGTGCCCAAGAGCCGTTCGGTCGATCCCGGCATCCTGATGGAATCTCTGTTCAAGCTCACCGAGCTCGAAAGCCGCTTCCCGCTCAACATGAACGTCTTGTCGCGCGGCAAGGTGCCCAACGTGCTGTCGCTCAAGGGCGTGCTGCAGGAATGGCTCGACCATCGCCGCGACGTGCTCGTCCGCCGCTCGAAGCATCGCCTGGGCGAGATCGAAAGACGGCTGGAGATCCTGGCCGGCTATTTGATCGCCTATCTCAACATCGACGAGGTGATCAAGATCATCCGCGAGGAGGATGAGCCCAAGCAGGTGATGATGGCCCGCTGGTCGCTCACCGACACCCAGGCCGAAGCCATCCTCAACATGCGCCTGCGTGCCCTGCGCAAGCTGGAAGAGTTCGAGATCCGCAAGGAATTCGACGGCCTCACCACCGAGAAGAAACAGATCGAGGCACTGCTGGCGTCCGACGCCAAGCAATGGTCGACCATCAAGTGGGAAGTCACCAGCATCCGCGACAAGTTCGGCCCGGAGACCGAACTCGGTAAGCGCCGCACCCAGTTCGCCGATGCGCCCGAGCACGACCTGACCGACATCGCCCATGCCATGATCGAGCGCGAGCCGGTCACCGTGGTGGTTTCGGAAAAGGGCTGGCTGCGGGCAATGAAAGGCCATCTGGCCGATCTCTCGACGCTGACCTTCAAGGAGGGCGACAGCCTCAAGCTCGCCTTCCACGCCCAGACCACCGACAAGGTGCTGGTGTTCACCACCGGCGGCAAGTTCTACACCATCGGCGCCGACCGGTTGCCGGGCGGGCGCGGCCATGGCGAACCGATCCGCATCATCGTCGACATGGACAATGACCAGGACATCGTCACCGCCTTCGTCCACGATCCCAAGCGCAAGCTGTTGCTGGCCTCCTATGACGCCAACGGCTTCATCGTGCCGGAGGAGGAAGTCGTCGCCAACACCCGCAAGGGAAAGCAGGTGATGAACGTCAAGGCGCCGGACGAAGCCAAGCGCTGCGTCCCGCTCACCGGCGATCATCTCGCCATCGTCGGTGAGAACCGCAAGATGCTGGTGTTCGCGCTTTCCGACATCCCGGAAATGGGCCGCGGCAAAGGCGTGCGGCTGCAGAAATACAAGGATGGCGGCCTGCTCGACCTAAAGCCGTTCACGCTGGAGACCGGCCTGTCCTGGCAGGATTCGGCCGACCGCACCTTCATAAGGTCGCGCGAGGAACTGGCCGAATGGATCGGCGCCCGCGCGTCGGCCGGCCGGATGGTGCCGAAGGGATTTCCGAGGACGGGGAAGTTTGGGTAGCGGCTGATCTCCCCCCTCGAGGGGGAGATGTCGCCGAAGGCGACAGAGGGGGTCGGTTCGACCGGACGCAACCTCCTGCTTTTAACAGAAGAGGCTAACGCCTTACGGGCGGCGACCCCCTCTAGCCTGCCGGCCATCTCCCCCTCGAGGGGGGAGATCGCTCACTCCCCCAACTCATTTGGAGTATCGTCACGATTGCTGCACTATATCAGCGCATAAACGGGACGGCGGTTGGGGAGAGACGGGCGTTTTGAAGGAAGCAAAAATCCAGAAACCGGAACGGCAGCAGCGCCTGTTCGGCCTGTCGACGCCACTGCGGTCCGCGGTCATTCCGCCGCTGTCGGCGGCGCGCTGGCTGCTGGTGCTGATCGTCGCCGCCGGCGTCTATTTCTTCCACGGCTTCCTGTTCCCGGTGCTGGCGGCGCTCGTCATCGCCTTCGCAAGCTGGCCGCTCTACCGGCGCCTGCTGGCCAGCGTCGGCGGCAACCGCACCATTGCCGCCACCTTTGCCATCCTGTTTATCCTGGCCTTCCTGGTGATACCGATCGCGCTTGCCGGCACCTACGCCATCAACGAGGTGCGCGAGTGGGTCGGCTGGGCGATCGAGACCAATCGGCACGGTGCCACCACACCGCACTGGATTGCTACGCTGCCTGTCATCGGTGAGTGGCTGAACGAGCAATGGACGGACAATTTTGGCCATCCCGGCGGCATCGGCGAGCTGATCCAGTTGATCAGCGGCGCCAATATCGGAAGCATCTATCGCGGCGTGCTCGCCGCCGGCGGCAGTGCTTTCGGGCTGTTGCTGACGCTGCTGTTCATGATGATCGCGCTGTTCTTCGCCTATCGCGACGGCGAACACTTTGCCGGCCAGGTCGACCGGCTCGGCGAACGCATCCTGCCGACCCGCTGGGAGCGGATCTCGCGCGTCGTGCCGGCGACGATTTCTTCGACCGTGACCGGCATGACCGTTATCGCCATCGGCGAGGGGCTGGTGCTGGGCATTGCCTACTGGCTGGCCGGGGTGCCATCCCCGGTAACGCTCGGCGCCCTGACCGGCGTCATGGCGCTGATACCCGGCGGCGCACCGCTGTCCTTCACGCTGGTCTCGATCTACCTCGCCGCCAGCGGCTCGCCGATGGCCGGCCTGGCGCTGTTCCTGTGGGGAGCGGTCGAGCTGTTCATCGTCGACAAGACATTGCGCCCGAAGCTTGTCGGCGGCCCGATAAAGCTACCCTTCCTGCCGACCTTTTTCGGCCTCATCGGCGGCGTCAAGACCATGGGTTTCCTCGGCCTGTTCATCGGACCGGTGCTGATGGCGCTGCTGGTGGCGATCTGGCGCGAATGGCTGCGCGAGGTGGAGCTGGCCGACGAGACGGCCGCCGACTCGGCGGCCGACATCGAGGCGGGTCCGCAGATCGAAGTCCTGCCGGAATCCAGTGCGGCGAAGAAAGCCAGCGCCTGATAAGGACCGGCTTTGCGCCGTAAGCCGAATTGTCGCTAGACCGGGTGGTGCACCGCGAAATCGACCCGGCGCTTGCGCCCTTCATGCAGCTGCCAGAGCGAGTGCGCGACCAGCGTGACGATCAGGATCGCGCCGCCGATCAGGCTGTTGCGGGTCGGTGCCTCGGCAAAGATCATCCATACCCAGAGCGGCGCCAGCACGGTTTCGAGCAGGTAGAACATCGCCACCTCCGGTCCTGAAATGTATTTCGGCCCGGCGGCGAGGCAGAAGAACGAGATCGGCATGATGATGGCGCCGTTGAAGACGATCCACCATGGCGCGTTCACATGAAAGCCTTCGCCTGACACCATGAAGGCCGCCAGCGCGAGCGGCAGAAGGACGCCGACGAGCGAGGTGAATCCCATGTCCTTGCCGCTGGCGCGCGAGATGGTGATGGCCACCGCGATGAAGAAGGCCGAGCACAGCGCCATGAAATCACCGAACAGCTTGCCGGTGCCGACCGAGCCGCCGACGATGACCAGCACGCCGAGGATCATGATCGCCATCGCCGCGATGGTCACAAGCCGTGGCCTTTCCCTCAGGAATATCCAAGACAGCAAGCCCGCGAACACGGTGTTGAAGGCCAGGATGAACACCAGGTCGGCGGTCGAGGTGTGGTAGACGGCGGTGACGAAGGTGATCCCGGTCAGCCCGTAGCATATCGCCACGATCAGGCCGGACCAGCCGGGGATGAGCGGCGGGGCGCTTCGGCTGAGTGCCCGCCAGACCGACCAGATGACCATGGCCGCCACGAAAGTGGTGCCGGTGCGCAGCAGCATGATCGTCCATGCGCCTCCGTCGGCGAGGCGGATCAACGGTATATCGACAGTCAGCGTGAGCCCGCCGAGGGCGGTTATCAAAAGACCTTTCTGGTGATCGTAATGAGAGGACATGCAGGAACTTTCGCAATGAAATGCAGGCTGGCGGCCGGCTGGTGCAATGGCGCACTCTCTCCAGCCAACCGGCTGAAAGACCAGCATCCCCTGCCTTGAAACAGTTTAAGGGCGGACCGTGGAAAAACTCAGCGTGAAACCGCTTCGTTGATGTAGCGTTCCCAGCCCTTGGGGCCGAGATGCTCCTGCGGCATGAAGCGCATCTTATAATTCATCTTGCGCGAGCCATTGACCCAGTAGCCGAGGTAGACATGGGGCAGGCCCATCGCCCTGGCTCGGGCGATGTGGTCGAGGATCATGAACGTGCCGAGCGAACGGCTTTCGAAATCGGGATTGAAGTAGGAATAGACCATCGACAGGCCGTCGGCCATCTTGTCGGTGAGCGCCACCGCGATCAGTTCGCCCTGGCCCTTGCCTGTGATGAAGGTGTCGGGGCCGCGCCGCCGGTACTCGATCACCTTGGTGTCGACATGGGTATCCTCGACCATCATGGCGTAGTCGAGCACCGTCATGTCGGACATGCCGCCACGGCGGTGGCGTGCATCGAGATAGCTGCGGAACAGCGAATATTGTTCAGTCGAGGGCTCGGCATTGTGCATGGCGCCGACGAGGTCGGAATTATGCTGCAGCACGCGCTTCATGTTGCGGCTGGCAACGAATTCCTGGGCCAGGATGCGCACGGACACACAGGCGCGGCAGGTCTCGCAGGCCGGTCTGTAGGCGATGTTCTGCGAGCGCCGGAAACCGCCTTGCGTGAGGAGATCGTTCATCTCCGACGCCTTGTCGCCGACCAGATGCGTGAACACCTTGCGCTCGAACTGACCGTCGAGGTAGGGGCACGGCGACGGCGCGGTCAGGAAGAACTGCGGCGACTGGGTCGGGTGATGCGTCATCGAGCCTTGGAAACACTCCTTCGAGTCGCTCTACCTTTGGCGCGGAAAGCGAAAAATTCAACAGGATTGTGAAGGTGTGGGCGAACAGACGCCTTCACATTTATGCCGATATGGCGGTAGCGCTTCCAGAAAATGCCGTCAACGGCCGGTGCGGCTGACCACGGTGCCGAGCAGAAGGTCATGCAGCGTGCGCTTGCGGTCGGCAAACAGGGTCACCAGCAGGACGAGCGGCGACAGGATGACGTTGCCGGCCCAGAACAGCACGGAATGGACGACCGCGGTGAGCCCGTCGATCGGCCGGCCGTCGAGCCGGTCGAGGCGGATGCCCATCATCTTCATGCCCGTGGTGGCCTGGTCGGCGCTGCCCAGCGTGTTCCAGATGTAGAGGATGGCAACGGCCGGCACGAGGACGCCAAACAGCACCCAGCCAAGGCCGAGGGTCAACAGCCCGAGGAAGAACACCAGTATGGCGAACGGAATGGTGAGCAGCGCGACGATGATATAGTCGAGCACGAAAGCCAGGATGCGCCTTGTGCGCACGCCTTCATAGGCCCTGACATCGTCGAGCCTGGTGTTGATGATTTCGCCGTCGAGAACGCGCGCGTTCATGTCATTTCCTCGTAACAGGGCCCGACATAGGCTGCGAGCCGCTCGACAATGAAATGGTGAAGGCCCGTGCCGGAATCAAGATCGGGCTTCATTGCGGGCGCAAGGACGGAACGGCGTCTGGCGCAAGCTGAACCGGTTGAATTTGCCGCGCGAATGGCATTAGCTTGCTGCGGCGCACCAAAGCGCCGAGGGGCAGGGGAACGGGGCACTATGGACTACGACATGCTGGTCATCGGCAGCGGCCCTTCAGGCCGCCGCGCCGCGGTGCAGTCCGCCAAGCTCGGCAAATCGGTGCTGGTGGTCGATAGGGGCCGGCGCCTTGGCGGCGTCTCGGTGCACACCGGCACCATCCCTTCCAAGACGCTGCGCGAAACGGTGCTCAACCTCTCGGGCTGGCGCGAACGCGGCTTCTATGGACGCGGCTACCGGGTCAAGCAGGATATTTCGGTCGGCGACCTGGTCGAGCGGCTGCACAAGACGCTCGACCATGAGGTCGAGGTCCTGCAGCACCAGTTCATGCGCAACACGGTCAAGAGCGCACGTGCCGCGGTAAAATTTCTCGGTCCAAACAAGGTCAGCCTGACGACCGACAATGGCGACTACAGCGAAGTCGGTTTCGCCAATGCGCTGATCGCCGTCGGCACCAGGCCGCACCGGCCGCGCGACGTGCCCTTCGACAAGACCCGCGTCTTCGACAGCGACGAGATGCTGGAACTCGACCGCCTGCCGCGCACGCTGACGGTGATCGGCGCCGGCGTCATCGGTGTCGAATACGCCACGATCTTTTCCGCGCTCGACGTGCCGGTGACGCTGGTCGAGCCGCGCAGCTCCATCCTCGATTTCGTCGACCGCGAAATCGTCGACGATTTCATCCACCAGATGCGTGATCGCGGCATGACGATAAGGCTAGGCAGCGCGGTGAAGGAAATCCGCTCCAAGCCCGAAGCCGCCGAGGTGGAACTGGCCGATGGCCGCACCATCCGTTCGGAAGTCGTGCTCTACGCTGCCGGCCGCACCGGCAATGTCGGCAGCCTGGGGCTGGATGTGGTCGGCATCGATGCCGATACCCGAGGCCGCATCAAGGTCGACCCGCAGACCTTCCAGACCAGCGTGCCGAACATCTACGCCGCCGGCGACGTCATCGGCTTTCCGAGCCTCGCCTCCACCTCGATGGAGCAGGGCAGGGTCGCCGCCTGCCATGCCTTCGGCGTGGCATTGCCGCCGCCGCCGGAAACATTCCCTTATGGCATCTATGCGGTGCCGGAAATCTCGACCGTCGGCCAGTCCGAGGAACAGGTGCGCGAGAGTGGCGCCGCCTACGAGGTCGGCGTGGCGCGCTTCCGCGAGACGTCGCGCGGCCACATCATGGGCGTCAACACCGGCTTCCTGAAACTGTTGTTCTCGATCGAAACGCGTCGCCTGCTCGGCGCGCACATCGTCGGCGAGGGCGCTACCGAACTCATCCACATCGGCCAGGCGGTGATAAATCTCGGCGGCACGGTCGACTTCTTCGTCACCAACACCTTCAACTACCCGACGCTTGCCGAGGCCTACAAGATCGCCGGACTTGATGCCTGGAACAGGATGGGGCGGGGATAGGCGCTAGCTCTCCACGCGGATTCCGCAGGCCCGCACGGCCGAGCGCAGATCGACACTCTGACCGTTCGGGACAGAGCCCTCAGCTTCGCTGTATCGCCGCCTGTCCCGCCAGCCATTGCCTGACGATCGCCGCGTCCGGCTCACCGATTTCGTGGCCCGAAGGAATGATCCGGGCGTCGATCTCGCTGCCGTGGCGGCTGAGCAGCGTCACCAGTGCAGGCGCGAAGGGACCGTAGGTCTCGTCGGCTGCTCCGGCGATGATCAGCGTTCGTGTCCCGATGAGGGTCGCCGCCGGCGCCTGGTCGAGTACAGGCATTTCGGGCTCAGGCATTTCGAGCACAGGCATCGGCCTCAGCAGCGCCGCCCCGCGCACGATGCCTGGATGCAGCAGCATCAGGCTTGAAACCAGATTGGCGCCGTTCGAATAGCCGAGGAATGTTGCCCGGGCGAGCTCAAGCCCATGGCGCTTGGCCGCTTCGCCGGCGAATGCCGCGAAAGCGGCGGTTTCGGCAATGATGCTCTGCTGTTCGAATCGCGTCGGGGTGATCCGCTCGAACCAGCGAAAACCGTCCTCCTGGGGGATCCGGCCACGCGCTGCGATCAGCATGGCGTCGGGCGCGATCTGTCTCGCCAGCGCCACCAGGGTCGTCTCGTCGACACCGGAACCATGGAGCAGGAACAGGCATTCACGGCGGCTCCCGCCGGCACCCAGGAGCCGGTAGGGAAAGGCCAGATCCATAAGCAACGAGCCGTTTTCGACGCTGTCGCCCATCATTCCGCATCCTCTTGATTATATGAGGTTTCGCTGAATTTGCCGGCTTCAAAACGCAATATTTTCATGCTCCGCGAAAGTTGATTGAACCGGGCGCATTCCAGCCCGTTTCTGCGCCGATACACTCCCGTGGGAGGAATCGAAGCGGTGCGCCCCGGGGGTCGCATTGCTGGACATGAACAACCAGCTTTGAGGCCTTTTGTCGATGACCACCCCCATTTCGCCGGAACGCGATACGCGTATCGATGTACTGCGCGCGCTCGCCTTGCTCACCATCTTCGTCGACCATGTGCCGGGCACGGCTTTCGAGGTCCTGACCTACAAGAATTTCGGTTTCTCGGACGCCGCCGAGGCGTTCGTGCTGATCTCCGGCATCTCGGTCGCGCTCGCCTACGGCACGAAATTCCGGCCGGGCGGCCGGCTTCTCGCAACCTTGAAGATGTGGCGGCGGGCGGGTGTGCTCTACGTCACCCACATCGTGACGACCATGGCGGTGATGGCCCTGTTCTGCGCCGTGGCGGTGTTTGCCAGGCGGCCGGACCTGCTGAGGCTGATCAACATCGAGCCGCTGATGAAGAACCCGCCGGAAGTGCTGGTCGGCATCGTCACGCTCGGCCATCAGCTCGGCTACAACAACATCCTGCCTGTCTATGCCGTGCTGCTTTTGATGGCGCCGGCCTTCGTCCTGTTCGTCAGCTACAGGCCCGTCGCCGCACTTGTCGTGTCCGGTGGGCTATGGCTCGTCGCCGGCATCTGGCAGATCGCCCCGCCCAACTATCCAGAGCCTGGCTTCTGGTTCCTGAACCCGCTGTCCTGGCAGTTCCTGTTCAACATCGGCCTGGCCACCATGCTGCATGTCAGGCGTGGCGGTGTCATCCCGGTCAATCGCTGGTTGGTCGGCGCCGCCGCGGCCTATGTGCTGACGGCGCTGGTCTGGGTGCACAGTCCGCTGTGGGGGCAGATAACCTGGTTCAAGCTGCCCGTGGTGATCGGCGGCTTCGACAAGACCTTCCTGTCGCTGCCGCGGCTGTTGCACATCCTGGCGGTCAGCTATCTCGTCGTCGCCCTGCCGGCGCTCTCCGGCCTGTTCCGGACCAGCCCCGACCATCCGCTGGCGATACTGGGCAAGCGCTCGCTTCCGGTCTTCATCGCCGGCACGCTGATTGCCATGCTCGCCCAGGTGATGAGGCTGATCAATCCGGGCGGGCTCGTCTATGACAGCCTGCTGCTATCGGCCGGCATCGCCATGCAGTTCGCGCTCGCCTTCTATCTCGAATGGCTGTCGACCATCGCAGGATCGGGCAAAGCCCGCGCGACGCAAAAGGACGTCGCGCCGGTCCGCGCGCCTTTCGGCATCTCCGCCGTGGCGAGAGCCAATCGCTGAGCTTGGCCGCACGGCTCAGCCGCGTGGCGGAGCCGACGAGGCCCGCACGATCAGTTCGACAGGCAAAAGCTGCCGGCTGACCCTGCCGTCGCTCTCCAGGATCGCTTTGACGGCAAGGCGGCCGATCTCGGCGATGGGCTGGGCGATCGTGGTCAAGGGCGGCTTGGACGTCGCCGCTTCCGGGACGCCGTCGAAGCCGATGACGGAAACGTCGCCGGGCACGGCCAGCCCGCGCGCGCTCAGCCATTCGAGCGCCGCCAGGGCTGTCCTGTCGGACATCGCCAGGATGGCCGTTGGCGGCTCGCCGGAAGCGAAGATGGCTTCAAGCCCCGCTTTCGTGGTGGCCGCATCGTTGGCGGTCTCGTAGACGGGCACTTTGGATATGTCGACGCCAACCCGCGAAAGCTCCTGGAGATAACCGGTGAGGCGGTCGCGCGTCCCCGCATAGGTCGCGGCGCGAACCTGCTCGGGCGACACAAGGCCTGTCCTGTCGTCGGCGAAAGGCAGCGCCAGGACGGCAAAGCGGCGATGTCCGAGATCGGTGAGATGGCGCGCCGCCAGGCCGGCGCCGGCGATGTTGTCGACGCCGATCGCCGCGACCGAACCGTCCTGCGAATCCAGATCGAGCGCCACGAACGGCAGTTTGCGCTCGCGTGCCAGTTCCACCAGGCGCGAGCCGCCTTCGATGCAGAAGACGATGAAGCCGTCGACCAGCGCGCTCTGGATGTTCCAGGCTAGCTGTTCGTTGTTGGCGGCCGAGACAAGGGAGATCCCGGCCCCGGTTGCGTCGCAGGCCTGCGAGATGCCCGCCATCATGACGCGCGCGAAGGGATCGTCGAAGAAGTAGGAGAGGGGCTCGGCGGTGGCCACGCCGATGGCGTTGACCTTGCCGGCCCGCAGCAGCCGGCCCTTCGGATCCGGCCCGCCATAGCCCATCGCCTCTGCAGCCGCCTTGACCCGTTCACGGACTTCCTCGCGCACGATCTCGGGGCGGCTGAAGACATTGGACGCGGTGCCATGCGAGACACCTGCGGCCTTGGCGATGTCGGCCAGCCGGACGGGTCGTCGATTGCCTGCGGTGAGTGACGCCATTTTGCGCGTGCCTCCTGACATGCATTTAGCACGTTCCGGGCTTGCATCTAGCACTTTCGTTGGATCGATTCAAATTCTGCTTGACCAGCGACAGCCGAAGGCCTATCTTTGAATCGATCCAAACCGGCAGATTCAGGCTGCCGAAATGACCGAAGGGGAGGTGCGCCATGCATCCCGTCAACTATCTGTTTCAAGACATCTATCGCAACGACTGGAGCATTGTGTCAGCTGCCAACAGATCCAGTCGTCGAAATCATGCCGGCCCATGGATTCGGGACCTTCGCTTTCTGGTGGAACGCAAGCGGAGCTGATCGGCGCAGCCTTTTTGTGCTCACCGATTGGATCGATTCAATTCAAGAGAGAGAAAAACCATGCATCCCCTCAAGCATCTGTTCGAAGACATCTATCGCAACTATTGGGGCATCGCGCCGGCCGCCGAGCGGCCCGAGGCGCCGCGCCGGACAAGGCTAGCCTCGCGCGGTCGCGACCTTTGGGTCCGATCCGAACGTCACCGGGACTGACCGTTCGGCATCTCAGGATATTGGGCGAACCAAGGCGGAGGCGGCAATCGCCAGCCAGCCTGCGATGAGCAGGGTGCCGCCGATCGGCGCCGACATCGGAAACAGTCTCGATCCGAGAAAGTCGCGGGCGAGCAGATCGCCCGCGAAAAGCACGAGCCCGACAAGCAGGGCCAAGCTGGCCGTCCGCAGCAAGCGATTCGCACCGGCAAGGCCGACGGCGAGAAACACCGGTGCGTGCATCAGGAGGAACGATGCGGCCGTGCCGGTGAAGGCGCCGCCACGGTGCGCGGCCGCCGCCGACAGTGCCACACCTGCCGCACCGACGAGACCGCCGGCAAGCACGAGGATGCGGCTGGCGTTGGATTCAGCGAGACTCATGATAGCGCGGCCCTTCGATTGCTGACTTGGGCGAATCCCTCAGGGCTCGCCCGCCTCCAGCAGCATATGACGTGACCGCCGCGACTGGACAATCCAGTTGTAGACGGCGCCGCCAGCCATCAGCACCGATGTGCCGAGAAACACCGCCGGCATACCGAAGTGGCCGCCGACGAAGCCGCCGGTCAAGGGTCCGGCGACCTGCCCGACATATTGCGCCGAAATCGCCAGGCCAAGCACGTTGCCGCCGACACCGTCGGGGACGTTGTGGCGGATGACGCTGGTGATGCAGGGCAGCAGGCCGCCAAGCGCCAGACCCATCAGGAAGCGCAGTCCTATCAACTGCCAGCTGTCGGTGACGAAAGCCTGCGGAATGAGCAGCAGGGCCGAGACAGCGAGCGCGCCCACGACGACGTTCCAGTGACCGACGCGGTCGGCGAGCTTGCCGAGCCATGAGGCCGACAGGATGGTGCCGAGCGCCGCCGCCGACATCACCACGCCGGCGACCAGCGTCACCCGGCTCTGATCCTCGATGAGCTGCTGCACATAGACGGTGATGATCGGCTCGATCGACATGGTGGCGAACGCAAGCAGCATCCCGGTTGTCAGCATCGCCACGACCGGACGTTTGTCCGGGATCTGCGACCAGCCACTCTTCGCCTTTGCCGACGAAACGGCTTTGGCCGGCTTCGGGCGGGGGGTCTCCTTGATCAGGAAGGTCGTGGCCAGGAAGGCAAGGAAGATGACGCCGCCGGACAACAGGAAGGTGGCGCGGATGCCGATGACCGGCGGCAGGGCGCCGCCGAGCAGGGGGCCGACCAGCGAGCCCGCTGTGATCCCCGCCGACAGGACGCCGAGCGCCCAGCCAGAGCGGTCCTTGGGCGTCTGCATGGCCACCAATATCGTCGAGCCCGAGGAATAGCCGCCGGCAAAACCGATCAGCAGGCGCAGCAGCACCAACTGCCAGACCGTTTCGACCATGCCCGTCAGCGACATGCAGATCGCCATGCCGAAGCTGGCGCGCACCAGCATCACCTTGCGGCCGTAGCGGTCGCCCAGGCGTCCCCACAGCGGCGCAACCATGGCAGCGGCAAAGAAGGTGGCGCCATAGGCGATGCCGGACCACTGCACGATGGCCGCATGTCCCTGCGCGCCGAGCTGTTCGACATAGAGCGGCAGGAAAGGCAACAGCAGGGTCATGGCGATGAGCGTGCTGAACGAGCCAGCAAAGCAGACGGCGAGATTGCGCCGCCAGTGGATGTTGTAACCGCTTTGTCGGGTGTCTTCCTGCGTCATGTCCTTGCCTGCTCGATACCAGCGCTTGTTGCGGATACCGTTTTGGGATACCAAGATGGTATCCGTCATGAACTTCAGCCCGGCTGCTGTCAATGCAACTTCGGAAAGGCGAGCGCGATGTCGCAGATGCAGAATGTCGAACGGCAGTTGCGCGAGATGATCCTGGGGCTCGAGATCGGGCCAGGAGAGCGGCTGACCGAGCGTTGGATCGAAGGCCGCTTCGGCGCCTCGCGCACGCCGGTCAGGGCAGCGCTTCTGCGGCTGGAGACCGAGGGGCTGGTCGGCAGGGACGGGCGCGGCTGGACGGTGTCGCCCATCAACCTTGCCGAGCTCGAGCAGATCGCGGTCTATCGCGAAGCGGTCGAGGTCGCGGCTCTGCGGCTGACATGCACGCACGTCGACGGGAATGCCATCGATGTCATCGAGGCGATGCTCGATTCCTGCGACGAAAGCACGCCGCGCGAGGAGTGGCATCGCGTCGGCATGGATTTTCACATCGAGCTGGCGCGCCTGTCGGGCAATGAATTCCTGTTCCGGGCCGTTCGCGATGCCATGACGCGGCTGTCGCGCGCCCGCTGGCTAGAGGTTCGTGACGAAGCCGCCCTTGGCCGCGCCTGGGACGAGCATCGCGCCATCCTGGCGGCAGCACGCCTTGGCGATGCCGATGAAGCGGCCCGCCGGCTTTCAGCCCATATCGTTGGCAGCCGTGACCGGCTGGTGACGTCGCTCGCCAACGATCGACGCGGGCTTCGCGCCAGGGGTTTTGCCGTGGTCGCTGCCTAGCGCGGCTTGCACAAGGGGGGGCAATCGCTGCGAAACGGCGGCGTCCCGACACAAAGCGCACTTTCGGCCTCGCTTCATGGATGCCGATGGCGTAAGAGCGGCGATGGAAAACAACCGATTTGAAACACCCGTGACCGTCAAGTCCGTCACGGCGGGAAGCACTCAGCTCTTGCGTTCGGCCCGCGAGGCTTCCGATTACCTCCTCAACAGCTGGCCCGGCAAGCGCAGCCCCAAGCACCGTGCGGCGCTGCAGGCCTGTCATGACGCGCTGGCCGGCGACAAGCCGGCCATGAATGCCAGGCGTGCCTTCATCGCGGCGGCGCGTGAAGTCGACGTTTTCGTCAGCGACAAGGCGCCCGCTTGACGCAATCCAATCGGATTGAGACGAGCCATTGGACTGAGACGAGGCCCGCATTCGCGGGCCTCTTGCCGTCATTCCTCTGTTTCGGCGTCGGTCTCGGTCTCCGGCTTGGACCGTTCCCGCGCGGCGACCTTGGCGGCCTGCTTTTCGGCCTTCTTGGCTGCCTTTTGCCGGTCGCGTTCCTTGCGTTCCTGATCGTAGTTTGGTGCTCGCGCCATATCGGCTCCTTTTTGACCTGCCTTGCGGCTCAAACCTTGCCTAGGAGCATTAGCCGCCAAACACAACAGCCGAGGCAAAAGTACCGCGGCGTTCGCTTCCGCGGTTGGGGAGGGCTTGCCAGATGCGCGGCACAATGGTGTAGGAAGCGTCGGGGCGCCAACGAATTGAGAGCTGCCTGTTTGTTTTGATCAAGTGAACCATGGCCACAATTGCGCGGACGACGGCGAGAGTGTTCTATTATGCGCGAAACGTCGCGCGCGACGTCATTCCCCAAGCCCTGTTTCGACGCAGGCTGGCCGCTCGTCTCGAAACGGCCAGGCTTTCCGGCGAGCCGGCGCGCCGGCGGCTGAATTACTACAACAAGCTGCAGGATGGTTTCACGCCAAGCGCAAAGGCCGTGCGCATCAGCGAGCTGCCCTTCACTCCGACCATGTATTATTACGACCTGAAGGAGTTTGCCCGCTACTTCGATCCCGGCTTGCTGATCGACGTCCAGTTCGGAGACGTCATGAAGGTGCCGAAGGTGCCTTCGATCGTCAAGGATCGGCCGATCCGTGACGACGACAGCAACGCGGTCATCATGAAGCTCGACAAGTTTCGCCATTTCCAGATGCCGACCGATACGATCCCGTTTGCCGATAAGCTGCCGGCGGTGGTCTGGCGCGGCGATCTCAACAATCCGATCAGGACACGGTTTCTGGAAGCGGCGCGCGACCTGCCGTTCTGCGACGCCGGCTCGCACAAGGCCAACGCGCCGGCGGAGTATGCCAAGCCCTTTCTCACCATCCGCCAGCACCAACGCTATCGCTACATCGTTTCGCTCGAAGGCAACGACGTGGCGACCAACCTCAAATGGATATTGAACTCGAAGTCACTCTGCCTGATGCCGCCTCCGACATACGAGACATGGTTCGCGGAGCGGCAGCTCGAGGCCAATGTTCACTACGTGCCGCTCGCAGCGGACTTCTCCGACCTTGCTGAACATGTGGCTTTTTTCGAGCGGCACCCGGCGAAGGCCGAGCGCATCGTCGCGGCCGCGAACGCCTATTGCCGGACGTTCGACAATGAGCAGACCGAACAGGCGATCTCCCTGCTGGTGCTCTACAAATATTTCGTGCTCAGCGGCCAGATCAAGCCGGATGCCGATGTCTGGCACTACATAACGGGATAGTTGCCGGCGACATAGCCGGTCCCTGTGGCCAAGCGCGCTGTCACCATTTGGATGCGCCGCCCATTTTTGCGAAATCTCTGACACGACCACGCGGGAGCGCGCGAGGAACTATTTCGGCTGTCGTGCGTTTGCTGGCGCTTGTTTTGATCAGAGAACGATGGCCACCATACAGCGAACGACCCAAAAGGTTTTCTACTATGCGCGGAATGTCATACGCGATGTCGCACCACAGGCAATCTTCCGACGACGGCTGGCAGGTCGCCTCGAGCAGGCCAGGCTCTCCGATGAGGCCGTCCGCCAACGATTGAACGACTACAACAAACTGCACGACACGTTCTCGCCCAGCCCCGATGCCGTCCGTATCGACAGCCTGCCGTCGACACGCAGCATGTATTACTACGACCTGAAGGAATTTGCCCGTTACTTCGATGCCGGACTGCGCCTCGACCTGGAGTTTGGCGACGTCATCGAGGTGCCCAAGGTGCCGTCATTCGTCAAGGATCGCCCGATCCAGGCCGACAACGACAATGCGGTGCTCATGAAGTTCAACAAGTTCCGCCACTTCTACATGCCTGTCGACACGGTTGCCTTCGCCGACAAACTGCCGGCCGTGGTCTGGCGTGGCGATCTCAACAATCCGCTCAGGACAAGGTTTCTGGATGCCGTGCGCGACCTGCCGTTCTGCGATGCGGGCTCGCACAAGCCGAACGCGCCGGCAAAGTACAGCAAGCCCTTTCTCAGCATCGGCCAGCACCTGCGCTATCGCTACATCGTCTCGCTGGAGGGCAATGACGTGGCGACCAATCTGAAGTGGATCATGAATTCGAACTCGCTCTGCCTGATGCCGCCGCCGACCTACGAAACGTGGTTTAGGGAGAGCCAGCTCGAGGCCAATGTCCACTATGTGCCGCTCGATCCGGATTTCGCCGATCTGGCCGAAAAAGTAAGCTATTTCGAACGCCACCCGGCTGCGGCGGAGCGCATCGTCCTCGCGGCCAATGCGCATTGCCGCAAGTTCTCCAACCAGCGAGACGAGCAGGCGATCTCCCTGCTCGTGCTCTACAAATATTTCGTGCTCAGCGGCCAGATCGAACCCTATCCCGAACTCTGGCGGTTCATCGGGGGCTAGATCCTGATGTCCGTCAGATGGCGCTGCGATCGAGAACGGTGTCGGCGGGGCCGAAGCGATCCTTTGCCGTCAGTTGCTGGTGCCAGTAGGGATAGAGCAAAGGCGGCCGGCTGACCGCGTCGAGGCGCTGGCGTTCGTCGGCACTGAGTTCCAGGGCGGCGGCTGCGAGATTGTCCTTGAGCTGGGCATCGTTGCGGGCGCCGATCACCAGGGAGGAGACGGCGGGGCGGCCGAGCAGCCAGGCAAGCGCCACCTGCGCCGCGGAAACGCCCCGGGCCTTGCCGATTTCGACCAGCACGTCGACGATCCGCCAAAGCCGGTCCTCGTCCCGGATCGGCGGCTCGGACCAGCCGGCGAGCTGCCGGGCGGTGGGGCTGTCGCGGCGGTATTTGCCGGACAGCAATCCGCCGGCAAGCGGGCTCCACACCAGCACGCCGAGCCCCTGGTCGACAGAGATCGGCAGCAATTCATACTCTGCCTCGCGCGCCTCCAGCGTGTAGTGGATCTGCTGAGTGACAAAGCGCGGCTGGTGATGGCTGTCGCTGACGGCGAGCCCCTTCATCACCTGCCAGCCGGAGTAGTTGGAGCAGCCGACATAGCGGATCTTGCCCTGGCCGACCAAGGTGTCGAGCGCGGCGATGGTTTCCTCAAGTGGGGTCAGGCCGTCCCATTCGTGCAGGAAATAGATGTCGATGACATCGGTCTTGAGCCGCTTCAGGCTCCTCTCGCATTCGCGGATCAGGTGATAGCGCGACAGGCCTTCGTCGTTGGGCCCTTTGCCGATCCGCATCCTCGCCTTGGAGGCGATCAGCACGTCGTTCTTGCGCTTGCCGCCGAGTGCTTCGCCAATGATCTCTTCCGAGATGCCGTTCGAATAGACATTGGCGGTGTCGAGAAGATTGATGCCGGCATCGATGCACATGTCGATCATCCGTTTGGCTTCGGCGAGATCGCTGTTGCCGACAGCGGCGAACGGGCCGGCGCCGCCGAAGGTCATGGTGCCCATGGTCAGTGTCGAAACCTTCAGGCCGGAACGGCCGAGAGTACGGTATTCCATGTCAATCCTCGCGATTGTGTTGAATTGGGGCGGCGCGAAAGGGCAGCCCGGAATGCGATCGGGGATTTGTAGGACAATTCGCCCGGTTTGTCGCCATGCCGGGACGACGATCGATCATATCTCGCGGAATTTGCAGCGCCGGCGATCGTGCTCGGGCTGCAATAAAACCGTCACTGCCGGCCTATATTGAATTCGGCTAAGGTGTTCCGTTCCAGGCCGCGGGCCAGCAGGGTTGGGGCGCCGGGACATAAACCGACAGGCTTGCACGCGGAGCAACTGATATGACCGAGCTAAGACAGAATTCCCCTGCAAAAGACTGGCTCGAAGCCGAGCTCGCCGACACGCTCGACGAAGACTATGAGCTCGAAATGTCGGAACCGGCGCTGTCGATGGAGATCGCCAAGATCTACAAGAACTCGCATCCGCCTTCGATCGACCGCATGCAATATTTCCGCGACCTGATCACCTTGCAGTCGGAGCTGATCAAGCTGCAGTCATGGGTCGCCTATCACAGGAAGAAGCTGGTGGTGATCTTCGAGGGCCGCGACTCCGCCGGCAAGGGCGGCGTCATCAAGCGCATCACCCAGCGGCTCAATCCGCGCATCTGCCGCGTCGTGGCACTGCCGGCGCCGACCGAGCGCGAGAAATCGCAATGGTATTTCCAGCGCTACGTCCCGCATCTGCCAGCCGGTGGCGAGATCGTGCTGTTCGACCGCTCCTGGTACAACCGTTCCGGCGTCGAACGGGTGATGGGTTTTGCCGGACCGGAGCAGGTCGAGGAGTTCTTCCACGACGTGCCGGAGTTCGAGCGCATGCTGGTGCGCTCGGGCATCACCGTGGTCAAATACTGGTTCTCGATCACCGACGAGGAACAGCAGATGCGCTTCCTGATGCGCATCCACGATCCGATGAAGCAGTGGAAGCTGTCACCGATGGACCTGCAGTCGCGCGTGCGCTGGGAACAGTACACCAAGGCCAAGGAAGAAACCTTCGCCCGCACCAACATTCCCGAGGCGCCCTGGTTCATCGTCGAAGGCAACGACAAGAAGCGCGCACGGCTGAACTGCATCGATCATCTGTTGAAACAACTGCCGTATGAAGAGGTGCCGCACGAGGAGATCACGCTGCCCGAGCGCGTCTTCAACCCGGAATACGAACGCCAGGTTCTGCCACGCGAACTGTACGTGCCGGAGAAGTATTGAGGGTTCTTCCTTCTCCCCGTCACCATACGGGGAGAAGGTGCCGGGGGATGAGGGGCGGCGCCAACCTTGATCAATTGGCCGGTAGCGCAATCTTCCATCGCCAGCGCCGCCCCTCATTGCCCTGCCGGGCATTTCTCCCCGTATAGTGACGGGGAGAAAGGGGCCTGCCGCCAAGGGTTTCGCCAAACTACGCTCGATCGATGGTCACATGCGTGGCAAGCGCTGTCGCCACCTGCTCCGTGCACCGATAGCCAAGCTTCACCATATCCAGGCCCGCGAAGAGGTTCTCGCCTGTTCCCAGCAGCATCGGCGAGATCGCCAGGTGCATGGTGTCGATAAGTTTTTCCTGGAGATATTGCCGGATGGTCGAGACACCGCCGCCGACCCGCACATCCTTGCCGCCAGCCGCCGACCTTGCCTGCTCGAGCGCCGAATGGATGCCGTCGGTGACGAAGTGGAAAGTGGTGCCGCCCTCCATCGTGATCGGCGCTCGCTTGAAGTGTGTCAGCACGAAAACCGGCACATGGTAGGGCGGGTTGTCGCCCCACCAGCCCTTCCAGATCTCGTCGGGCCATTCGCCGCGGATCGGTCCGAACATGTTTCGCCCGAGGATCCACGCGCCGACATTCTCGAAGCTGCGCGCCGCGAACGCCTCGTTGATATCGGAGGCGCCGCCATCTTCTCCGAGCACCATCTTGCGGAAGGTGCGGGTGTCGACAAACCACTTGTGCAAGGATTCCCCACCGACGCCGAGCGGATTTTGCAGATCCTGGTCGGGACCGGCGCCATAGCCGTCGAGCGATAGGGTGAAAGCATTGACACGCAGCTTGGACATGAAAACCTCCTCGAGAACCAGTTGTATTTTGCAAGTGGTTTCTTTGTAGCAAACCGATTGCGAATTGCAAGTGGTATTTCTGCGGTGAAAAAACACGTACTCGGACCTCTCCGCCATGTAGCGGGAAGTCCTTGCCTGTAAGTTCCTTATGGAAGTCGCGGATGCCGTTCCAGGGGACGACCAAGTCGCTGACTGGCCGGGGGAGGGCGAGAACCTACCCCTTCAGCATCGTCGCCACCTCTGGCGCGAAGTAGGTCAGGATGCCGTCGCAGCCGGCGCGCTTGAAGGCAAGCAGGCTCTCCAGCATCGCTTTCTCGCCGTCGATCCAGCCATTGGCGCCCGCCGCCTTGATCATCGAATATTCGCCCGACACCTGGTAGGCGAAGGTCGGCATCTGGAATTCGTCCTTCAGCCTGCGGATGATGTCGAGGTAGGGCAAGCCGGGCTTGACCATCAGCATGTCGGCGCCCTCGGCGATGTCCTGTTCGGCCTCGCGCACGGCTTCGTCCGAGTTGGCATGGTCGATATAGTAGGTCTTCTTGTCGCCCTTGAGCAGGCCGGCTGTGCCGACCGCCTCGCGATAGGGGCCATAGAAGGCCGAGGCGAATTTGGTCGCGTAGGACATGATCGCCACGTCTTGAAAACCGTTGGCGTCGAGCGCGTCGCGGATGGCGCCGATACGGCCGTCCATCATGTCGGACGGCGCAATGATGTCGGCGCCGGCCGCTGCCTGGATGACGGCCGCCGCCGCGACCTGTTCGACCGTCTCGTCGTTGACGATGACGCCGTCGCGCAGGATGCCGTCATGGCCGTGGCTGGTGAACGGGTCGAGCGCGGCGTCGGTGATGATGCCGATCTCGGGCACCGCGTCCTTTATGGCACGGGTGGCGCGGTTGATGACATTGTCGGGGTCGAGGATGTGCGAGCCGGTCTGGTCGCGCAAGGCCAGATCGACATTGGGGAAGGTGGCGAGCGCGGGAATGCCGAGCCTGGCCGCGCGTTCAGCCTCCTTGATGGCAAGGTCGATCGACAGGCGGAAGACGCCCGGCATCGCCGCGATCGGCTCGCGCACATTTTTGCCCTCGACGACGAAGATCGGCCAGATCAGGTCGTCGACCGTGAGCCGGTTCTCCTGCACGAGCCGGCGCGACCAGTCGGCCTTGCGCATGCGGCGCAGGCGGCGGCTGCCGGTGACGTCGTCGACGCTGCGAGCGCCGGCTGGCTTTGTCGGGGTGAATCTGTTCATTGCCAAAACTCCGGATCAGCGGCTTTTACCACGAGCCCTCGGCGCTGACCAATGCGACACGTTTGTGCCAGCGGTCAAAGCTGCCAATCTCCCCCTTGTGGGGCAGAGGGGGGCGCTGTCCCTCCTGCCTATCCAGTCAAGGCTGCCCATTACCCGAAAGAATCTGCACCGCCCCTCTGATGGCTACACGAAACGCCTCGTCGAAGCTGACGCCACGCACCTGCCAGCGATAGGTCTTGCCGCGATCGGCCAGCCGCCAATCGGCGATCCAGCCGAGCTCCTTGTCGCTCCATACGATGCTGCCGGCGAGCGCTTGCGCGCCACCTACCTGTTTGGCTTGCCGATCCAGCCTCGCCATGTTGGCGGCGCGCAGCGCTTTTTCGCCCAGGCCGGCAAGCTGCGCAGCCTTCGGAAATGCGACATGCATCAGCATTGGACCGGTAGCATTGACGAAGGATTCGCGCATCGTTTCGCCACGCTGCTCCTCGGCGCTTAGGACGAAATGTCGAGCACCCTGTTCGGTAACGAGAAAGACCGCGAGCGTCGGCCGGTCGCCCAGCCAGGGCCTGCTGCCCAGCGACGCCAGCACCTTGTCGATCACGTCAGGCCTGTAGAGACAGGTCAGATCATGCGGCCGGTCATGCGTGCCTTGCTCGTCATGGATAGGAATGCCCTCCAACCGGTCATGGTAACGGAAAGCGTCGACGAAGCTGCCGGCCTTGTCGCGCAGATCCCCTATCTCTGGTTTGTCGAGCAACCGCTGGTCGCCCGAAACCCTGACCAGAACTCGATCCAGGCAATCCCTGAAGCCTATCTGGCGGTTCTCCTCGCCTTGGCCGGTGACGATGGTCTGCGACTGGTAGAGATCGTCGAGCGTGGTTGCTAGGACAGGATGGGCGGCCAGGCATCGCCCGATCAGCCCGATTGCCACCAGTGCAAGGCGTAAAAATCGAGCCATGAACAACGTCCGCCGTCCAGCATTTGCCGGTCGATTTCTAGCATCGACCACGGACGCGAGCCAAGAGGCTGCACCGGCCGTGTGGCGTTGACGTGTCCTTGCAGCACGCTAGGTCGGCATGGGGCGGCGGAAGGAGCAAGCCATGGTCTTCGTCTGGTCCATCTATGCCGCCTGGCTCGTGCTGATCGTCTACCTGACCGTTTCGGCGTTCGGTGTGAAACGGGATACCGAAGAGCACATGCCGCAGCGACTGGGGCTGATGGCCGCCATGATCGTCGCTTTCCTGCTCCCGCGTGTGCCGATGTTCCGGTTCGTCAACTTCGCACCCGTGAACGCCGTCTTGAGCAGCATCGGTGTCATCGTGGCCGTTGCCGGGATGGCCTTCCTGGTCTGGGCGCGGCAAACCCTTGGCAGCAATTGGAGCCAGATCGTCTCCGCCAAGCAAGGCCATGAACTGGTGACGTCAGGCCCTTACCGCTATGTTCGCCACCCCATGTACACAGGTGGCCTTGTTGCATGCATCGGCTCGGCGATCGTGGTGGGCGGTGGTTTCGTCTTTCTGCTGATCCTGCTGGGCGTGATCTTCCTTGTGGCGTGTCGGCGCGGAAGACAGGCTTCTGGCACGGCAATTTCCCGACGAATTCCCAGACTATGCGCGTCACACGAAGGCGTTGATCCCGTTCGTGTGGTAGCAATTCCAACCGATCATGCTTCCTGTCCCGGCACACGACAATTGACGTTCGCCCGGTCGCCGCTTAGCACTTCAGTCCCGCAGGCGCGGGGGAGGGATTCTCTGGCGATGGATTTTGGTGGAGGCGACGAAATTCGCTTCGAACGGTTGGGCAGGGCTGGTGTCGTCACGTTGACGCGGCCGCAGGCGCTCAATGCCGTCACCCATCGCATGGTCAAGGCGCTGGGCAAAGCCCTGCGTTCCTGGGAGCGCGACGACGGCGTCGACGTCGTGGTCCTCAAGGCCGACGGCAGGGCGTTTTCGGCCGGAGGCGACATCCTGGATATCTACGAAGCCGGCCGGGCCGGAGAGCCGCCGGTCGCGTTCTTCGCCGACGAGTATCGGCTCAACGCCTATATAGCGCGCTTCAAGAAACCTTACGTGGCACTCATCGACGGCATCGTCATGGGCGGTGGCGTCGGCATTTCGTTCCACGGTTCGCATCGGGTGATGACCGAGAATGCACAGTTCGCCATGCCGGAGGTCGGCATCGGCTTTTTCCCGGATGTCGGCGCCAGCCATCTGCTGCCCGATCTTGGCGGCTCGTTCGGCATGTATCTGGCGCTGACCGGCAACCGCATCCGCTATGGTGACGCGCTATGGTCGGGGCTGGCCACCCACACCATCAAGGCCGAGGACCAGGCGAGCTTCCTCGATCGGCTGGTACTGACCGGCGATCCGGAATCGGTGCTGCGCGGTTTCTTCGTCCAGGCCAGGCGAGAGACCGACAGGCCGATCCTGGAAGCGATATCGCGTCATTTCGCCCAACCATCGCTGCAGGATGTCGTCGACAGCCTGGAACGCGCGGCGGGCACCGACGAATTCGCGGCAAAAACGTTGGCGACGATCCGCATGCGCTCCCCGACCAGCCTTCGCGTCGCCTGGCGGCAGATCAACGCCGGGCTGACATTGTCGATGGACGATTGCATGAAGATGGAATTCCGCATCCTCAACCGCATGCTTGCCGGACACGATTTCTATGAAGGCATCCGCGCCGCCATCATCGACAAGGGGTCAAAGCCGCAATGGCGGCCGGCAAGTCTCGACGCGGTCAGCGAGGCCGATGTCGAGGCCTATTTCGCCCCGCTCGGTGAACGGGAACTCCTGGTATGAGTGAGGTGACATCGAGACGCGTGGTGCTTCAGCCCTCGACGGTCGAGGTGATCTTCGCCTGGTTCCAGCGCGTCATCGCCGGCTACTGCCTGCTGTTCGGCGTCCTGTACTGGGTCAAGCTGATCGGCTTCTATCCAGGTTCGCTGTGGCGCTTCGACCTCATGCCGGTGCACTGGCAGGTGGCGGCGGTGATGCTCGCCGTGTTCTTCCCCTTTGCCGCGGCGGGGCTGTGGATGCTGGCCTCCTGGGGGCCGGTGATCTGGTTCATTTGCGCGGTCACAGAGACCGTCATGTATGCCGGCTTTCCCGAGCTTTTCGGCCATCGGCTGCTGATTGTCGTCTCGCATGCGGCGGTGGCGCTGCTCTACATCGTCTTTCGCGTCGTCATCTGGCTGCAGAAACGCCCGGTACGGCACTAAGCCGTTGAGCGCATTGACGACTTCGTGACAGCCCGGAACCGGCCCCGCGACAAGCGCCTAAGCCTTTAGGTTAATTATCCTTACTCGGGTGACCGTTCGTTAAGCCTCTTCCGAAACCTATTACCGGTAAGCTCTTGTTAGCCCTAGCGTTTAAGTCGAATTTTATGAGTATTCGATAGTGTCGCGATCAAGGTGAAAAACAAAAAATCACCAGGGCGACAAACGAGAGGCAAAGACAATGATCAATTCGCGTCCGGCGGCGAAGACCGCCAACGTATCCGACGATCGCCGCGAGGCTATCCGTTCCCTGTACATGGAATCGCTGCAGCTTGTTGAGCGATTGCACCGCCGCCTGCTTGATGTGATCAAGGACGAATTCGACCGCAACGGCCGTTCCGACATCAACGCCATCCAGGCGCTGCTGCTGTTCAACATCGGCAATTCCGAACTGACCGCCGGCGAACTGCGCTCGCGTGGCTACTATCTCGGCTCGAACGTGTCCTACAATCTGAAGAAGCTGGTCGATCTCGGCTTCATCAACCACCAGCGTTCGCGCATCGATCGCCGTTCGGTCCGCGTCTCGCTCACGCCGAAGGGCAACGAAGTGGCCGATGTGGTCGCCGGTCTCTATGAGCGCCATGTCGGCTCGATCGAGCAGGTCGGCGGCATCAACACCGACGAGTTCAAGCAGATGAACCGTGCCCTGCAGCGGCTCGACCGCTTCTGGAACGACACCATCGCCTATCGCATGTAAGGCGTCCGTCGCATGGATTTGGCCCGCGCCAAAGAAGCGCGGCCGCAAGAGCGACCTTCAGTCAGGGCCGGTGCCGAAAGCACCGGTCCATTTTCTTATGATGGATGGCCATCCAGACGGTCAGCGCGCTGCGGTCGAGGACGAGGCTGGCTTCTGACCGGATATCTGGGGATTGGGTATCTGGATTGTCACCGGTGCCGAAAAGCACCGGTTCATTCTTTTCGCGGTGTCGCCCGAAGCAAATTGCGGGCCAAGGCCACGTTGCCGCCATAATCGCGGTGGAAGCGAGGATGCGGGTGATGCTGCCGGCCAGCGCTTGCGCTCACTTGAACCCGCATCGCGACAGCGCATTTGACGCCTATGCGATGCAGGTCATGGTTGGCTAATTCTTAACATTGCCAACCCTAGACTGCGGGCTCAATCGCCCGTTGAGAGCAAACCGAGCGAGATCGAACACAGCAAGAATGTCTGGAACGTCCATGAGAACCAGCCGCCGTTTTTTCCTTTCTGGAGCCTCCGCGCTCGCCGCCGCCATGGTGGCCGGCCGCGCGAGTGCGCAGGATGTGATCGGGGATATCCTGAAATCCTCGGCTCGCGGCAATTGGGATGACCAGTTCGACGCCCGCGCCAGCGAAGGCGGCAAGGTCGCCTCGACATTGCCGATCTTCAGTCCGCAGACCGTTGCATTCACCGAACAGGCGGTGGCGCAATACCAGAACATTGTCGGTCAGGGCGGCTGGGTAGACGTTCCCGCCACCAAGAAGCTGGAACTCGGCGTCGATGACCCGGACGTCGTCCCGCTGCGCAAGCGCCTGATGATTGCGGGCGACCTGTCGCAGAGCGCCGGCATTTCGACGGCCTTCGATTCCTATGTCGACTCCGCGGTCAAGCGCTTCCAGTTGCGCCACGGTCTTCCGGCAGACGGCTCTATGGGCAAATACACCTATGCGGCGATGAATGTTTCGGCGCAAATCCGGCTCGGTCAGTTGCAGACCAATCTGCAGCGGCTGAAGGAGAAGGCCGGCACGCTCGGCAGCCGCTATGTGCTGGTCGACATTCCGGCGGCGCAGATCGAAGCGGTCGAGAACGACCGCGTCGTGCTTCGCCACACGGCCATCGTCGGCAAGATCGATCGCCAGACACCGATCGTCAATTCCAAGATCAACGAGATCATCGTCAATCCGTACTGGAACGCGCCGGTCTCGATCGTGCGCAAGGACATCATTCCGCTGATGCGGAAGGATCCCGACTATCTGAAGAACAGCCATATCCGCCTGTTCGCGCCGGATGGCAGCGAAGTCGATCCGATGAATGTCGACTGGTCGACCGACGATGCCGCCAAGTACCGTTTTCGCCAGGATCCCGGTTCCGAAAACGCCATGGCGTCGGTGAAGATCAATTTCCCGAGCCCGGATGGCGTCTACATGCACGACACGCCGCAGCAGAGCCTGTTCGGCAAGATGATGCGTTTCGATTCCTCGGGCTGCGTGCGCGTCCAGAACGTGCGCGACCTCGTCACCTGGATCCTGCGCGACACGCCCGGCTGGGACCGCCAGCATTTCGAGGCGGCGATCAAGACGGGACAGAACACGCCGATCCAGGTCACCAACCCGGTGCCGGTGCACTTCCTCTATCTGTCGGCCTGGTCGACCGGTCCCGGCGTCGTCCAGTTCCGCGACGACGTCTATGCGCTCGACGGCAACAGCGAGCTGCAGATCACGTCTTCGCTCTAAGCGCCTGATAATTTTGACGAAAAGCCGCCTTCGAGGCGGCTTTTCTGTTTGCGGGCGCAGCCGCTGATTGACCAGCCACGCCACCGCTTGCGCGCGATTGATGACGCCGAGTTCGGGGATGGCCTTTGGTCATCTCGGTGCCGGCGCGGCCTGGCTGGACGCGGCGCCGGCGATTGCGCATGGTCCCCCGACAGCCGGAATCGCGCAATGCAAACCGCCATCTTCATCCTTATCGTGCTCGTCTTCGTCGCCGTTTCCGGCGCACTGGTGCGCCTGGTGCGGGTACCGCTGCCGGTGCTGCAGATCGCCATAGGCGCAGCACTTGCCTGGCCGGTGCGCGGCATCCATGTCGAGATCGATCCGGAACTGTTCCTGCTGGTGTTCATTCCGCCGCTGCTGTTCAGCGACGCCTTTGGCGCGCCCAAGCGCGAACTCATCGCCTTGCGCCGGCCGATACTCGATCTCGCCATCGGCCTCGTCTTCTTCACCATTGTCGGCTTCGGTTATGCCTTGCACTGGCTGGTGCCGAGCATTCCGTTGGTCGTGGCCTTCGCGCTAGCCGCGGTGCTGTCGCCAACCGATGCGGTGGCTGTCTCCTCGATCGTCGACAGGAACGTGGTGCCGGCGCGGCTGATGCACATCCTGGAGGGCGAGTCGCTGCTCAACGACGCGTCGGGCTTGGTGATGTTCCGCTTCGCCGTCGCGGCGGCATTGACCGGCAGTTTCTCCTTCGCCGCCGCCTCGCTAAGTTTCCTCTATGCCGTGGCGGTCGGCATCCTGGCCGGGGTGGCTGCACTGTTCGTCGCCGCCAAGATGCTGCAACTCTTGAACCGCATTGGCGGCGTGCCGGCCGAGGCGCAGGTGCTGATAACCATCCTGCTGCCCTTCGTCGCCTATCTCGCGGCCGAGCATTTTGGGGCTTCGGGTATCCTGGCCGCGGTCACCGCGGGCCTTTTGACCGGGAGCACCGGGATATTCCGCTTCCTTGGCGTCTCGGCGCGCATGCAGACCATCTCGCTGTGGACGACGTTTTCTTTCGTCTTCAACGGCGCGCTGTTCATCGTGCTCGGCCTGCAGCTTCCCGAAATCATCCGCAAGGTGCCGGCGGAACTCACCGGCCACTATCCCGTCGTCCAGCCAGTGCTGACCGTTCTGGCGCTGACGCTGTGTCTGATCGCGCTTCGCTTCGTCTGGATCTGGATCGGCGACATCACGGCGGGGATCGCGGCGCGGCTCGGCAAGCGCGAGGCCGAGCCATTCGGCCTGCGCGTGCGGCTCGCCGGATCGGTGGCGGGCGTGCGCGGGGCGATTACGCTGGCCGGCATCTTGTCGCTGCCGCTGGCCTTGCAGGACGGCTCGCCATTCCCGGCGCGCGACCTTGTCATCTTCCTTGCCGCCGGCGTCATCATCTGTTCGCTGGTGATCGCCAGCCTTGCCTTGCCGGTGATCGCGCGCGGGCTGGTCGAGCCGGGCGAAGATGCCGGCGCGGCGGAGGAGCGCTTGGCGCGTGTCAATGCGGCGAACGCTGCAATTGCCCACATCGAGAGCATGGCGAGCGGCAGTGACGACGACGGCGAGGTGCCCGGCGCCAGACTTGTCGCCGCCGAAAACATCGTCGCCGGCTACCGACGCCGCATCGCTGCTTCCGACGCTGCCGATGAGGCCCGACCCGAGGCGCGCGAGGCCGGGCGGGTGGAGCTCGAAATGCGACTTGCCGGCATCGAGGCCGAGCGCTCGGCCGTACGCAACATGGTCCGCAGTGGCCAGATCAACGACCATACCTCGCGGGCGTCGTTTACCGAGATCACGCTCACCGAAGCCTTGCTCAGGGGGCGGCAGGAGCGGAAATAGCCGGTTCCGGTCCGCCTCTGCCGCAAACCGGCCAGCAAATTTCGCGCTGCAAACGTGGCGGGTCGGAAACAACTGTGTTAATGGCGCGGCAATGCAGGTCGCCCAAAGGCGTGCAACGATTTTGGGCCGACGATGTGCATAAACAAATTGCCCCCGAACCGGAGGATTTCAGGCCATGGCAATAGCAGCGGCAGCGTCGAACAAATTCGAATCTTTCTTCGAGACCACGCTTGCCGATGCCGATCCGGAGATTTTCGGCGCCATCCGCAACGAACTCGGTCGCCAGCGCCACGAGATCGAACTGATTGCCTCGGAGAACATCGTCTCCCGCGCGGTGCTCGAGGCGCAGGGCTCGATCATGACCAACAAATACGCCGAGGGCTATCCGGGCAAGCGCTATTATGGCGGCTGCCAGTTCGTCGACGTGGCCGAGGAACTGGCTATCGAACGGGCGAAAAAGCTGTTCGGTTGCAACTTCGCCAACGTCCAGCCGAATTCCGGCAGCCAGATGAACCAGGCGGTGTTCCTGGCGTTGCTGCAGCCCGGCGACACCTTCATGGGCCTCGACCTCAATTCCGGCGGCCATCTCACGCACGGCTCGCCGGTCAACATGAGCGGCAAGTGGTTCAAGGTCGTGTCCTATGGCGTGCGCAAGGAAGACCATCTGCTCGACATGGACGCGATCGAAAAGACCGCGCACGAGACCAAGCCGAAGCTGATCCTGGCCGGCGGCACCGCCTATTCGCGTATCTGGGACTGGAAGCGGTTCCGCGAGATCGCCGATGCGGTCGGCGCCTATCTAATGGTCGACATGGCGCACATCGCGGGCCTCGTCGCCGGCGGCGTGCATCCCTCGCCTTTGCCGCACGCGCATGTGGTGACGACCACCACGCACAAATCGCTGCGCGGCCCGCGCGGCGGCATGATCCTGTGCAATGACGAGGACATCGCCAAGAAGATGAACTCGGCGGTGTTCCCCGGCCTGCAGGGCGGACCGCTGATGCATGTCATCGCTGCCAAGGCGGTCGCCTTCGGGGAAGCGCTGAAGCCGAGCTTCAAGATCTATGCCGAGAGCGTCGCCGCCAACGCCAAGGCTCTGGCCTCCAGCCTTCAGGAAACGGGCCTCGACATCGTGTCCGGCGGCACCGACAACCATCTGATGCTGGTCGACCTGCGCCCCAAGAACGCCACCGGCAAGCGCGCCGAGGCAGCGCTTGGCCGCGCCAACATCACCTGCAACAAGAACGGCATCCCTTTCGACCCGGAAAAGCCCTTCGTTACCTCGGGCGTGCGGCTCGGCACGCCGGCCGGCACCACGCGTGGCTTCGGCCAGGCCGAATTCCGCGAGATCGGGAAGCTGATCGCCGAGGTGCTGGACGGGCTCAAGGTCGCCAATTCCGACGAGGGCAACGCCGCGGTCGAGGCGGCCGTCAAGGCCAAGGTGGTGTCGCTGACCGATCGTTTTCCGCTCTATCCTTATCTTGGTTGACCATCCTTATCTCGATTGACCATCCTTACCTCGATTGACAAGGCCCTTATCTCGATTGACCAGACGCGAAGCGTCATCTTTTATCCGCCGGCAGCGCGTCACCCCTGATCGGGTGGCGCATGGAACTGGAGAATTGATGATGCGCGATTTTCGTCTTGCCTCACTCGGCGCTCTGGGCTGGCTGGCTGCTGCTGGGCCCGCCTTGGCGCAGACCCAGCCGGCCCCCGACATGCCTGCCACCAGCACGTTCGGTCTATGGACAACCATGGTCGATACGCTCGACACCGGCCAGGATGCGCGCAAGACCTGCGCGGCCTCGACGGCGTTCTACGATGCGGGTGGCAATTCGGGCACGCTGACCTTGTCGATCTCGAACGGCGATGCGCTGCCGCCGGATGCCTATCCGGCCGTCATGATCACCATCGACAACAGGAGCCTGCAGACCGGCAAGAAGATCGCGGCGATTTTCGGTGATCCGGGCGTCAAGGTCTCGACGACCGTCTATTCCAACGACGCGGTCAACGGCCGTCCGACCTGGACGGTCGACAATCAGCCCAAGACCAGTCTCGCGCTGCTGCGTGCCATGCGCCAGGCCACCTCGCTCGACGTGACTTTCGGCAAGCAGGCTATCGCCAGCATCCCGATGGACGGCTTTACCAAGGCCTATCGCAGCCTCGGTGTGTCCTGCGGTTTCCCGACCAAGGACGTCGCGCCGTGACGCGGTCGACCGGATCGGCATAGGCGCCGCTGGCAATCTTCCTCGTGCCTCGCTATCTCTGGTGCGGCGGGCCGTCGAAGACACGGAACCGCTTCAATCCCGGCCGGAAAGGCTCTAAGCCTTTCGCCTCACCAGATTCGCGAACCCAAGGCTCTCCATGCGCTGTCCCTATTGCCAGTCCGAAGATACGCAGGTGAAGGATTCGCGCCCCGCAGAGGACGGCGCGGCGATCCGCAGGCGGCGTGTCTGTCCCGATTGCGGCGGCCGGTTCACCACCTTCGAGCGCGTGCAGCTGCGCGACCTCGTCGTGGTCAAGAAGTCGGGGCGAAAAGTGCCATTCGACCGCGACAAGCTGCTGCGCTCGGTCGAGATCGCGGTGCGCAAGCGCAATGTCGATCCCGAGCGCATCGACCGCGCGGTGACCGGCATCGTGCGCCAGCTCGAAAGCTCCGGCGAGACGGAAGTGGCCTCGGGCGAGGTCGGCCGCCTGGTCATGGAGGCGCTGAAGTCACTCGACGATGTCGCCTATGTGCGGTTCGCCTCGGTCTACCGCAATTTCCGCGAGGCCAAGGATTTCCACGAGTTGTTGGGCGAACTGAAGGGCGACGAAGACAAGAGTGAAGAGGAAGCCGGCTGAGCATGGCAGGATCGCGACAGGGCGAGGCCGCACAAGCGGCCCTTGATCACCGTTTCATGGCCGCTGCGCTACGGCTGTCGCGCAGGAATGCCGGCAGGACCTCGACCAACCCTTCCGTCGGCACGCTGATCGTGGGCGATGACGGTGCTGGGCCGATGATCGTCGGCACAGGCGTCACGGCAGTCGGCGGCCGGCCGCATGCCGAGACCGAGGCGCTGGCCGAAGCGGGCGAACTCGCGCGCGGTGCCACGGCTTACGTCACCCTGGAACCCTGCGCCCATCACGGCCGCACGCCGCCTTGCGCCAGTGCGCTGGTCAATGCCGGCGTCGCGCGCGTCGTCGGTGCCGCCAGCGATCCTGATCCGCGCGTCTCCGGCAAGGGCTATGCTATTCTGCGGGCTGCCGGCATCGAGGTGGTCGAAAAGGTACTGGCGGCGCAAGCCGCCGAGCAGATGGCCGGCTATCTCATTCGATCACTCAAAAAACGTCCGGAAGTGATTCTGAAACTTGCGCTTTCCAGTGACGGCAAGATCGGCAGGGAGGGCGCCGGCCAGGTCGCGATCACCGGCGAGATGGCCCGCCGCGAAGTCTATCTGATGCGGGCCGAGGCTGACGCCATCCTGGTCGGCATCGGCACGGCGCTGGAGGATGACCCAGCGCTGACGGTCCGCTTGCCCGGGCTGGAGAACCGTTCGCCGGCGCGCATCGTGCTCGACCGGCAGATCAGGTTGCCGGAGGCTTCGAAACTGGTTTCGGGCGTGGATCGCGTGCCGCTTTACGTTGCGGCTTGCCTGGAGGCCGATCCGCAGCGCAGAGCGGCCCTCGAGCGCGCCGGCGTGCGCTTCATCGGCACCGAAACCCATGAAGGCGGCGTCGCACTGCCGGAGCTGCTCGAGGATCTGGCGGCGCTCGGCATGGCAAGCGTGCTGGTCGAGGGCGGCGCCAGGGTGGCGAGCGCCTTCCTGGCCGACGGGCTGGTCGACCGCATCGTGCTGTTCCAGGGACCGGAAGCGATAGGTGAGGGCGGCATTGCATCGCCTATCGACGCTGACCATATCCCGGCAGGCTTTCGCAAGCTGCGCGAGATGCGCTTCGGCGAAGACGGTTATGCCGAGTGGATTAGAGATCTCTAGACCATGATCCCGAAAAGTGGGACCCGGTTTTCGGACAAGGTCATGGTTAAACGGGATAGACCATGATCCCGAAAAGTGGGACCCGGTTTTCGGACAAGATCATGGTCAAACAGGAAGACAACATCGATGTTTACCGGAATTGTCACCGATATTGGCACCGTCGCGGCGATCAAGTCGCTGAGCGAAGGCGTCGGCTTGCGCATCGACACCGCCTATGATCCCACGACCATCGCCATCGGCGCGTCGATCTCCTGCGGCGGCGTTTGCCTGACGGTCACAGCTTTGCCCGACAGCGGCTCGAACGCGCGCTGGTTCGAGGTCGAGGCGTGGGAGGAAGCCTTGCGGCTGACCACCGCCTCTGGCTGGAAATCCGGCACCAAGGTCAATCTCGAACGGGCGCTGAAGATCGGCGACGAACTTGGTGGCCACATCGTTTCGGGCCATGTCGACGGCACCGCCGAGATCGTCGAGCGCAAGGATGAGGGCGACGCGGTGCGCTTTACGCTGGAAGCGCCGCGCCATCTGGCGAAATTCATCGCGCCGAAAGGCTCCGTCGCGCTCGATGGCACCTCGCTTACCGTCAACAAGGTCGAGGGGACCCGCTTCGACGTGCTGCTGATCCACCATTCGCTGACCGTGACCACCTGGGGCGAGCGCAAGGCCGGCGACCGCGTCAATCTCGAGATCGACACCATGGCCCGCTATGCCGCGCGGCTGGCGGAAGCGGCGAAAGAGGGACTTTGAGTGCTGCCTGCTTGAACCTCGACTTAGTCAGTATTAATCGCTATGATTAAGTCTGATTGTGAGGCTCAGATGGACACAAAAGTAATCACCGCTCACGTTCCGCTGCCGCTAGCAGAAAAGGTGGATCAGCTAGCTGCTCGCCTCGATCGCCCGCGCGGCTGGATCGTCAAACAAGCTCTTTCCGCGTGGGTGGATTTGGAGGAGGAGCGCCGACGTCTCACGCTTGAAGCACTGGCCGATGTGGATGCAGGACGGGTCATCGATCACCAGGCCGTGCAGGCGTGGGCTGAGAGTCTTGGCACCGACAAGCCACTACCGGTGCCTCGTTGATGGAGCTGAAATGGACCAATAAGGCTTTGTCCGACTTGGTCCGGCTCCACGATTTTCTCGCGCCAGCAAATGGCCCGGCGGCCGCACGCGCCGTGCAGGCGCTTGCTGCCGCGCCGGCACGGTTAGTCGAGTATCCGCGCATCGGTGAGAGACTAGAAGAGTTCGAGCCACGAGAAGTGCGCCGCATTTTGGTAGGCAGCTACGAAATTCGTTACGAAATACAGAACGCGACAATTTCTGTGTTGCGCCTGTGGCATACGCGAGAGGATCGATAGGCCCGGCGGCCCTCCGCCAATCTTCCGCTTGCGATCAACCCGGCTTCGGCCTAAGTCACCGGCAACCCCCCGGAGACTTTTATGGCTGGTACCTCCCAACACGGCAAAGCCTTCATTCGCCCGAAGGCGAAGGCGCACTTGCTTATCATCGAAGCGCGCTTCCACGACGGCCTTGCCGACGCGTTGCTGGATGGCGCGACAAGCGCGCTCGATGAAGCGGGCGCGACCTACGACGTCGTCACCGTTCCAGGTTCGCTGGAGATTCCCGCGGTCATCACCTTCGCGCTGGACGGCGCGGCGGAAGGCGGCACGAATTACGACGGCTTCGTCGCGCTCGGCACCGTCGTTCGCGGTGATACATATCATTTCGACATCGTCGCCAATGAATCCAGCCGCGCGCTCATGGACCTGTCCGTGCAGGACTCGGTCTGCATCGGCAACGGCATCCTGACCACCGAGAACGACGCGCAGGCGTGGACGCGGGCCAAGCGCTCGGAAGGCGACAAGGGCGGCTTTGCCGCGCGTGCGGCGCTGACCATGATCGCGCTCAAGGAAAAATTGGGAGCGCAATCGTGAGCGAGCCCGCTTCGCCCGGCCAGCCGGCGGTGCGCCACGCCAACAAGCGCGGGGCTGCCCGTCTTGCCGCCGTGCAGGCGCTCTATCAGATGGATGTCGCCGGCAGCGGCGTCTTCGAGATCACCGCCGAATATGAGGCGTTTCGCCTTGGCAAGGAAGTGGACGGCGCGCTCTACCGCGAGGCGGATGCCCAATGGTTCCGCGCCATCCTGACGGGCGTCGTAGAGGACCAGAAGACCATCGATCCGATCATCCGCCAGTCGCTGACCGAGGACTGGCCGTTGTCGAGGCTGGATTCGACGCTGCGCGCCATTCTGCGCGCCGGCGTCTATGAACTGATGAAGCGGGAAGACGTGCCGGTGGCGGTGATCGTCTCGGAATATGTCGACATCGCCAAGGCCTTCTACGAGGAAGACGAGCCGAAGCTGGTCAATGCCGTGCTCGACCGCGTGTCACGCCGGGTGCGCGGCGAGGGACGCGGCAAGGACGCATCGTGACAGCCATCGCCGTCAAGGTGGGCAAGGGTGGGCGGCGCACAGCGCTGATCCTCGCCGCCTCGCAGGCGATCATCGGCTCGGCGGCACCCATTGCCATCTCCATGGGCGCGCTGGCCGGGCAATATCTGCTCGGTGCCGACAAATCGCTGGCGACGGCGCCGATCACCGGCTTCAACCTTGGCGTGGCGCTCGGCGCTCTGCCCGCCGCGGCCATCATCCGCAAGATGGGCCAGCGCGGCGGCTTTATGACCGGAACCGTCGTCACCGCGCTTGGCGGCCTGGTTGCCACCTTCGCGCTTTTCCATGGCAGTTTCTGGCTATTCGCGTTCGCGCTGCTGGTGATCGGCATCGGCGGTGCCTTCGTCCAGCAGTTCCGCTTCGCCGCCGCCGACAACGCACCACCGGAGTTCAAGGCGCGCGCCATCTCCTTCGTGCTGGCGGGCGGCATCATCACCGCCATCCTTGGGCCGCAGATCGTCATCTTCACCCGCGAACTGTTCGCGCCGGTGATGTTTGCCGGATCGTTCGCCGCCATCCTGCCGCTTGCCGCGGCCGGCGCCATCATCCTGTCCTTCCTGCAACTGCCGGCGAGGGCGCCCGGCAGGGTGGAAATCGTCGACAGCGACGCAAGACCGTTGGCGGAAATCGTGACCAAGCCGCGTTTCGTCGCGGCGCTGTTCTGTGCGGTCGGCAGCTATGCGCTGATGAGCTTCGTCATGACCGGCGCACCGCTGGCCATGGTCGGCTGCGGCCTGTCGGAGGATGATGCGACGCTGGGCATCTCCTGGCACGTCATGGCGATGTTCGCGCCGAGCTTCTTCACCGGCTCGCTGATCCATCGTTTCGGCGCCGAACGCATTGTCGCCATCGGCCTGCTGCTGCTGATCGGCTGTGGTGCCGTAGCTTTGTCGGGCCTGGCGCTGTGGCAGTTCTGGACGGCTCTCATCCTGCTTGGCCTCGGCTGGAACTTTGCCTTCATCGGTGCCACCGCGATGGTGGCGGCCAGCTACCGGACGTCGGAAAAGGGCAAGGTGCAGGGCTTCCACGACTTTGTCCTGTTCGGCTCCGTCGCCTGCGCTTCGCTGATGTCGGGCATGGTCTACAACGCCTGGGGCTGGACCATGCTGAACTGGATGATCTTCCCGGTTGCCGTGCTCTGTTTCGTGGCGCTGGGCGCGCTGAAGATGACGAGCGCGCGCCCGGTTTGACGCCAAAACCTATGCGTCCGGCGGCAGAACCTGAAGCACCCGCGCTATGAACATGTGGAACTCGGCCATGTAGTTGCGCAGGAAGTCCTCGGTGGATTCGACTGTCACTTCGCCGTCGTCCGTTATCAGTCCCGGGGTGAACTGGATGTAGGCCTCCGGGGCATTCATCTGGGGTGAGTTGCAGAAGCTCAGAACGCTGCGCAGGCTTTGTTGGGCGACAGCGGTTGCGATGGCGCCCGGCGATGTTCCGATGACGGCGGACGGTTTGCGTGCGAATGAATTCTTTCCATAGGGGCGGCTGGCCCAATCGATCGCGTTCTTCAATCCGCCAGGGATCGAGCGATTGTACTCCGGCGTGACGAACAGCACGGCCTGGACGGACGCGATCGCCTTCTTGAAATCCTGGGCGACCTGCGGGAAATCGGCGTCGTAGTCGTAGCTGTAAAGGGGCAGATCCCTGAAGGGGATTTCGGTCATTTCAAGTTCCGGAGGAGCCAGTTGAACGAGCGCCTTCGCGAGCTTGCGGTTGATGGATCCCCGGGCAAGACTGCCGATGAGGTAACCGACTTTGTGTATGGCCATGACACGCTCTCCGTGTTTGCCACCCCGCACCCTCACTGCATTATCCGCCAGATGGCGGCAGATCGCCAGCGTCGCCTCGAAATTGCCCTTCCCAACAAAAATATTGCGTCTGTGCCCATTGTTATGAAACCGTGTGCCCCGACTGGCCGTTGAAGCCATGCTCATATGCGGCGGCCGCACTACGGTTCACAGCAAGGGATTTTCACGATGTTTTCAGTCAAGGTTCTGGCCAGCGCGGCATTGGCGCTCGGCATCACAATGGCATCCGCCAGCGCCCAGGTGGTTGTCTCCTCGAAGATCGACACCGAGGGTGGCGTGCTCGGCAACATCATCCAGTTGGTCCTCAACGCCAACAACATCAAGACAACCGACCGCATCCAGCTCGGTGGCACGCCGGTGGTGCGCAAGGCGATCACCGCCGGGGAGATCGACATCTATCCCGAATACACCGGCAACGCCGCCTTCTTCTTCGAGAAAGCCGACGACCCCGTATGGAAGGATGCCGCCAAGGCCTATGAGACGGCCAAGAAGCTCGATTACGACGCCAACAAGATCGTCTGGCTGTCGCCGGCGCCCGCTAACAACACCTGGGCGATCGCATTGCGCAAGGAAGTGGCCGACACCAACAAGCTCGCCACGCTTTCCGACTTTGGCAAATATGTCGCGGGCGGCGGTCAGGTGGTGCTGGCGGCATCCGCGGAGTTCGTCAATTCGGCGGCAGCCTTGCCGGCCTTCCAGACCACCTATGGTTTCAAGCTGAAGCCCGAGCAGTTGATCACGCTCTCGGGCGGCGACACGGCGGCGACCATCGCCGCGGCCGCCAATCAGACCAGCGGCGCCAACGCCGCCATGGTCTACGGCACCGATGGCGGCATCGCGCCGTCCGGCCTCGTCGTGCTCGAGGACGACAAGGGCGTCCAGCCGGTCTATCAGCCGGCGCCGATCATCCGCGAATCCGTGCTCAAGCAGCATCCCGAGATCGAGACGCTGCTGAAGCCGGTCTTCGCCAAGCTCGACCTCGTCACCCTGCAGGAACTGAACGGCCGCGTGCAGGTCGGTGGCGAGCCGGTCAAGGGCGTCGCCGAGGACTTTTTGAAGAAGAACGGGTTCTTGAAGTAGTCAGCGCACCCGGAAGCGACGTTGGTGCGAGGCGCCCCCCTCTGGAAGCTGTTGATCTTCCCCCTTGCGGGGGAGATGTCCGGCAGGACAGAGGGGGGTGCTGTCCCGCCGACCTCTCAACCCGTTACAGCTGCGGGCTTCGACAGGATTGCTTCTGAACAAGCCAACGATCGAAAGTTGGCGATCCTTCACACCCCCCTCTGGCCTGCCGGCCATCTCCCCCGCAAGGGGGGAGATCGGATATCGCGTCGGCTTTCGCCAATCGCCAGCCAGCCGTGCGCAACATGGCAAGTCGCCACCCAAGTGGGGCGGCCATGACCCTCCGCTTCGACAAGCTCGGCGTGGTCATCGCCGCGATCGCGGCCTACGCGGCGTTCCTTGCCCCCTTTGCCACGTTCCGCGCCAACCGCATCGTCCCCGGCCAGGCGCGCTCGATTCTCGAGGCGCTGCCGGCAATCACCGGGCCATTGCTTTTGGCAATCGTGGTCGCGGCAGCGCTCATCGCACTGTTCAGGACGCCGCTCGTGCTGCGCCTTGCCGCCAGCGTGGTTGCGCTGGTCGCGCTCGCAGTGCTTGTCGGCGTCGCCGGCACATTTCTCACGCCGGCCGGCAACACGTTTGCCAGGGTGTCGCCGGCCTCTGGTTTCTGGATACTCATCTTCGCCTTCACGCTTTTGCTAGCGGACGTGCTGACCCGCCTGAACCTATCGCCCTCGGCCCGTGTCGGCATGCTGGTCGCCGCCGCCATGGCCATTGGCCTGCTTTTGGTGTCGGGGGCCTGGAACGACCTTTCCATCCTCAAGGAATACGCCAACCGCGCCGACAGTTTCTGGGCCGAAGGCTCCAAGCATGTGACCCTGGCGCTCGGCTCCCTGCTTGCCGCGGTGGTCGTCGGCCTGCCGCTCGGCATCCTCTGCCATCGCGTCGAAAGGCTGCGGGCCGGCGTGCTCAACGTGCTCAACATCATCCAGACCATTCCCTCGATCGCGCTGTTCGGCCTGCTGATCGCGCCGCTCGGCTGGGTCGCTACGCATGTGCCGGGGGCTGCCGCGCTCGGCATCCGCGGCATCGGCACGGCACCTGCTTTCGTCGCCCTGTTCCTCTATTCGCTGCTGCCGGTGGTGGCCAACACCGTGGTCGGTCTCGCCGGGGTGCCGCGTGCCGCCAACGATGCGGCGCGCGGCATGGGCATGACCGAACGCCAGCGCCTGTTCGGCGTCGAGTTTCCACTGGCCTTTCCGGTGATCCTGACCGGCATCCGCATCGTGCTGGTGCAGAACATCGGCCTCGCCACCATCGCAGCACTGATCGGCGGCGGCGGCTTTGGCGTGTTCGTCTTCCAGGGCGTCGGCCAGACGGCGATGGACCTTGTGCTGCTCGGCGCTGTGCCGACCGTGGCGCTCGCCTTCGCCGCCGCCATCATCCTCGATGCGGTGATCGAAATGACTGCCACCAAGCGCAGGGTTGAAACGGCATGATCGAGATCGAAGGCATTACCAAGCGCTATGATGCGACAACGGTGGTCGACGATGTGTCGATGGTCATCGAGCCACGCACCATCGCGGTCATTGTCGGCACCTCCGGCTCCGGCAAGACGACGCTGCTGCGCATGATCAACCGGCTGGTCGAACCGACCGCCGGCATCATCAAGCTCGACGGCGCCGACAATCGCTCGGTGCCCGGTTACGAACTGCGCCGCAGCATCGGTTATGCCATCCAGGGCCATGGCCTGTTTCCGCACCGAACCGTGGCGCAGAACATCGCCACCGTGCCGGTGCTGCTCGGCTGGGACAAGTCCCGTATCGATGCGCGCGTGGACGAGTTGATGACGCTCTACCAGCTCGATCCCCGGGAATTCGGACCGCGCTACCCCCACGAATTGTCCGGCGGTCAGCAGCAGCGCGTCGGCGTTGCCCGCGCGCTCGCCGCCGAACCCAACGTGCTGCTGATGGACGAGCCGTTCGGCGCGCTCGACCCGATCATCCGCACCAAGGCGCAGCAAGACCTGCTGGCCATCCAGAAGCGCTTCGGCACCACCATCATCCTCGTCACCCACGACATGGAGGAGGCCGTGCATATGGGCGACAAGATCGCCGTGATGGATGCCGGCAAGCTCGTGCAATACGCCAAACCGGCCGAGATCCTGGCAAACCCGGCCAGTAGCTTCGTCGAGACCCTGGTCGGGGCCAGCGAACGGCCATTCAGGCTGTTGTCGCTCGGGCGAGTGCGCGACGCTGTCGAGAAGGGCGCCGCCGATGGCGAGGCGATCCCCGGCGATGCCAGCCAGCGCGATGCGCTGGCCGAACTCCTGTGGTCGGGCCGTCCGGCACTGCCGGTGAAAAGCGCCGACGGCAAGCCGCTCGGCCGCGTCACGGTGGACGGGCTGGTCAAGCGCGCGGCGAGGCCGGCATGAAAGCCTGGCTGCCTTTGCTGCTCAGGCTTGCGCTGGTGGTGCTGCTCGTTGCCTTCGTCGCCAGCCCTGGATGGTTCGAGCCGCTGCTCAAGCCGCTGACCGAAAACAACGCTCCCGCAATCTACAACCAGGGCAGCCTGCTGACGCTGACGCTGCTGCATCTGCGCACCGTGCTGATCGCCACCGTCGCCGCGACCATCGTCGCGGTGGCCCTGGCTATCCTCGTCACCAGGCCGGCCGGCGCCGAATTCCTGCCCTTGTCGCGCAGCCTGGTCAACATCGGCCAGACCTTCCCGCCGGTGGCCGTACTGGCGCTCGCGGCGCCGGCGGTCGGCTTCGGCGAGAAGCCGACGCTGATCGCCCTGTTTCTCTACGGCTTGCTGCCAATCTTCGAGAATGCGCTCACCGGGCTGACGACGCTCCCAGCCAACGTCGTCGAGGCGGCGCGTGGCGCCGGCATGACCGGCTGGCAGCGGCTGACCAAGGTCGAACTGCCGCTCAGCGCGCCGATCATCCTTGGCGGCATCAGGCTGTCGGTGGTGATCAGCCTGGCCACGGCCACCATCGGTTCGACCGTGGCCGCCAGGACGTTGGGGGAGGTCATCATTGCCGGCCTGTTGTCGAACAACCTTGCCTTCATCCTGCAGGGCGGCCTGATCGTGGCCGCACTTGCCGTGCTGATCTATGACGGCCTGTCGGCGGTCGAGCACTACGCGGCACGCCGCATGGGACGCGAGGCGGAGTAGCTCTTGAGGGCGCTGGCGGTCTCGTCGCAATCATTCCCTTGCGTCATTTCAATCGATCTAAATGAAAGACCGCACAGGCTGGACCGTCGCGGCTTTTGTCTTTTGGGCGAAAGCCGGGCAAAAACCGAACAATATCTTGACGTTCGCGACCCTGTTTCGCATACACCGCTGCGAAGAGGCGGATTCCGTTCGCGGATCCGGTCTTTGTCTCAACGGCCCAGGGAGGGGTTCTTTTGGGCCATCAATCGAGGAAAATCCGGCAATGACAATTATTTCCGCCGTCATCGCCTGCGGTCTGCTTTCTGTCCTTTACGCCATCTGGGCGACACGTTCGGTTCTCGCGTCCGATCAGGGCAATGCACGCATGCAGGAAATCTCCGCCGCCATCCGCGAAGGCGCGCAAGCCTATCTGGCACGCCAGTACACAACCATCGCCATCGTCGGCGTGGTCGTGCTCGTGCTCGCCTGGTGGCTGCTTTCCATCACCGCCGCGATCGGCTTCCTGATCGGCGCCGTGCTGTCGGGCGCCGCCGGCTTCATCGGCATGCACGTTTCGGTGCGGGCCAATGTGCGGACCGCGCAGGCGGCATCCAACAGCCTCGCCGCCGGCCTCGACATCGCTTTCAAGTCGGGCGCCATCACCGGCATGCTGGTCGCGGGCCTCGCCCTGCTCGGCGTCTCGATCTACTATCTCATCCTGACCCACTTCATGGGCCTTGAGCCCAACGACCGTATCGTCATCGACTCGCTGGTCTCGCTCGGTTTCGGCGCGTCGCTGATCTCGATCTTCGCCCGTCTCGGCGGCGGCATCTTCACCAAGGGCGCCGACGTCGGCGGCGATCTGGTCGGCAAGGTCGAAGCCGGTATTCCCGAGGATGATCCGCGCAACCCGGCCACTATCGCCGACAATGTCGGCGACAATGTCGGCGACTGCGCCGGCATGGCCGCCGACCTGTTCGAAACCTACGCGGTGACGGTCGTCGCCACCATGGTCCTCGGCGCCATCTTCTTCGGCGGCACCGCCATCCTGAGTGCCGCGATGCTCTATCCGCTCGCTATTTGCGGCGCCTGCATCCTGACCTCGATCGTCGGTACCTTCTTCGTCAAGCTCGGCTCCAACGGCTCGATCATGGGCGCGCTCTACAAGGGCCTGATCGTCACCGGCCTGCTGTCGATCGTTGGCCTCGCCGTAGCCACCTCGGCAACGCTCGGCTGGGGCGAGGTCGGCACCGTCGCCGGCATGACCATCACCGGCAAGAACCTGTTCATCTGCGGCCTGATCGGCCTCGTGGTGACCGGCCTTATCGTGGTGATCACCGAGTACTACACCGGCACCAACAAGCGCCCGGTCAACTCGATCGCCCAGGCGTCGGTGACCGGCCATGGTACCAACGTCATCCAGGGCCTCGCGGTCTCGCTGGAATCGACGGCGCTGCCGGCAATCGTCATCGTCGGCGGGATTATCTCGACCTACCAGCTCGCCGGACTCTACGGCACGGCGATCGCCGTCACCACCATGCTCGGTCTTGCCGGCATGATCGTCGCGCTCGATGCCTTCGGCCCGGTCACCGACAATGCCGGCGGCATTGCCGAAATGGCTGGCCTGCCCAAGGAAGTGCGCCACTCCACCGACGCGCTCGACGCGGTCGGCAACACCACCAAGGCCGTGACCAAGGGCTACGCAATCGGTTCGGCCGGCCTTGGCGCGCTGGTGCTGTTCGCCGCCTACTCGAACGACCTGAAGTTCTTTGCCGCCAACGGCGACAAATATCCTTACTTCCAGGGCATGGGCGAAATCTCCTTCGACCTCTCCAACCCCTACGTGGTCGCGGGCCTCATCTTCGGCGGCCTGATCCCTTATCTGTTCGGCGGCATCGCCATGACGGCCGTCGGCCGCGCGGCGGGCGCCATCGTCGAGGAGGTGCGCAAGCAGTTCCGCGAGGATCCGGGCATCATGGCCGGCACCTCCAAGCCGAACTACGCACGCGCGGTCGATCTTCTGACCAAGGCGGCGATCCGGGAAATGATCATCCCGTCGCTGCTGCCGGTGCTGGCGCCGCTCGTCGTCTATTTCGGCGTGCTGCTGATCTCGGGTTCGAAGGCGTCCGCCTTCGCAGCTCTCGGCGCTTCGCTGCTCGGCGTCATTGTCAATGGCCTGTTCGTGGCCATCTCGATGACTTCGGGCGGCGGCGCCTGGGACAACGCCAAGAAGTCGTTCGAGGACGGTTTCACCGACAAGAACGGCGTCAAGCACCTGAAGGGCTCCGAGGCACACAAGGCCTCGGTGACCGGCGATACAGTCGGCGATCCCTATAAGGACACCGCCGGCCCGGCGGTCAATCCGGCGATCAAGATCACCAACATCGTCGCCCTCTTGCTGCTGGCCGTGCTCGCGCACGGCTGAGCGGCCAGCGTTTTGAAATGAAGATCCGCGGGGAGCGATCCCCGCGGATTTTTATTGGGAGCGGTTTCTCGCCGGAACGAATGGTTTTGGCTTAGCTGTCCTTGGCGGCGGCATCCTTGCGGTCGCGATAGAACATCAGCATCTCGTCCACGCCCGGTTCGCGCTCCGGCATTGGCGCGAGGCCGCGTATCTCGCGCAGCCGGGCGACAAAGGCGCCGCGTCCATGCTTGTGGCGAAAGGACCGGGCCCTGGGATGGATGCCGCAGGCAGCCAGGACCCTACGCCTGAGATAGGTATATCGGCTCGAGCGGGGCGCTTCGGCCGTGGCAAGGACCGTCGCACGCAGGGCGTCCGGCATGTGCATTGCGTCAAGGAGTTCCTCCTGCTCCGTCGCCGTGTCGCCGACATAGCTGCCCTTGCGGGTGCCCGAATGCAGCTTGAGCACGGTCAGATGGGGCATCGTCGAGATGAGTGCGCCCTTTCGCCAGGCCCGAAACAACCAGTCTTGCGATGATTCGCAAAAGCACTGGCTGGCCGGGCGCCAGGGTCCCAATCGGTTCAACGATGCCCGCCGCACGATCTGCGCCGACCCAAACCCGGTCGTCGAAGCGGGATCGTAGAAGCCGTCCTTGCCGATCCCGAATATCGAGTTCTTGACAGGCTTGCCATCAACCGGCGGCTCGACAACGACACCGCGCGCGATCACCACGTCGGCATTGGTCGCGTCGATCCATCCCGTGGTCGCCGCGAGATGGTCGGGAAACCAGAGGTCGTCATGGTTGAGCAAGGCGACGAACCGGCCGCGCGCCCTGGCAAAGCCGATGTTGTTGGGGCCTGATTGTTCGCCAAAATTGACCGGCAGGTCGACATAGAGGATGCGCGGATCGCCAAATTCGCCGACGACGGCTGCTGTGTCAGGGCGGCAGGCGTCGCCGATCACCAGAATTTCAAAGTCCTGCAAGGTCTGGGCCAGCACACTCTTCAACGCCTGTCGCAGCGCGGCGGGCCGGTTGTGCGTGGCAATCACCACCGAGACGAGCGGCGCGTTCCACCCGGTCGCATCGGACTGGCCCGGTTGCTCCACGCTACACCAGCTTGTAGGGGATGTGTTCGGTGTCCGGCGGCAGGCGCCAGTGGTCCGGCGCGTCATAGGCATAGGCCTTGTCGACCAGATTGAGCAGCATGGCCGTCTCCGGCCCGAGCGCGGTCACACCGTGCCACACGCCCGGCGGGATGATGACAATCGCCGGGCGCAACGCACCGACGATCTTGTGCCAGACGGCGCCGAAACTGGGGGAGGCCTTTCGGCCGTCATAGAGCGATATGCGGACACTGCCGGCACAGCAGAACAGCCGATCCAGCGTCACATTGTGTGCGTGCCAGCCCGTCACCGCGCCGGGATACATCGTGCGCTGAAACACCTGGCCGACGGGCAATTGATCGAGCTCCCACTCGTCCCGGAAGACCTCGGTCAAATAGCCGTTGGACGTTGCGACCGGCCGAATTTCCTTGATCCTGACGCCATCGATCGTTGGTGGGTCGATGGCAAGCCAGTCGGATGTCACGGTTTGACGGTCAGGCGAACCGGTGGCCATCCAGCCATCCGGCCTTGCATGATCATTGCCACTCATTTCGAAGCCCCCAGCACCGGCAGCTTTGATAGGGTTTCGCCCTATCGCTGGCAAGCCGGACCGTCCCTGACCAAAACAAAAACCCGCAGGATCGCTCCCGCGGGCTTTTGGTCGCCTGAGATGGTGCTGCCCTCCAAGGGAAGGCAGGATCTGAAGATCAGGGAGTACCGCCGCCGGGAATGCCGGGCGCCAGCTTGCTGGCGCCGTTGATGATCTGGCTGAGGAAGTTCTGGTCCTTGCCGCCAGTCGGCGTCGTGCGGGAGATGAAGTCGAAAACCTTGCCATCCTTCAAGCCGTAATTGGCGATCTGGGTGACGCGGCCGTCATCGCCGAAATAGACCGCCAGCACTTTCTGGTCGATCAGTCTCGGCTTGTCGAAGGCGACATAGCGTTTGCGGGTTTGCGAGATGTAGTAAAACGCCTCATTGTCGAAAGTGGCCGTGGTCGACGGCGTGCCAAGCGCCAGAAGCACCTGCTCGCGGCTGGACCCGACGGGCACCGAATCGACCGCCTGCTGATCGTAGACATACCCTTGCGTCAGCGTCTCGCTCGGGCTGAGATCGCCGATCATCTTGCTGGTGTGGCATGCCGACAATGCCGAAACGACAAGCAGCAGCGAGATCGCGCCGGCGGGCCCGGAAGTGAAGGTCGACTTGAAATTCAGCGCGCGCAACAACAATTCTCCATTACATCGCCGCAACTTGCGCTGGGCCGCAAAACCGGTAAACCAGCTTGCTTGCCGTTGCAACAAGGCCAATTCAACAAACGGTCCCCGGAGACCATCCCCATGTTCCAGCGCCTTTTTGGCCGCGAACGCCACGCCAACCGCGCTATCACCGACGCGCTTTACGCACAAATCGTGGCGGCGGCGCGGCAGACTGCATTTTATTCCGATTGGAATGTGCCGGATACGCCGCTCGGCCGGTTCGAGATGCTTTCGCTGCACATGTTCCTGTTCCAGCATCGGTTGCGCGGCGAGGATGGCGTGGGCCAAGAGGTCGCGCAGGTGCTGATCGACGAGTTCTTCCTAGACGTCGATCATTCGCTGCGCGAACTGGGCATTGGTGACGTCGGTGTGCCCAAACGCATGAAGAAACTGGCCAAGATGTATTATGGCCGCACCGCCGCCTATGACGATGCGCTGGAGAGAAACGATCACGACGGGCTGACCGCGGCACTTGCCCGCAATATCCAGCCCGATGCCGGCTCGTGGCCGCAGGCATCGCAACTGGCCAACTATGTCGCCGGCGCCCGTCGGCAACTGGCCGCGCAGCCGTCCGAATCAATCGTTTCCGGCACTGTGTTTTTTCCGCTCGCAAGCGAGGTTGATCGATGAAACATGCCGATCCGCAAAGCCCGGTTTCCTTCCGCGCAAATGTCGCCCGTCTGCCGCAGAAGGGGCTGCCCGTGGTGATCGAGGCCGACGCGGCGCAGCGCGCTGCGCTCGCCGAGCAGCACGGGCTGCTGTCCGTCGAAGCCTATCGCGCCGAACTCCTGGTCGTCTCCTGGAAGCGCAATGGCGTGAAGGTCAGCGGCCGTGTCGAGGCCGACATTACCCAGGCCTGCATCGTCACCCTCGAGCCCGTCGAGGCCCATATCGATGAGCCGGTCGAGGCACTGTTGCTGCCCGAGGACTCCAAGCTTGGACGGCAGGGATTCGAAGGCGGCGGCGAAATACTGCTCGATGCGGACGGACCGGACAGTCCCGAAACGTTTTCCGGCGACACCATCGATGTCGGGGCTCTCGCCGAACAGTTCTTCGGCCTGGCGATCGACCCCTATCCGCGCAAGTCGGGCGCAGCGCTGGATGCCGCCGGCGATACCGAACCGGAGGAGAATGAATTTCAGCAAAAACTGCGATCCTTGCTGGGAAAATCCTGAAAACCGCGACGGCGACGGAAAAGTCGGTTGTGTGAAAACCCAAAACCGCTATTTTCGCCGAACCTTTGCGGCCACTAAAGCGACCTGCCGCATAACCGTGAGATGAATACCGCGTGATCAGGATTTCCATCGATGCCATGGGCGGCGATCACGGACCAGCCGTGGTCATTCCGGCGCTCATGACGGTCGCGACTCGCCGTCCCGACATCCGTTTCGTCATCTACGGGCGTGAGGAGTTGGTGCGCCCCGAACTGGCCAAATTTCCCAAGCTGGCCGAGGTCAGCGAGTTCATCCACTGCGAAATCGCGGTCAGGATGGACGACAAGCCAAGCCAGGCGTTGCGCCATGGCCGCTGGAAGTCGTCGATGTGGAAGGCGGTCGAAGCGGTCAAGTCGGGCGCCGCGGACGCCTGCATCTCCGCCGGCAACACCGGTGCGCTGATGGCGATGTCGAAATTCTGCCTGCGCACCATGGCCACCATCGATCGCCCGGCGATCGCGGCATTGTGGCCGACATTGCGCGGTGAAAGCGTGGTTCTGGACGTTGGCGCCACCATTGGCGCCGATGCGCAACAGCTCATTGATTTTGCCATTCTGGGCACCGGCATGGCGCGCTCCGTGTTCGGCATTGCCCGGCCGACGGTTGGCCTGCTCAATGTCGGCGTGGAAGAGATCAAGGGCCAGGAAGAGGTCAAGGAAGCGGGACGCATGCTGCGCGAGGCCAACATGGCCTCGATGAACTATCATGGCTTCGTCGAAGGCGACGACATCGGCAAAGGTACGGTCGACGTGGTGGTGACGGAGGGCTTCGCCGGCAATATCGCGCTGAAGACGGCGGAAGGCACCGCTCGCCAGATCGCAGGTTATCTGCGCGCCGCCATGAGCCGCACCCTGATGGCCAAGATCGGCTACGTCTTCGCCAAGGGCGCCTTCGATCGGCTGCGCGAAAAGATGGATGTCGGCCGCTCCAATGGCGGCGTTTTCCTGGGTCTGAGCGGCATCGTCGTCAAAAGCCATGGCGGTGCTGATTCGGACGGGTTCGCCGCCGCGATCGAACTCGGCTATGACATGGTCCGCAACAATCTGCTCGACCGCATCGAGGCCGACCTGGACCTGTTTCATGCGCGCAACCCGCATGCCCTGACATCTAGGAAATCCGACGTCGTTATCGACGCGAAGGAATAGGAAAGAACTTTGATCAGATCAGTCGTGCGCGGCACCGGTGCCGCGCTGCCCCACCGCATCATGAAGAATGCCGATTTCGAAGGCATGGTCGAAACCTCGGACGAGTGGATCGCCCAGCGCACCGGCATCCGCCAGCGCCATATCGCGGCCGACGACGAGACGACGGCGTCCCTGGGTGAGGCCGCGGCGCGCGCGGCACTGGCCGATGCCGGGCTGACGCCGGACGACATCGACCTGATCGTGCTGGCGACCTCGACGCCCAACAACACATTCCCTGCCACCGCGGTCGACATCCAGAACCGGCTTGGCATGCATCACGGCTTTGCCTTCGACATGCAGGCGGTGTGCTCCGGCTTTGTCTATGCGGTGACGACGGCCGATCTCTACATCCGTGGCGGCCTGGCCAAGCACGTGCTGGTGATCGGCTCGGAGACTTTTTCGCGCATTCTCGACTGGAGCGATCGCTCGACCTGCGTGCTGTTCGGCGACGGCGCCGGCGCGCTGGTTCTGGAAGCCGGGGAGGGCAGCGGCACGATCGCCGATCGCGGCGTTCTGGCGGCCAGCCTGCGCTCCGACGGGGCGCACAAGGACAAGCTTTTTGTCGACGGCGGCCCATCGACCACGGGAACGGTCGGCCACCTCCGCATGGAAGGCCGCGAAGTCTTCAAGCATGCGGTCGGCATGATCACCGACGTCATCGAGGCGACCTTCTCGGACGCCGGCATCACGGCCGCCGACCTGGATTGGTTCGTGCCGCATCAGGCCAATAAACGAATTATTGACGCTTCCGCCAGGAAGCTCGGGATAGATGACCAAAAAGTGGTGGTTACCGTCGATTTGCACGGTAACACCTCGGCTGCTTCCGTACCGCTGGCGTTGTCGGTGGCCGTTGCCGATGGCCGCATCAAGAAGGGTGACCTCGTGCTCCTGGAAGCGATGGGCGGCGGCTTCACCTGGGGCGCTGTTCTGGTTCGTTGGTAAGTTGCCAAACGGTCCGGTTTCGGTCCTTGACCTTGCCGGATCAATTACTTAGGCTCTGCGGCTGTTGTGCCGATTTTATGTTTGAACTGATGGGACGGTCGCATGGGGGGAAAGACACTTACGCGCGCCGACCTTGCCGAGGCCGTCTACCGAAAGGTCGGTCTGTCGCGGACTGAATCCGCGGAGCTTGTCGAAGCGGTGCTGGATGAAATCTGCGAAGCCATCGTTCGTGGCGAGACGGTGAAATTATCGTCATTCGCGACATTCCATGTCCGCTCCAAGAACGAGCGTATCGGGCGCAATCCCAAGACGGGTGAAGAGGTGCCGATCCTGCCGCGCCGGGTGATGACCTTCAAGTCGTCGAACGTGCTGAAGAACCGCATCCTGCGTTCTCACCAGAACAGCAAGGCCAAGGGCGGCAAGTAGGCCTCCCAAGGTGCGTCCATTGTGCGGTTGAAAACCGGCCCCGGCATGACACCGGGCTTGAATATTGTTTCACAAACCGCTGAAATAAGACCCGATTCGGCAGCATGGCCGGATTGGTGTTCTGCGTAAGATCCATTCCGCGCAAACGGAATGAGCTTTCTCTTGGTTGAGCGTGATCCCGTCTGAAGACCGTTCCGGATCACGCTCCAGCGTGAGGATTTCGCCCATGGACAAGAGCCCTGACGCCTTCCGTACCATCAGCGAGGTCGCCGAAGATCTCGACCTGCCACAGCATGTGCTGCGTTTCTGGGAGACGCGCTTCAACCAGATCAAGCCGATGAAGCGTGGCGGCGGCCGCCGCTACTACCGCCCGCAGGACGTCGAACTGATCAAGGGCATCCGTCACATGCTCTATGACCAGGGCTACACGATCAAAGGCGTGCAGAAGCTGCTGCGCGAAAACGGCAATCATTTCCTGGTCGCCATCGGCAATGGCGACATGGCCGCCGTCGAGGCGATCTCGCAACGCAAGCAGGCCGACCAGGTGCCGTTGACGCCGGCGGCGCAGCCACGCGGCGGGGACGATGAACTGGTTGGGCAGCCAAGGGTCAAGCCCAGCCGGCGCTTTTTCGGCCTCGGCAAGGGCGATGAGGAAGGTCCGGTCCAGCCGGATGCGTCGAAACTCTCGCGCGACAACCGAGCGCTGCTTCAGGAGGCGCTGTTCGACCTCCTGGAATGCAAACGCCTGCTCGACCAGGTGCGCTGACCGGCGCACGAAGGCTCCGGTGCGCAAACCGGAACCCGTCTGCGGGTGAGGCGTTACGTTTCCTTCTGCAAATGAAGGAAGCACGTCATGGCATCGTTCTCGACCCTTTCGGATATTGACCTCGACAGGCAGGTCGAGGCTCTCTCCAGGGAATTGGCAGCGCTGAAAAAGGCCGTCTCCAGGCGGAGCGGCGCCTACTACGAAGACGGTCGTGACGCCGCGCTCGACACCTATTCAGATCTGGCCGGACGCCTGCGCGATGCCATGCCGGCGATCCGCAAGCAGGGCAGGGCGATCGAAAAGTCGGCCCGTGACCATCCGGCGGCGGCCGCGGCGGTCGGTCTTGTGGTGCTCGGCCTGGTTGCCAGCCTGCTGTTCAGCCGGCGCTGAGGCGCGTCCCTGCGAGCCGAGCGCAAAGCGCGTCGGCATAGAGGGCCACGGCACCTTTGTGGCGCCGCCGCAGGACGCGGATCGGTCGAACCGCCAGAGCCGCCCGATCTGGCCGGCGAACGCCGGACCGATACGGCCCGCAATCGAGCCTCTTGAATCAGGAGAAGACCAGCCTTGAACAGGGAAGCCAAGGCCGGTCTTCTCATTGGCAATCCTTAGGCCTTGTTGCCCATCTTCTTCATGTGGTGGTGGTGATGATGGTGGTGATGGTAGCGATGGTGGTGGCGATGATGATGGTGATGACGATGATGATGCCTTGCCATCGTGGCCGCATCCGCGCTCGTTGCACCGATCACCGGCACCGTGAAAGCAAGCGCGACTGCAAGCCCGAGGGCCGAGAGGAGGGACTTCTTCATGGATCGTTTCCTTCTTTTCGCAGGCAGGTATGAAACGGGCCGACAACCCGACCGCCGCGATGGCGATTACGCTCCTCGATTTTTTCGTCAGTATTTCCCGATTGTAGAATTTTGTTTCTGGACTATTTCCGGGAAATCCAGGCTTTTCGCCGTCTTCATCCCGCAGGCCAAAAGCCGCGTTTTGCCGCGGGTTTCCACTACATCGGCGGTACCACGCCTTTGTTTCCCACCACGACGCGGCTGGAGCTCAGTGTGCCGTTGGCCTCGCGCTGCGCGGTGACGAAGACCGTTGCGCCTGGCTTGAGATCGGTCGGCGTGGCCGGGGCGAAGGTCACGACAGGCGTGCTGTCGGGTATCGAGATCTTCTTGGTCTGCCCATTGTCGTAGGTCAGCGTGACGGCTCGTCCGTTGATGTCGGTGACGTCGGCGACGGTGCCGTTGGTCATGCGGCTGTTCGGCTGCAGGTCCCATGGCCGATCACCCTCGCCGGTGCCCTTCAGGGCTGCCGGAAAGACCACCACTTCCAGCGCGCCGCTGCCGCCATCCGCCTTCGAGACGGAGGCGATGCCGAGGAAGTCGCCCTGTTTGATGTCCTTCATGGAGGCGCTGGTGACGCCTGAAACCTTCCAGCCGGCATTGAGCTTGATCGCCGAGGTTTCACCCTGGCGGGTTTTCACCGTGAGCAGCGATGGTTCGAAACTGATGACCGTGCCGCGCACGCGCAGCGCGTCCGCTGCCTGGGCGGCAGCCACGCCGGCGCCGGAAAGCATGGAAATCGTGCCGAGCACGAGGAGGCTGGCCAGGAAAAGGCTGGCCAGGAAAAGGCTAGCAGGAGCCGATCGGCTTTCACGCCGGCAACGCCAGGACAACGAATGGGCGTGGCCAAAATGCCGAGCAAAGGATGCTTCGGCATTCAAAACAACTTGATCGGGACGAGGTGGCCGGGACGCAGTGCGGACCCTTGGTTCACGATAGCGTGACGGTCTTTTTGGGACTTGGCAAATCGCCGCCGAGCGGGCATCTTCCCATCGTCTCAGGCAACATCCCATTTTGATCAAACTCTTTCAGCCAACGGAGTTGCCAATGCCCAAAAATGCAAAAAGCCATGCCCTCTCCGAACCGTTAGCCAATGAGATCGGGCAAGATTACAGTGCCCTCAAGGCCATGCGGGAAACCCGCGGATACAGTTTGGAAGAGCTTTCCCTGACGTGCGGCCTGTCGGTCGACGAAATCGAGGACATCGAGAACGGCAGGGCAGCCGATCCGGCGAAGCTGCGTCGTATTGCGTCCGCGCTTCGGCTTCCTCCGGACACTCTCATTGCTTCGGCAGCCAGCACGCCGGCCGCACAAGGCCGGCCCCTGGCATAAGCCAGTACCAGGCATGCCCGAAAAACCCGCCAAGGCCCCTTGGCGGGTTTTTTGCTGACGCCACGGGTTTTGCCACCGGCCAGGCTTGCCGACTTGCAAATCGCACGTGTTTATACGCGCGGCATCCTTGAACCCTGAGGTTTTCGATATGAGCCTGAAATCCGTTCGTGCGTTCTTCGCCGCTCATGCGCCCGATATCGAGGTCATCGTCACGGAAGCGAGTTCGGCGACCGTGACGCTGGCGGCGCAGGCGCATGGCGTGTTGCCGGCGCAGATCGCCAAGACGATCTGCCTTCGCGTCGGCGACCGCACCATGCTGGTCGTGACCAGCGGCATCGCAAGGTTGGACAACCGCAAATTCAAGGACCAGTTCGCCGGCAAGCCGCGCATGCTGGACGCGGAGGAAGTTGTCGCCGCTACGAGCCATCCGGTCGGTGGCGTCTGCCCGTTCGGCCTGCCGGCGCCCCTGCCGGTCTATTGCGACGTATCGCTGCGCGAGTTCGACGAGGTTGTCCCCGCCGCCGGCGCCACCAACGCGGCGGTACGGATTGCGCCGCGGAGGATGGTCGAGCTTACCGGTGCTGAATGGGTGGATGTCTGCCAGGGGTAGGGTCGCGACGGGCTGAGCTGTCGCCCTAATCGACCAATGGCGTCATGAAAACCAAATACGAATAGGGGAGCTCCTTGCGGGCTCCCCGTGACGCCTGAAGCTCAAACGGCTAACTACTGACGCATTCCGAACTTGTAGGTTAGCCTGGCCATCACGGCATCGACCTTTGCCTTGGTGCGATACGTCTCAGGATTGTCACCGAGGTGCCCGTCATCGTAAACGTTGTCGCCCGTGCTCGTCTTATGACCGAGGTCAATGTGGGTGTAGTCCACGCCCAGCGAGAGGTTGTTCGTAAGGGCATAGTCGATGCCGGCGCCGAGCGCATAGCCGTTCTGCCACTCATTCTTCTCGTAGGACACGAGAGCGTCATTGTCTCGGGCGCGGAAATCCACCTTGCCGCCGGCATAGCCCGCCTTCGCGTAAATCAGCACGCGATCGAAGGCGTAGCCGACACGGCCAACGATCGTGGCATAATTCGAGATCTTGGCGGTCTCGGTGTCACTGTCCGAATAATAGGGGCTCGTGATGGTTTTGCGGATGCCCGTTGCCGTCCAGGTCGCCTCGCCGCCCAGAACGAATTGCCCCCACTGCCATTGCGCGCCCGCATGGATACCCCCGGCTACGCCGGCTTTGTTGAAGTCAAAGCCCTCTGTTCCGGCCGGAACGAGCTCGGTGAAAAAGCCGCCGTTTGGCTCGGTCATGTCCGTCGCCGTGATGTCACCATTGGCAACGCCGATATGGCCGCCAGCATAGAAACCGTTCCAGTCATAGGCCGACCCCGCAACCGGGGCCACCACGTCCGCTGCTGAGGCAGTGCTTGCCGACAGGGCGGCAACAGCGAAAACTGCTAAGAACTTATTCACGTATTTCTCCCAGCCCAAGTAATTCCCCCGTCCATGACAATAGCCGGGACGGTGTAAAAAGTATGTGACCTTTTTGCAACTAGCTGTATTTTGCCTTGGCCCAATCTTCCATCGATCACTGTGCCTACACTGACCTGACACTTCCAGGCGCAAATCGAGCCCAGTAAAGGGCTCGTAGAGCGCTCGGCTCCGAAATCCGCATATCAGTCAACGGGCCAGATCTTCACCAGTAGAGCGATTCCTTGAGGAAGATGTCAGGTGTGCGGTTTTCATTCGGGCATGAAAAAGCCCGCACCCAAAGCCGAGGCGCCTTTCCCGGCGGAAAAGACAAAACGAAGGGGCTTGCGTCGCATGCATTGCCACTCGGGCTCGAGTCGCCGACAATGACTGGCGTGCCGTTTACGACGGCGATTTCGTCGAAACTGACATACTCGTTTGTGTGTATGACTTTTCCATCGACTGATAGCTGATCCTGAGTTTGATCAACCTTGTTCTTCAGTATCGAAATGTCATGTCCGAACGCACGGAGTTCCCCACCAGAGGCGGCTGCAGTTCGATGCACCATGGAATATGCACGCCAGAGTAGCGCGACAGATCACCATCTCGAATCTCCCTACATACCCGTCGATGGTCGCAGGAAACACTCGGAAATCAATGAAAGAGCTCAAAGCAGCTCTTTTACTCCATCAGTCATCCTGCGAAGTACGCCGGAACTGAGAGTAGGACTTTGGGGGCAAGTCCTTGTTCTAAAATGGTCGGAGTGGCCGGATTCGAACCGACGACCCCTTGACCCCCAGTCAAGTGCGCTACCGGGCTGCGCTACACTCCGGACCGCGCAAAGCCCTATAATCTCAAGGGGTGTAGCGCAAGAGCCTTATCGGAACAAAATCGGCGAAATTAGAACAAATGGTGTTTCGGTGTGGGTTTCGAGACCAAAAGTCACACCGAAAATCACACCGGATGTTCATGATTTGTCCTTCTTGATTGAGACTGGGCCGACCACGCGACCGGCCAATTCCGCAAGCAGCTAGCATGGGCTTCCCGACGATGGTTGTTCCGGTTGGCCGGCTCGTTGATTTCCGGTGCTCCCTGGAGGCGCTAGATAGGCGCCACTGTGGCTCTCTCAACGGCACGTCCCGCAAACAGCAAGTCCCTATTTGTCAGGATACTGCCACCTCATTCTGAGGGCGTCTTCTTCGCTAAGGAGGACGGGCAACTCACCATTGAGCGGGTCCTTTCGCGCAACGTAGTTCTCTGCCCAAGCGATCCATCCTAGAGTTTGAACGTCTTGCCCGGACCCTCGAACCAGCCGGCTCTTCACGGCTTCGATGTAACCATGGAGCACCAGGGCCTCTTGATGTGCGGATGCCTGTTCCTTGAAGATCCTTCCGCGAACTCGATCAATCGCTTCTAGCCGCTCTCGTTCCTGTCGGCGCTTCTCCTCCTCCGCCCATTTACGCGCTCGCTCCTCGCGCTCAATGCGCCGCTTCTTCAAGGCTGTGGCTGCGCGCTCGATCCCTTCGACAAAGCTCGTTAAGACATCCTCGACCCGTTGACGTTTGCCGTCAGCCCACTTTTGACGGACCCCGAGGTAGGTGGCATTGGTGATCGACAGCTGCAAATGTCCGGACCGCACCTGATCGTGCTCGGGAATAGGTCGGCCATAACTCCGATAGTCGCGAATATCTGCTGCGGTAGGCGTATGCGGGATCGATGCGTATCGTCCCGATAAGGCCAACTCGACATTCTCACCATCGACCACCGCACCACGCTTGCCGTCTATAGCGACGCTCCAAGACCGCTCCAAAATGGCAGCCTTTATCGTTGCAATGAGATTCGCAGCACGAGGGAGGCTTTCTACGCCTATGTCTACTCGTATGAAGCCCGCTCGTTGTCGCACTTCGCCACCCGATGAGGAACGCCGCAGGTCCTTCTGAATTGCGACAGCAATCGGGTCGGTTATCTCGACCGCAACTGCGTCCCGGAGGAGTTGTTCGGAGCCGGCGCCCGAGCTCGCGAGCCTCTGTTCATTGATAACAGGTTCGACTTGGTCGCCTATGAGCACCGTCTGATTTCGCTTAAATTTATTTGTTGGCAGCGCCCGGCGCTTTGGTGGACTGCCGTTGGCGATCTTTCGCCAATAGTGGGGTGGCGGAATTGGTATGTCGTTTGCTCGGCAGATCGCGATGACCGTCCCGGCCGAACTACCGAGATCAGCGGCGACCTCGTCCATTGTCTTGGTCCAGACCAGGTCATGAAGTGAAGTGCGGGTAACGGTTGCCATTCGGCTATGCTCTCAAATCATGGACACAGAGGGTTGAGCGCCTTTGAGGTGCGCCGGCCCTTTATAACGTGCAGCCGCCAATACTGCCGCGTAGATGATGCGCCTGGGCTATTCGAACCTGTCGCCTGTGGCGGATAGGCTACACGCTAACGCCCGTCTCAGAACACGTCGTAGACGAGCTGCAGCCTACCGAATTGCAACCAGTAACCCAGCCGATCCGATGCTCCATAAATTGAAGCGTGTCGCAATTGGGGAAAGCGCCGCTTGGCAAAGTAGCGCCTATAGCGTTTCGCCTTGATCCCTTCCGATTTCACCGTCTGCTGATCGCTATAAAGACACAAGACAGATCATCGAAGATCTGAGTGATACAAGGAAGGTGGATTTTGAATGACTCTAAGAAAAAACCCTACGCCAACACGCGGCTTGCGCAATTTGTTGAAAGGCGAATTCTTGAATTGAAAGCAAGAAAGACACAGTCGACCATCGCCAGCGAGGCCGGATTTGGGCAACACAACATGCTCACGAACATCAAGCTTGGCAATAGCAAGCTTCCACTTGACCGCGTTCCGGGTCTGGCTAAGGCGCTCGAGGTTGATGCTGCCCTCCTCTTTATGATGGCCGTGGAGCAGCTAGGCGGAGACACGACGGAGTTGGCCATTCGTAAAATCTTCGGGACCCTCGTTACCGAAAACGAGACAGCCTGGCTGGAGGAGATCCGCAAAGCGTCAGACTATTCGGATCCGAGCCTCACATCGAGGTCGAGGGCTGCTCTCCGCGGGATCTTCGGCAAATGACGGACGCCGAATGTGAACTCTCTGTTGTCATCCACCAAAGGCTCACCGCAGAGACCTCCATCACGCCAAATGAATTCGCATGGATTGAATTCATCAGACTCGTGAGCGGCGAAACCGACCCAGCTCCGACGTTGGAACGAGTGCAACTGCTTCGGCAAGTGTTCCAGAAATTGACCAATTGCCGATGAGCAAGAAGCCATACCTCAATCCACGATGGCTCGGCGCTTCGATCCCGGAAAAGCACTGGCATTTTCATCGTCAGCTACTCATCCGCTACGGGATCGTTCTTGGGCCAGGCGAGTTCTCGGACATGGTTCGGGACATCAAGACTGGCTATGCCAAGGTGATCGAGAAGCGATCGAAAAGGGTGTCTATCTACTCGGTCAAAATCGAGCGGTTAGGAGAACGGATCTATGTCCTTTCAGATGGGAAGAATATCATCACCGCTTGGCCGCCCGAGAAGCGGCTGAATGAAAAGCGGCGTCAAATGCGGGAGCGAGACAGGTTGACGAACCGAGAGGGCGGTTGCTCCTGAGCGTCGGTGAATTGTATTTTCCTATGCGACCTCGGAATGGGTCGCTCTTACACGGAACTCCCTGACGGGAGACTCCATCCTGCCCTGTCCTAACGCTGCTTGTGCTCAAGGAGCACAGCCGTCACTCATCAGCGGTTTCGCTCAATTGGTATTGGACCGATCCGGTGATATCCCGATTCCAAAAATCTGCTAATACCAGAGAACACGACTCCGGCGCCGGGAGGATGAATGCCGCAACTGCTGAAGCCTGATATGCCCGCCGTCCTCGAGCGCACCCACCTCGCAGGGCACTTCGATGCTTTCATGCTTCCCGTTTACGAAGCCGGGTCAAACTCCATTCATGCGCTGTTGGAGAAGTTTGGCGGAGGCAACATTGCGAACGAAGGCAAACTCACATTCTCGATATCCATTGGGACGACACCCGAGGAGTTTTCGGTCACCGTCTCTGACAACGGAGACGGCCTGAATAAAGATAATTATTTTGCCTTCCGAACACCATTCACGGGGAACAAGCTTAGGCGTGGCGGCAAAGGGTTTGGGCGTTTTATCGCATTCAAGGTGTTTGAAGAGGTGGCCTATTTTTCCAAATCGATGTCGGAGCAGGACGAGCCTGGGACGAGAAGCTTCATCTTCGACATCTTTGCGGCTGAAGAAATTATTGAAACAAAGGGTGGCATTGCCCCGGAGTTCGAGACGGGCTGTGCGGTAACATACCGACAGATCAAACCGGCTTACCGAAATCGGTGGTCCGAATTGACAGAGGAATCGATATTAGACGGCCTCTCAAGCAATTTCCTAACATATCTCGTCGATGGAAGGATGCCGGACACCAAGGTCATTATCGGCGGCAAAGATTACGATTTGAGGTCCCATTTCAAATCGATCTTTAGGCACGAGCAAACGCACAAATTCTCAATCGATTTCGGCGACACGACGTTCGAGTTCAAATGCGATGTGTCTAGGGTGGATAGAGGAAAACCCTTTTCACGCCACACATTGCTGTTTTTTGCTGACAACCGCCTTCTTGGTGCCGGCCGGGCCATAGAAAACAAACTGGGTCGACCGGCGTTCCAGAGATCTGACGGGACCGAGTATGTCGTAATCGCGAGCGTTTCTGGAGCGTTCCTCGATGCCAACGCAAACTTGGCGCGAACCTCGCTTGAGGCCAGTGAAGACCAAGTCGCGGAAATCGTAGACCTTGCTTGCCAAGCCATACTCTCGACTGAGAGTGCGCAACACGAGATCATAAAGGCGGATCAACAAGATGCCGTTCTGTCGCTGCTAACGCGCCACCCACTGCTCCGTTACGCGCTAAGCGGGACTACCGTTGCCGATTATGTTCGATCAAAACCGAATAGTTGGAGGCAAGAGAACTTCGTTTCCGACCTCGCCATTCAACGACTGCGGGAAGAGAGGCGATGGTCGACGTACGTGCAAACGACCATTGCCGATCCAAAGTTGTTCGCCGCACGAAAGGCGCAGCTTCTAGCGCGCGTTTCCGACACTTACCGGGATGCCCTAGCCGAATACATAGTCCACCGAAAAGCTGTAATAGAGATCGCTGATCAACTAAGAGGTGCGGATGACGCGGGCGCGATGACGCGCGAAGACGCTTTTCATCAATTGATGTTCCCTCGGAGAGAGGATTCTGTCTCTACGAAATACTTTCAGCATAACCTCTGGCTGCTCGATGAACGATTAGCGTTTGTCTCCTACATTTCGAGCGACCGAACCTTACACGGCGGCCGGCGGGCGTTGGGGGACAAGGTAACGGATATTGCATTCTATGATGAGTGCTACGTCGCCGGTGGGCAGGGCAATACAAGCGTCGTTATCGTGGAATTCAAGCGCCCAGGCCGGGACGACTATTCATTCGGTCGAGAGGGCCTTGATCCAATCCGTCAAATCCACGATACCGTCGAGCATATCCGCGAACGAAAGTCTTTTGTTACGACGTCAGGGAAGACGATCGATATTCCGGAATCGACTCCGATTACGGCGATCATTGTCGCTGATTTAGAGCCCACCCTGAGACAGCTGGCACGGCGTTATGATTTTGACGAGACTTGGGAGAAAACCGGGCTGTTCAAATACCACGAGGATTTCGATGTTTTCATTGAAGTCATCGGTTTCAACAAATTGATCTCTGATGCCGAGAAGCGGAATGCGGCGTTCTTCGAGATCTTGCTCAATGACATTGGAACCTAATTTTGAAGGTTAGCTAGATCCGGATCCATGGGCAAAAAGGTGCCGAACTTGGCTCTAGAGCGATCAGGTTTTGACTTGGTTTCGGGCTACCCAAGTCAGTTTGGCCTTCCCGCCAGTCAATCAGCCTAGCGAGGTGTTCCCGGAGGATTGCCTGGCGTTTGGAGGACCATCCACTAACATTTCCAGGGCATCCGCGATCTTCTCTTCAAGCGAGGTCCAACGGCCGGTCATCTTGGTCTTCGAATGAATCCTGGCCGCAATGGCACGCGAATAGTCCGCAAGCGTGACGTGAGGCGCCTCAAAGTAAATCAGTCGCCACGAAGCGCGACTTCAAATTGCCCCGAAAAGTCAAGCCGACGCCCTGTAGCTTGTTCGGCCCTTTTCATTGATGGGCCAATTAAATCCTTCCGGGACGACCGTGTGTGCAGCACCCGCAAGTGGCATGATGTCCAATCGCGAATTGCCGCCGGTGTTTGTCAGATAGATCGGTAGGAGGCTCAAATAGAAGGCCCGCCAAAGCAGCTCCTCATCAAAGCTGATCGAGTTATAGCCGACCACGGTCGCGTGAGACCAAGCCGTCAAGACCTCATGAATTCGCCTGCACATCTCGTAGTGCGACGGGATTTGCAAATCGAACAGCTGATCGACACGCACACCAGTGACGACCATGGCGCCTGGCGATGGAACCATGTGTGGGAGCAGCCGGCAACGTATCTCGAAACTGTCGATGACGTTCAGATCATCATCGGTCAGAGCCGCCGCGAACTGCAGTATCTGATCGAAGCATCTGTCAGCGCCGGTGGTCTCGGTGTCGTAGAAGATAAAAGCCATCAGCCGCCCATTCCAGCCAGATCATGCAAGACAATTCGCACATGGAGCAAGGGCGAATGCACCGGACGCGAGGTGCATTGGTTCCTGTCTAGACTGGTGTGGCCGCTCGTTGTCCGTGCCTGCCCACCTAACTGATGACTCTCGCGTCCTGAAAGCTCCAAGCCAATGCGGACGCCAATTACTGCGCGACTCCTGTTTCGAGGACCTGCCGATCGGAATCACCAGGAACCAACCAACATCCCTTAACGGGCAAAACGCCCCAAACATGAAGTCCTAGGAATACCGCGGTCCATCTCTCCGGATGCCTTTTGGCGCCACCAGGATCCGAAAAACGGAAGCGCCTCTCCAAGTGGGTTACGTCAGCACAGTTTCTGGATCATCGCAGCTAAGCGGGCCCATTGGCGATCCTGAGCCTCTGGTCCGCCTGCAAAGAGGGTCGCCAAACCTCCTGTGTGATGAACGCCAAATACGGGGATTGAACCCACCCTAAGCGGCGCCTCTCCTAAAGAACTGGCTATGGATGCGTATCTGCATCCCTGTGAAAATCGTATTGCATTGTAAGCTGATGAGCCGATGCAGAGGACCACGCGCGGCTTAATTATCTCTATCTGTGGCAGTGCATACTCGAAGGCACTTCTGCGCATATCTCTAATATTGATTGTTTCAGTCATATTTCCCGGCTTTATAAAAACGAATGCGTCGGTGGCAAAGGTTTCCTCAAACGTGGTATGCAAGTGTTCTCTTAGGAGTCGGAAAAGATTTTGGTTTGAAGGCAGGCTAGGCGTATATCCAAACTCAAATTGGTCTTGGTCGAACTCACCAGACAGAAAATCCTCTGATGCCCAATCTTGAGCGATCAACATGATCCTAGGTGACAGATTGGAAGCAGTTTTTGACCAAGGCACAACATGGTCATCAAAGTCGAAGGCGCTTCCATGGAAATCGCCGATTTTACTATACGGAACTGTGTAGCCGGACAGAGGGGAGCCAGCAGAGGGCTCACGCCTTTTTCTAACGAGTTCCCTTATTTGGGCAATCTTTCTGCGGTTGGTCATCGATCTTCCCCGGGTCGTGGTTTTCAGGCAGCTCGGTGGGCAACGAAGCGTCTGTGGCTAACTAGGTGAGGCTAGCCTCGAATAACTGGTCGGCCCTGGATTCAAGAAGATCTCGCCAGGCAAGCTTAGTCAGCCAATCCTCGGGTATTCCGGACGCCCCGTAGACGGCGCCCGCAAGCTGGCCGGCGATCGCGGCAGTGGTGTCGGCGTCGTTACCAAGATTGGCGGCGAGCAGAATTGCTGAGCGAAAATCTGTGGTGCGATTGACAGCCCAGAGCGCTGCCTGCAAAGACTCTGAGACAAAGCCGGAACCGTTTATTTCATTGCGGTGCACGCCTCGAAAACCGCCTTCCACCGCATCTGCCTCAGGCCCGGTCAGCAGCTCTGTCAGCGGGTGGCCTTCGATCGCCTTCACCAGCAGGCGAGCGAGAGCACAAGAGGCGTCGATGGTCGGTGGCGAGCCATGCGTGGTGCGCGTCTGCCGCTGGGCGACATCGAGCGCCGCCTCAAGGCTGCGCCAGTGACGAATCGCCACCGGTGAGAGCCTCATAAGGGCCCCGTTACCGGAGGACCTTGGATCCAGGGATCCAGCGTAGGGATCACCAGTGCGACGATAGCGGTCGAGGGCGCCACGCGTAGTGATACCGATGTCAAAGCAGGATCCCGTGCAGGAATAGGCTCCGTCCTTCCACCAGTTGACGAAGCGGTCCATCAGATCGCCTGGGTCGAGCTCTGGATTAGTGTCCAGGCTCTCTGCCAACGCCAGCGCCATCGCGGTGTCATCTGTCCATTCGCCCGGTTCAAGGCCATGCGGACCGCCCCCGATCATGTCTTCGATCAGGGTGAACTCCGGCTTGCTGCTGAATTCGATTGCTGCGCCGACCGCGTCTCCCACGGCGAGGCCAAGCAACGCTCCAATGGCTCGGTCGCGTGTCGTTTCAATATCACGGGAGGGCCGCGCGTCTTCGACCTGTCGGCCTGCCTCGACCCATATCTCTTGAGCTCTAGTCTCGACAGCGTTCGGATGCCGGACCCTGCGAACGATCGCCACAGCCTCTCTCGGATCGGCGCCCAGCTCAACCAACAACCGCGCCGACACCATGCCTGCACGCCCGATCCCACCACGGCAGTGGATGAGCACCCGATTTCCGCGCCTAAGCAAGCCACGCAGTTTGGCTGAATTCCCAGGCCATTCCTTTTCGAAATGGATGTCGGGCACGCCGACATCGACGATCGGCATGTGGAGCCATTCCATGTGCCGGCGGCGCACCTCTTCCCCGAGCCGTTCGACCTGCAACTCCCTAAACTCATGCCCTTCGATCAGGCTCACGACGGCTGCGGCCCCCCACCGAGAGACTTCATTGAGATCGACGTTGAGATCACGCTCGTGCACACCACCGTAGATGCTCGGACCGCGCTTACCCGGCGCCAAAGTGATGCCTATGATCCCTTCGGCAGCGGTGACTTCGTCAATCCTTAACGAGCCTTTCATGTTGTATTTCCTTTCCAGCGAGGAAACCGACCATTACCATTTCCGTTAGACGAGTTTTCTCATCTACCGGGTTTTTCCGAAATAGGATCGCATGGGAAATGGAAAGAGATCGCGTGGAAGAGTATGTCGGCTTTTACTGGACGAGGCGCGTTAACTGGGCGGGATTTCGCGAGCTGCCAAACGATGTGAACCAGGCGGCAAAACTAAGTAAGACGATCAAATATCAGGTTGAAACCGTTCGTGGTTACGTGAAGCAGCAGGGAGGAGCACTTTTTGGAGAATTCGTTTGCATCGACAACGATCCCAAGCAAGCCCCGGTCATGATCGATAAGAAATTGGTCCCTGTGATTGACTTGTGCAAATAGCACGGCTGCTGGTTGGTTTATGTCGATTTCGGAGAAGTTCAGCCGCTTCGACGCACCATAAGAATGCGGGAAATCCTCAGGAACAGCGGCTTGACCGAAATGGGGCTGGAACCGATAGGTCTTCCCCCAGAGAGCCTGGCAGGTTTCAATCCCATTAGGCATTTCCAAGAGTGGCAGGCCACCGATTTCCTCAGCAAGGAGGAACACGTAACCAGAGTAAGGCACGCCTTCGAAGAGGCGTTACTGTGCGTCCCTGAGGGCAGGGGTCGTCCGAAGGCCATCGCGAACTATCTGAACGATCGATCAATTTTGACGATAAGGGGGAACGAGTGGAATCAGTCAAACGTTGAAAAGTTCTTGATGTCGTTCAGTCGCAACTAACCCTCCGGTCCCATCCTGCCCAAGGGTCGCGGAACGCATTGCCTGTCAGCACGCTTGCACCGGCAACCAGCGGGTCAACATATGGCCAGGCATAGTCCACTCTCCACCAGGCCACGGTTGACGCAAGCGCAACCAAATCCTGGTCAATCCTGTAAAGTCATCATCCATAAGATGACAACTGGTTTCCCCTAAGTTTACATCAAGTTGACGAAACCACACCTGATTTTAAAAAAGCGCTCGCACGCAACCAGTTCAAACACACCCGATTTCAAGCACACAAGCTCACCAAACCGATCCGACACACTCCAACGTCTATACTTGCAGCGGCCAGCACCCGAATAGCTTTCAGCGAGCTCCCTGACATAGGCAACGCCAGAACAGACCCGACACCGGCAACGCTAAAGAGCGCAAGGGCTAAATAGCTATTCAACGACAACCACCAGCGAGCACCGGAACCGGATAAACGCTTCCCCATATGAGGCCCAACCAAGCCATCGCGTCCGAGGAGCACCCACAAAGGGCACGCTCAAAGACCAAGGAGCACCGGTGCCAGTGTGCGTGAGCGAATAAATCGGTGGTCAGGATCTCAATAGTTGATTGGTTGAATCCGCGCCTGGGTTCACAACGGCGCTCCGGCACTTCCTTCGGCGCGCCCAACCCATGGCTCACCCCACCGATCCGACATCGGCGGGGGCTCATATGTCACCGTCGCCATGAGCTCCTACAGGCGCACCCAAGGATATGTCGCAACCAACGCATCCCAATTCGTCGCAGCCGCGGGTTCTGGGGCCCTGATTGGCTGACTGGCTGATGGGCCACGATTTCAGGGTTGCTCGGCACAGCACAACAAAGGTGCCCCCCCGACGAACACCCCGGACGGTTTTCGCTATAACCCTTACCTGGAACAAAAAAGACCGGCCGACTTCTCCCAAACGCGACCGGTCCTATCAAGTGGTGATGGTATGAATTATAGCAGTTTCGCGCCTGCTTGTCAGGCGGAGGCACAGATAACGTGCGCCGGCGATATCGACTTCGACAACCTCAGTGACGATGATCTAAAGGCGCTCAACGCCCTCGAAGCAGAGGAGCAGGTTGACAACAAAGTAAAACGAACACGCGTAAAATCCGTCTATCGCGACGCGTTATTTCGCCCGCTTTTCCAAGGCATTGCAGCATTGGACGATCTACGCGCGAATGGGGGGACTTCAGTTACATATGCTACCCCCTCTCACCCTCTCTTCCCCGTCCTTCACATAACCAACGACCGCAAACCTCCAAGCACACTCTACAAGCACGAACACCTGACCGACGCAGAAGAACGTCTACAAGCCCGGTTCTGGCGCGACTACGCTGTTCAACTGCAGGGCCTGCGCGAGCATGTCGTTCCAGCCCCCTGGCGTGATCTGAGCGACCCTGGTCGGCTGGAGTGGTTCCACCATGCTCTTCGGTCGCAAGGCGATGTGAAGGCCTTCACGCTGCGCCTATCCGACGACGTCGAGGCGCGCGCCAGGAAGCATGCTTCTACGGCCGGCTGGCTGTCAAAGCGTATTGCCAGGGAGCTAGAGGAAGCGCTTGGCCGCAAGGTCGATTATTGGTTCGCATTGGAGGTGTCTGTGCATCACAAGCTGCATCTGCACGGTGAGCTTCAGATTGCGTCCGGTGAGGCTGAGGCGGCCCGGAAGGCGTTCCGCGTGGCTGCCGGTGAATGGGCGTCGGTTCGCCAGCATCAGGCCCATACGGAGGACGAGCCAAGCGTCGTTTGGGCCAATTACAGCGCCAAGGACTGGAACCACATCCGGCCACGACCGAAGCATGGGCGGCTCGCAGGCGTGTCTCGGCCAATCAACGGCGAGTGGTATTTTGCGACCAAGCCGATCCGTAGGCTGGCGGCCGAGCTGTATTCTGAACAGCTTCGGGAAGTCATCAAGCTCATGAAAACGCTTTCTCTTCCGAAAACAGTGTAACTCACTAGTGACTAACACTCTGTTTTCATTATATTTTTTGCTTGAAGCCTTCGGCGACAGGAACCATGTATCCGGCGTCTAACACGAACGGAGTTCTGGATATGGATGCCTACCTGCTTGATGAAAATTGGAATGCCTTGGTCGATCGCCTTGCCGGCCGATTTGATGCGCAAGCGCAAGGCTGGACGCGCCGCGATGAGGTCGTGGCGGCGCTCATGGACGCAGGTGTTTGGCCGGCCGGCATAAAGCGCGATGATGGTCCGTTAGAATCTGATTGACACGAACGTTAGGTTCTGATACTGACGCTTCGAAATCAGGAGCGAACGCACATGGCACTTTCAAATGCAGAACGGCAGCGCCGGCACTACGAGCGCCGGAAGGCTGCGGCCAGAGCACTGAGCGATGCAGCGGAGATGACGCGGCCCTTTCTGAAACAGCCGTTTTTCGCCTTCCTCCACTTCGACTCTAATTGGGAAGATGCCGAGATTGCCCTGCGCATGGCCGGCATCGAACCGCCTGAATTTGGCGATGACAGAGGTCCGGACTTTCCGTCGGACTTGGACGGCCTGGAACTTCCAACGCACCTGACCGACTCGGTCGGCCGGGCCGAGCTCACCGTCGAGTGCCTGTTGGATGCGGCCACGACCCTGGCCGGCATCATCAATCGCTACAAGCGCAAGGAGTTGAATGACACGCTGCTCGAACTCGAGCAGGTCGGCCCTCATGACCTGTTCATCAGGTCGCAGGCTGACAAAGACATGTTCCGAATAAGGAAAATTCTGGACCGGCTCGACAAGCAGGTGCGCTGGACGCTGCCGGAATGGAAGATCAAAGACCTGTAAGGTTTTTGGGAATGCCCTGACCGGGGCGGCTCGACCGCAAAATCAGCGCCGCCCCGGCAGGTTCAACATCGCAAAACATGGAGATGATCTGCAATGAGAACTGAATCTATCACCGCGCCGGTAGCTCTGGCAAACATCAGCCAACGTATGTCGAGGCGACAATTTAACAGCCGTCTGTGTAACGTTTATCAAAAGAACGGTTCCGAAATCAGAGTAGATGCCAGCATTGAAATGGACGAAGATGGCTTCGTTGAAGTGTTCAATTCGCCTGAAGGAATCCTGATCGCTATCCACCACGGCTTTGCCGGTCTGAATTTCCAGACAGTCGATCTTATCCCGTTACACTCGATCGTTAGAGACGCGATCGACGCATATTTTTTCGAGAACGTAGCACCGAATTCTGACGTGGCCGAAATCGCCTGCAGAGTGGCCGACGCCGTTAGCGGACTACTGATGAGGGAGGAGACCGCGCAATGAGCATGAATCCCGCTTTGCAAAAGCTCGTCCGGGGAGCCGCATTGAGACATAGTAGAATTGACGACGGGGTTGACCACGCCACCGACTATGCCGCCATTGAGGACCAGAAAGTTGTCGATCGGGCAATGGCCCGGGAAGGAAGAAAGCTCCTGCATCGGGCCAATCGTCTCGAATTAGAGGCAGAAGCTCTGCCCACGCCGGCAATTTGCTCTTGGGACGGGCGAACGGTTCGGATCTCATCGGCTAATCCTAGTTCCAATGCGACGGGTGGGAGTGATCACGCCCGTCGCACTACGGTGAACGGCAATGGTTGCGATTCAAATCGTTCGATCATCACGATGCCAAACAATCATGCCAGAGCGGCTGACAACCTAGTTGATGCACGCTAGACTCCACTTTGGGCTGGGCAGTGAGACAAGAAAAAATGGGCCGATGCTGAGGCCTCGATTCTTGTTGCAAATTGCTCTCAGGGACGGTTTGCTGCGTCGGTGCGGGGGAATTCTATGAACGTGTTCGAGTTGGATAGAGTTCTCGTAAACGACTACGAGCGCTTTTCCCGATCGTTCACGCGTATCAGAGCCGCAGATATTCGGCGAAGTGTCGATGAAATCTATGCCAGCGGGCGATTTTGGCCCGAGCCGCTGATCTCGATCAACCCGCACTTCGAGCGTGGCGCCGGAATAGACGATCTGGTGCGTGATGGCACACTCCACCCCGAAACAGGCAAAGTCTTTCGCGTTGCCGGCACCTCGATCACGCTCCATCGCCATCAGCAGGAAGCTGTCTCTAAGGCGGTTTCCCGGAAGTCATTTGTCGTCACAACAGGAACAGGATCGGGTAAGTCCCTTTGCTTCTTCGTTCCCATCATTGATGCCGCTATTCGCGCCCGCGCTGCAGGCGAGCCGCAAAGAACGCGCGCCATCATCGTCTATCCAATGAACGCACTGGCGAATAGCCAGATCAAGGAACTCGAAAAGTTTGTTGAGCAGTCCGGGCTCGATGCACGGCTTCGCCCGACCTTCGCGCGCTACACCGGCCAGGAGTCCCCTGAGGAACGCGAGCTTATAAGCCGGGCGAAACCCGACATTCTGCTCACCAATTTCATGATGCTTGAGTTGTTGATGACACGCCAGAACAGGTTGGATCAAACGGTCATCGCGAACGCTCATGGCCTGGACTTCATCGTCCTCGACGAGCTGCATACCTATCGCGGCCGCCAAGGGGCCGACGTGGCGATGCTGGTTCGTCGTGTCAGGGATCGGCTATCTGCAGACAAGGAGCCCGTATGCATTGGCACATCGGCGACCATGGCGAGCGAAGGATCCGAAGCAAAACGTGCAGAGGTCGTGGCCAGCGTGGCGACCAGACTGTTCGGGACGAACGTATCGCCAGATGCGGTGATCGACGAGACTCTGCAACGGGCTACCGACCAATCGATCAAGACCGATGGGCTCAAGTCTTTTCTCGTCGATATCCTCAACCGCGACATTCCGGAAGACCTCGACGACTCGGCTCTCTACAAGCATCCGCTTGCTGTCTGGATCGAACTTGAGATCGGACTTCTTGATAAGCAAATTCTGAGCCGCAGGCCGCCGATGACGATATCGCAGGCCTCTCGGAAGCTAGCCGACTTCACAGGCTGCGCGGAGGGCATTTGCCGCCGCCAGCTAGAAGCGATGCTGACCTTGATGAGCCGATCCGAGAAAGACCGCGGTGGCTTGAACGAGCGGGCATTTCTGGCGTTCAAGCTGCACAGGTTTTTTTCTGGCGCAGGACGCGTCTACGCCACCTTGAGGGCGAGCAATCGTCACGTGACCCTCGAAGGGCAACGCTTTGATCCTGACGACGAGGAAGCCAGGCTATATCCTACCTTCTTCTGTAGGGAGTGCGGTCAGGAATTCCATTCGGTAACGCTTGCCGATGACGAAGGGGTGCGGCGGGTATTGCCTCGATCCATTGACGAGACGCCGGTTGAAGACCCCGACGTGGAAGACGAGGCCGGCTATTTGATGCCGATACCCGAGGACGACGCCGATTTTCGATTCAGCGGAGCGCCCGAAGACTTTCCCGAGGACTGGACGGAGCCGAGTCCCAACGGTCTCCAGCTAAGAAAGGACAGGCGAAAGTGGGTGCCAAGGCTGCTGAGTGTCAAGGTCGACGGGCAACCCGGAGAACACGGGGGGCATGGCCTTTTCATCTCAGGGAAGTTTAGGTTTTGCCCGGCTTGCGGCGACCAGCCTTCCAGCAGAGCGCGAGAGATCAACAAGCTCGCAAGCCTGTCTGCCGAAGGGCGCAGTTCAGCGACGACCCTGCTTGTATCGAGCACATTGCGTTGGATGAACAAGCGCGAAAACGGTATTCCGCTAGATAAGCGAAAGCTGCTCGGCTTTACAGACAACCGACAGGACGCTGCCTTGCAGGCGGGTAACTTCAACGATTCGCTATTCGTTACCTTGTTGCGGGCAGCGATACTCGCAGCGGTTCGCAATGCGGGCAAGGAAGGACTTGGCGACGACGAGTTCGGGCGCCGGGTGCAGGCAAAGCTGGGGTTCCTCGCAGGGAGGGACGATCGCCGGCAGGAATGGATGATCGCCCCGGAGACAAAGGGTATTCACCGTCAAGATGCTGAACGTGCGCTGTCGCGCGTTCTGACCTATCGGGTCTGGGCCGATCAGAAACGCGGTTGGCGGTTCACCAATCCCAATCTGGAAGAGCTGGGGCTGGTATCGGCCGAATATTCGGCGCTTGACGAACTGGCCGAGGATGAGGAAGCGTTCGCGAACGCACCGGCCGAGCTTCGGAATTTGTCGCCCGAGCGCAGAAGACACGCCTTACGCGTTCTGTTCGAAGCTCTCCGGCAAGGGCTGGCCGTTACTGCCGAAGCGCTCGAGCTCCAGACGCTGGAAACGACCATGCGTTCCGCCGGTCAGTTCCTACGAGAACCCTGGGCCATTTCAGAACGCGAGAATCTTCGCTCGGCTGCGGCCTTGATCATCGTGGCGCCAAAGAAGAGCGAGACAAATCTCCGGAGCGAGTCGCTAGTCATTCGTGGCGGGCCGCGGAGTAGACTTGCAAAGGAGTTGAACCGGTCCAGCATATGGGGCGAAAGGCTTTCGGGTAGCAGATATCAGGAGGTCCTTGACGCACTCCTAAGCGCTGCCGCCACCTATCAACTTGTCCGCCGTGTCCAGACCGTCTTCGACGTGGAAGGATGGCAACTAGCGGCCAGTGCCGTTCGGCTGGTTGCTGGGAGCGCCCATAGCCCAAAGCAGGCAAACTCCTATTTTCTCAACCTCTACAACTATCTGGCGGCGGCACTCGACGGTGATGGAGAAGGGCTGTTTGGACTGGAGAGCCGCGAACACACCGCCCAGGTAGACCAGGAGCGGCGAGAATGGCGCGAGTGGCGGTTTCGATATGGGGAGGATGACCAGGCGCGGATCGCCGAGCACCGCGAGGCGATGCGGATTGCGATGGAGCCAGACCAGTTCCTCCCTACGCTATTCTGCTCGCCAACGATGGAGCTGGGTGTCGATATCTCGGCGCTGAATACGGTATATCTGCGAAACGTGCCTCCCACGCCGGCAAACTACGCCCAGCGATCCGGACGCGCAGGGCGTTCGGGACAGGCGGCTCTTGTGGTCACCTACTGCGCCGCCCAGAGCCCACATGATCAGTATTACTTCTCGCGCCGCGACCAGATGGTCGGAGGAATAGTGCGCCCGCCGGCACTTGACCTTGCCAACAGGGAGCTGGTCGAGGCTCACCTGCACGCCGTATGGATAGCGGAGGCGGGCCAGGAATTGTTGCCCGACATTCCGCATGTGTTGGACCTCAGCCAGCCGGGCTTGCCGGTAAATCGGGAAATTACCGAGAATTTTGCGAGCAGTGCCCTCGCCGAGCGGGCTGTTGGCCCGATGCGACGGGTTCTCAACAGCATTGACCTTGAACTCTCAGCTTCGGAGGCCAGTTGGGCTGCCAATCGGGAGGAGTTTCTTGCTTTGGTGGTCGCGAACGCCAACACGCGGTTCTCTGGTGCGTTTAAGCGCTGGCGGCAGCTTTATGAAGGCGCGCGCACACAGTTGATCGAAGCCAATCGCAAATCCGAAATGCATGGCCTCGACAAGCAGGAACGACGAGACGCCAAGATTGCCCAAGCACAAGCCAATGAACAACTCGCTCTTTTGGAAAGAGGCCAGGCAAGCGGAGGCTCCGATTTCTACACCTATCGTTACCTCGCGACCGAAGGGTTCTTGCCCGGCTACAACTTCCCCCGGCTGCCGCTCTATGCTTACGTGCCTGCCGTCGGCGCGGGCGGCCCCAAGGCCGCGTATCTGCAACGTGCACGGTTCCTTGCCATCGCGGAATTCGGGCCCGGAAGCCTGATCTATCACGAGGGTCGCGCCTATCGGGTCTACAAGGCCAAGCTGTCGCCGGAGATGCGCGGCACCACCGACGGCAAACTGACCACAACAAAGATCTTCATCTGCGACGCCTGTGGCGCTGCCCATGATCACGAACAGGATCGGTGCCATGCCTGTGGCGCGCTCATGGCGGGCATCCATCCGATCCGCAATGTCCTGCGCATCGACAACGTTGAGACGGTGGCTGCGGAGCGAATAACGGCAAACGACGAGGATCGGCAAAGACAGGGCTTCGAAATACAAACCGTCTTCAGTTGGCCCTCACGCGACGGCCAGGTTGATGTGACTTCTACGACAATATCGGATCAGGATGGCCCGATCGCCAACGTCCACTATGCCCACGGTGCGCTCATCAGCCGGATCAACAAGGGCCTTCGCCGGAGAAAAGAAAAGGCCATTCTCGGTTTCGGCATCGATGCCGCCACCGGGCGATGGACGAAGGCACCTGATGACGACGGCGAGGAGGCGGATACGCCGGATGGCCCGGTCACGCAGCGGGTCGTGCCAATCGTGCAGGACAACAAAAACGCTGCCTTGTTTCGCCCGGCGGGCGAGCAGATGACCGAAACTTCTATAACCACTGTCCAGCACGCGCTGACGCGCGGCATAGAGATAGCGTTCCAGCTCGAAGAAGGCGAAGTCCTCACCGAGCCGGTGCCGAGTCGCGAGAACCGCCGCGCTATCCTGGCCTTCGAGGCGACGGAGGGAGGAGCCGGCGTCCTTGGGCGAATCGTCGAAGAACCCGAGGCCATTAGGCGAGTTGCAAGGACAGCGCTGCAGCTCATGCATTTCCAGGGACTGGAGGAAGCAATCGCCTCTCGTGATCCCGACTTGCTGGTTGATGTGCCAGACTCGAATTGCGTTAAGGGCTGCTATCGCTGCCTGCTCTCCTACTACAACCAGCCGGACCAGGAACTCATCGATCGGACCGATGATGAAGCGAAGCGTATGCTATTGCGATTGGCCTGTTCCGAGGTCCAAGCGGCATCGGCCAGCTTACCTGAAGTGGCAGACCAACCCTGGGCCACGGCATTCAAGGATGCAGGCATATCCAGCTACGACGCCGAGCCGATGAAAATCGGCTCGCAAACATTGCCATTCGTGTGGCGGACGCATCTTGTGGTTGCAAGCGATTCTCCGGTGGGGTCCGAAGATCTCGCCGAGATCGAGGCGCGTGGATTTGTGCTTGTCGGGTTACCGCAAACGCCTTCGCCATCGGCGTTGGCTGAGTTGCGGCGTTTGCTAGGAGTATCGGATTGACTGCTGCTTTTTCTCCCGGAGACCTCGTCTATGCCCGTGGTCGCGAGTGGGTGGCTTTGCCTTCGCTGGAAGAGGGGTGGCTGTCCCTTCGGCCGCTTTCGGGCGCCGAGGCGGACATCCAGCTCATTCACCCGGAACTCGAGACCGACAAGCCCAGGCCCGCTCGATTTGCCCTGCCGGAAAAAGTGCATTTGGCTACGCAATCCGCTGCGCAACTTCTGTCCGAAGCGCTGCGTTTGTCGCTACGCCGGGGTGCCGGTCCGTTCCGATCCGCCGCGCGCCTGTCGTTTGAGCCCCGCGCATATCAGCTTGTTCCGCTGATCATGGCGCTCAGGCTGCAGACCGTGAGGCTGCTTATTGCCGACGATGTGGGTATCGGCAAGACGATCGAGGCGGGGTTGATCTTGCGCGAACTGATCGACCGTGGGGAGGCGGAAGCGTTTACAGTCCTTTGTCCGCCGCATCTGGTCGAGCAGTGGACGGGCGAACTGAAAGAAAAGTTCGACATTGATGCGGTTGCCGTCACCGCAGCTTCTGCCGCCAGGCTCGAGCGCTGGCTGCCCCAGCACACGACGCTGTTTGATGCGCATCCGCAGACGGTGGTCAGTCTCGACTACATCAAGGCAGACAAACGTCGCGACTCCTTCGCCAGGGCCTGCCCCAATCTGGTTATCGTTGACGAGGCGCATGCCTGCGTCGGCACGCATAAAGGGCGCCAGCAACGCTTCGAGTTACTTAAGCGGCTGGCGGAGGACACGACTCGCCATTTGATCCTGCTTACGGCGACGCCGCATAGTGGCGACGAAGAGGCATTCGAGCGTCTGCTGGGGCTCATCGATTCGGAGTTTTCCGGCCGAGCCTTCGAGGAAGAGCGCTCGCGCATCCGGCTCGCCCGTCATTTTGTGCAGCGCCGTCGCATTGACGTCACGTCGCGGGAGTGGGGAGAGGAACGCTCCTTCCCTCGTCACGAGACGAGCGAAAGTTCCTACAGGTTCAACAACGCGCAGAGCGCCTTTCACGACGCGGTCCTCGACTACTGTCTTGGCGTCGTCGAGGGTGCCGGATCCGGCCAACGTGAGCGACGCCTGGCTTTTTGGGGCACGCTTGCACTGATGCGGTGCGTCGGCTCGTCACCAGCCGCCGCCGCCAGCGCCCTCCGCAACCGCCTGAAGTCGGATCCCGATCGCCTGGGGGATCACGTTTTCGACGATGACGGGGAGGACGAAGATGCGATCGACGTCGAGCCGGCTTCCGGGCTCGATACCGGGCCGCTCGCGTCCCTTGTCGCTCAGGCGGAGTTTCTTACCCGTTCACCAGATCCCAAGCTTGCGGCGACGGTCAAAGTCCTCGAGCCACTTATCGAGTCCGGTGCCAATCCTGTTGTCTTCTGTCGTTACATCGCCACCGCCGATCACCTCGCCGAGGGGCTGCGCAGGGCATTCCCAAAGCTGCGGGTCGAGGTGGTCACTGGCGCCCTTACAGGGGACGAACGCCGTGCCCGCGTCGAAGCCATGGTCAACGACGCGCAGCGCCTGCTGGTCGCCACGGATTGCCTGTCCGAGGGCATCAATCTGCAGCATCTCTTCGATACGGTAATTCACTACGATCTTTCCTGGAATCCAACCAGGCACCAGCAGCGGGAAGGGCGTGTCGACCGTTTCGGCCAGTCGGCGCCTCTGGTGCGTTCGGTCCTTCTCTTCTCGCCTGACAGCGCCATCGATGGAGCGGTGTTGGAGGTAATCCTGCGCAAGGCGGAAGCCATCAGGAAGGCCACAGGTGTAAGCGTGCCATTGCCTGAGGAGCGTGGCGCGGTGACGGGCGCCCTTATGAACGCCGTGCTCCTGCGCAAGGGCCGCACTCGCCAATTGTCGCTCGACTTTGGTTTCGACCAGGATGCCAGAAATTTCGAGACGCGCTGGCGAGACGCGGAGGAAGGGGAGAAGGCGTCACGCGCACGCTTCGCGCAGAACGCCATGAAGCCTGAGGAAGTGGCGCCGGAGTGGAAGAAATGGCGCGATCTTTTGGGTGGTCCAGCGGAGTTAATTCGCTTTACCAGCCGCGCCATGAGCAGGCTCAATGTGCAACTCGAAATGCAGAAGCATAATTCCTATCGGGCTCATCTGAGCGAGTTGCCGAAGCAGATCGCCGAACGCCTGGCCTCCCGTGGCCTAGAGGGCACCGCCAAGCTGTCTTTCGAAGAGCCGCCGTTGCCCGGCCACAGCGTCGTTACACGCAGCCATCCCCTTCCCGCGACACTAGCCGAATCTCTGCTGGAGGGCGCACTGGATCCTGTGTCCAGCGCGATAAACCCAATAGGTCGTGCGGGGGCCTGGTCGTCTTCCGCCGTCAAGGTCCTGACGACCGTTGCCCTTTTGCGACTTCGCTTCAAGCTCACCGTGCGTGGCCGGACAGAGCGCATGTTGCTGGTCGAGGAAGCGAGTGCAATTGCCTTCGGCCCCGCAGGTGTTATTTCTATCGGCGAAACAGCGCGTAATGTGCTTGACGGGGAGGCCGCCGGCAACCTGGCGGATGTCGCGCGGATCCGTCTCATTGAAGCTGCTCTGATCCGCATTACCTCGCTGGTCGAAGGGCCGATTGCCGAGCACGCCAAGGCGCGTGCCGAGGCACTCGCTGAAGATCACGAGCGTCTACGGCGAGCAGGCGCCGATGCCAGTCGTTTCATTTCGCGGGTGTCGGTGGAGCCCGTCCACCCGGCTGATATCATCGGCCTTTATGTCCTCGTGCCTGCCACAAGCTGATGAAGAAGAAACCCATCGAATTCACTGCTCTGCAGATCGAGGGCAACCTGATATCGCCAGCCATGCTCTCAGCCATCGACCGGCGAACCGCCGGCAATCAGACCGAGGCGGATTACGGCGTGCCTAAAGGCCTCTCCATCCGCGATGAGATTGCGCGCTATTTCCGCATAGGCCAAGCGCTGTTCGGGGACTTTGCCAAGTTGGAGACGCCGTCGTCGCTCTCCGCGACCCGCTTCGCCGAAAGGCTTCTCAGCCAAGTCTTCGGCTTCTCTGACATAGTCCAGGTCGGCAGCCGCGCCGAGGACGGCCGGGTTTTCGCTGTCACGCTAGAAGCATTGGCGGGACGTGTGCCGGTCGTTGTCGTTCCGCCCGTCGATGACCTCGATCATGCCAGCGAAAGCCTACCGACCGACAGCCGAAAGCACTCGGCTGCTACGGCGATGCAGGACTGGCTCAACCATTCGGATGCAGCGCTCTGGGGCCTTGCATCCAATGGCGAGAAGCTGCGCCTTATGCGTGACAATCAGAGTCTGACGCGGCCAACTTACATTGAGGCCAATCTGCGCCAAATCTTCGAGGGCGAGGATTTCGCCACCTTCGCGGTGCTGTGGCTGCTCGTGCATGCCAGCCGCTTCGGGAGGCGGCCGGCGCTGGCCAGCGATTGCGCGCTGGAGCAGTGGCGCGAGCAGGGTTCAAAGCAGGGCCTCGTCGCGCGTGATAGATTGCGGGACGGCGTCGAGGCCGCACTGGTCGCGTTGGGCACCGGCTTCCTCGAAGAAAATCCCGCTTTGCGTGAACGCGTCACGTCTGGCGAGCTTTTGCTGACGAGTTTCTTCTCAGAGCTTTTGCGCCTCGTCTACCGACTGATCTTCCTAATGGCGGCGGAAGACCGCGACCTGCTGCATACGCCCTCGGCGCCGACCACTGTGCGCAGGCTCTATGCGCAAGGCTATTCGCTGGCCAATTTACGCGAGCGCTCGGTCCGCCGCTCGGCGTGGGATGCGCATCATGACCGGTGGGAGGGGCTGAAGATCACCTTTGCGGCGCTCGACCGGGGCGAGAAGCTGCTCGGCCTGCCCGCCTTGGGCGGTCTGTTCGCGCGTGGTGAGGTGCCCGACCTCGACCACGTCCGCCTCTCGAACAAGGCGCTGATGGAGGCGATTTATCGCCTCGCTTGGTTGAAGGACACTTCGTCACTCCAGCCGGTCAACTGGCGCGACATGGAAACCGAGGAACTGGGCTCAGTCTATGAAAGCTTGCTGGAACTGACGCCTCGTCTTGTCGACGAGGGCCGGGCCATGGCATTCGCCGAGGGCGCGGAAACGAAAGGTAACCAGCGCAAGACGACCGGCAGCTACTATACGCCGGACAGTCTCGTGCAGGCACTGCTGGACTCTGCGCTTGATCCGGTGCTCGACCGTATCGAAGCGGAAACCGATGACCCTGCAAGTGTGTTGGAACGAGTAACAGTGATCGACCCGGCCTGCGGATCGGGCCATTTTCTGCTCGCCGCCGCCCGGCGCATAGCATCGCGGCTTGCGCGTGTTCGCACCGGCGGCGTCGCGAGTGCGGCGGACTATCGCCATGCGCTGCGTGACGTCGTGCGCAACTGCATCCACGGCGTCGATCGTAATCCGATGGCCGTGGAACTGACCAAGGTGGCGCTATGGATCGAGACGGTGGAACCTGGCAAGCCGCTGGGCTTCCTCGATGCCAATATACGCTGCGGCGACGCGCTTCTCGGCGTCTTCGACCTTGATACATTGAAGGAGGGTATCCCCGATTCCGCCTATAAGCCGCTGACTGGTGATGACAAGGAAACGGCAAGGCATTTTGCCGCGCGGAACAAGGCCGAGAAAGCGGGCCAAGGCTCGCTGGACTTTGTCGGCGGTGGCGGCCGGCTACCGGCGCCGCCGCCGCTAGGCAAGGCCGCCGAAAGTCTGCGCGCGCTGCCCGAGGATACGGTCGAGGAGGTTGAGAGGAAGAAGCAACGCTGGGTCGCGGCTGAGCGTGACCCACGACGCTGGACCTGGCGTATCGCAGCTGATTTCTATCTCTCGGCGTTCCTCACACCCAAGGATGGGGGCGTGCCAATAAACCGGGTGCAGGTAAAGATTCCGACGACTGGCCAAATGTGGCAGGCATTGACGGGCCATACCGTCTATGGGCCTCTTGTCGGCCACACGCAGGAGGTTGTCGGGGATGCGCGCGCCTTCCACTGGCCGCTTGAATTCCCTGACATTATGGAACGTGGTGGCTTCGATTGCGTGCTGGGCAATCCACCATGGGAAGTAATGCAGCTAGAGCAAGAAGAATACTTCGCAGCCCGCCTTCCCGAAATTGCAGAACTTACGGGTGCGGAGAGAAAAAGAGCGGTGGCGGAACTTGAATGGCAGAGGCCTGAGATGTTTGCCGCCTATCAGCGAGAGAAACGACGCTATGACGCAGATCGGGAATTCGTCCGCGAGTCTGGGCGCTTCCCGCTTGCGGCACGGGGAAAGGTAAATACCTACGCCATATTCGCCGAGTTGGCATTGCGCCTAACAAGCCCCAAGGGTCGGATGGGGATGATCCTTCCAACGGGTATTGCAACAGACGCTACGACCGCTCCGTTTTTCTCCTACCTGATTTCGGGGGCAAAACTTGTGCGCCTCGCTGATTTTGAGAATCGCGAAGGCATTTTTCCGGCGGTTCACCGGACATACCGATTTTGCCTGCTCATCTGCGGAAGCAGCGTGGACGTCCATGAGTTCTTCTTCTTCCTGTCGGACCCTAGGCAGGTCGAAGATCCCGAACGTCGTGCCACGCTTTCGGGGGCCGAGATCGAACAAATCAATCCTAACACGAGGACAGCGCCGTTATTCCGGACACGCCGTGATGCCCAGCTAGTTCAGAAAATCCATGCAACCACAAGCGTGTTTGTCGATGACTCCAAGGGGGTGGATGGCAACCCCTGGGGAGCTGAGTTTCGCCAGGGTCTCTTTGACATGTTTTACGACAGCGCTCTTTTCCAAACTGCGCAGCAACTCCAGCAGGACGGGTATGTCCGTTCCGGACAGGATTGGATCAAAGGCGACGGTTCAGAAGATCCAAAGCCCAAGATAGTTGAAGTTCGCGGTCGTAAAATAAACATATCGAATCAAAGATATAAGCCGCTCTTTGAAGCCAAAATGTTCGACCAATATAACCATAGGTATTCGGACTACAGCAGCCGAAAGGACGCTCGTGGGCACAGAGTCCTGCCGGAGCTTCGCCCAGATCAACTATCAGATCCGAGACGCGAGGCTGAACCGTTCTATTGGGTTCCCGAGAGCGAGCTATTGAGCCGGGCGAGGCCGGGAGCCTACCTCATTGGTTACGGCGAAGCCACAACGGCGACCACGCTGAGGACTTGCGTTGTAACCGTTATGCCATTCGCAGCCGTCGGTCACAAAGAGATTCTGATTTTTACCGGACAAGATATCAAAAAAGAGATGGCCCTTGTGGCGAATTGCAATAGCATTGTTCTCGATTATGTGGCTAGAACGAAGGTCTCTTACATAAATTTTGGGAGGTATATTTTCAAACAACTCCCGCTTCTGCCGCCAGATTTTTACTCTGAACCAGATTTAGACTTCATATTGCCGAGGGTTCTCGAATTAACCTATGTTAGCTACTCCATGGAACCATTCGCCCGCGACTTAGGCTATGTCGGGCCGCCATTTACTTGGAATGACGAACGGCGGGCCTGGCTTCGAGCTGAGCTCGACGCCTTTTATGCCAATGCATATGGCCTCACTCGAGATGAGCTACGTTACGTCCTTGACCCTGCCGATATAGAAGGGGCTGGCTACCCCTCTGAAACGTTTCGTGTGCTCAAGAACAACGAGGTGAGGGAGTTCGGCGAATACCGAACTAGGCGGTTAGTGCTGGCGGCGTGGGACGCCCAATTTGCGTGAATGCGGTATTCGATAAAATCGATGCGGAGACGCGTCACATCGGGTTCTGGATGCTGAAAGTCGATTAATGTATCAATTTCCAGATGGCTGTGCACAGGCTTATGGAGAACTCGGTGAAAAGCCTCGACCAACGGCGCCCGCTTAAGGAGGGTGAATCGGAATTTGAGACGATCGGTTGTCGACACTCAAATCCTGACATTTGTAAAAACAATTCGACGCCGGGTAAGTGCGCGTTCGTGCGGGAGGATAATATCTGCATTCTGCCGCCACGATCTTGGAAGAAAATTTTCGACGAATTGAAACGACCAAGCGGGATGATATCTAAGATAGATCGATCATAGAGTTTGCGCTTGCGGGTCGAAAAAGAAGATTAGGGGACCGTGTAGAAATTATTCTTTGGGGGAGTTGTGAATAGAGAATTTGGACTCGTCGAAAATTTGGAGCAAGTGACCGACAACATCCGCCGATATAATCGCGATTTGACTGATTCTGCGGAACTCCAGAATCGCCTCAGCAACCACATTGACTGGTATGCGATTCCTGATCGACCAGGCGCCTGGTTGTTCGGACCATCAAAGTTTATTGGATACCGCGATATGAATGCTGAGAGGTATCTTGAAAGCCGGGAAAATGCCGAACTGCACGGTTGGGATACCGAAGGAAATGCCAAGCCGCTGAACGATGCGTTCGTCTTGGTGGACAAGGCGACCGACGCCGACGTTATCACTGAACTCAATCGTTTTCTCGCAACTTACGGCAAACACCTCAATGCGCGCGCCAAGCTCAAGAAAATGAAGGACCAGCCCCTGGGGCCAGCTAACATTCCCCAAAACCCACCGGGCTCAATGGTCGCGACGGAGTTGCGGAAAGCTGCTTATGCCAAAGGATTCAGGATTGAACGTGGCCAGGCCAATGGTTGGCAATGTTATGCGTCGACTACCGCCCATGGCCAAGTGTTTCTCGCAGGAGCGGGCGTCCATGGGCCTTGGTTCGCGGCCTTCGATCACCCTGGCCTTGTTGCCGAGCTCGCGACCCCGAAAGCGGATATTGCGGGGCCTGGGCTAGCGCGATATCGTTTCGAAGCCTTATCAGAACTCTACGACGCGATCGATCAGGCTTATCGTCTAGGTGACAGCCTGCCGGATGCTCCGCTTCAGCAGTTTGAGGCGGTCGTTAAAGATCTTCCCGCAACGACGGAAGTGGAGCGACTCGCCCTCCAGCGTGTCGGCCAGGACATTTTTCGGAAGGCGCTGCTGCGATATTGGCGAGACCGCTGCCCGCTGACAGGCATCACCGAACTGGCTCTGCTTCGCGCCTCACACATTGTGCCATGGGCGTTGTGTGACAGTGATGCGCAGCGCCTTGACGTTCACAACGGACTTCTTCTGTCAGCCTTGTGGGACGCGGCGTTCGATGCCGGGCTGGTCTCTTTCAGTGATGACGGATCGGCTCTGTTCTCACCGTCTGTCGGCGATGACGCGCGTCTGGCCTTGCGTGTCGAGACGTCGTCACCACTACTCGATCTCAAGCCGGGTCATCTCACAAACCTCGCCTGGCATCGCGCCCGCCACGGCTTCCTATGAGGGTCACTTGCGCGAGAGTTGAGGACGATCGTGGACGCTCAAAAGCTAGCTAGCTATTCGCTCGACCAGCTCGAAAACCTGGTCGCGAACTACCGAAGAGGAGGGCGCGAAAGCGACCCGATCTTTCCAGCTATCCTAGCGGCGAGAGAGCGGTTGAAGAGTCCTGCACTGGATTTCCAGACGACGCTCGCCGTCATTCGCCAAGCGGCAGTTGCGGGTCATTTTCTCTCCTACAAGCAAATCGCAGATGAAAGCGGCGCGGATTGGTCAAGGGTGCACTGGCAGATGGGGGACCATCTGACGCGGCTCTGTGAATACGCGCATCGGCGAGGTTGGCCACTGATATCAGCTATTGTTGTCAATGGGGACCACGTCGGATCGGGAGACCTAAAGCCAGACAGTCTAGCCGGCTTCATTTCCGTAGCACGTGAACTCGGCCTCTCCGTCACCGAGCCTGACGAGTTTCTGCGGGAGGAGCAGCAAAGAGTATTTCAGTGGGCGAATACCGTTGCTAATGATCAGCCCGATATGATCTAGATTGCCCAATAAACGAAAGAAATCGCGGGGATTCGGCTTGCAACCTACCTATCATCCACTTGCCAACATTTTTGGAACTCAAACCAGACATTTGGTGCCTTTGTTTCAACGGCCCTATGTGTGGGGCAAGGAAGAACAATGGGAGCCGCTCTGGGACGACCTGTCCCACTTGGCGGATCGCCTTCTCACGGCAGGCGGTAAGAAGGTCGCGGGCCATTTCCTTGGAACGGTCGTCCTCGAGCAGACCGACACACCCAGCGGACGTGTGACGAGGCGGGAAGTCATCGACGGCCAGCAGCGGCTTACGACATTGCAGATCGTGCTTCAGGCCGCAAAGCACGCCTTCGGCGAGATCATAGGCTCGGGCAACGAGGACGCCGAGAGGGCCGCCCGGATCGAGGTTCCTCGGCTCGAAGCCCTGACTGCGAACCCGCCGGGATATGAAGAGGAAGAGAAATACAAGGTCTGGCCGACCAACGAGGATCGGGCCGCGTTTCGACAGGTCATGGATGCACCTGCCTCCCATGATTTGGTGGGCGTCAAGACGCGTATGGCGGAAGCCTACGCCTTCTTTGTCGAATCGATGCGAGCGTGGTTAGCTAAAGGGCCGGCAGAGCACCGGGTGCCGGCGCTTTCTTCCGCGCTCAAAGACCATCTTCGCCTCATCGTTCTGGACTTGGACAGTTCCGACGAACCCCAGGCGATCTTCGAAACGCTTAACGCCCATGGCACGCCGCTGTTGCCGGCCGATCTGATCAAGAACTGGCTTCTGTGGCAGTTCGCGAGACGAAACGTCGACGCGACCGCGCCCTATGAGCAATACTGGAGCAGTTTCGATCGCGATCCTGGCTATTGGCGCCAGAAGATAGGCACAGGGCATGCGGCGCGGGCCCGTGTGGACACGTTCCTCCAAAACTGGCTCACTTGTCGAGTTCGTCAGTCGGTCTCTGCGAGCCACTTATACGATCAATTCCTGAAACATGCGGAGCGGCGGGTTTCCCCCGAGGAATTGCAGTCCGTTCATCAACTGATGGATGACATTCATTTGCACGGCAAACTCTTCCGCCAGATCGATCAGCCAACTGGCCGGTCACGCTTCGCGACGTTTTGCGCGCGGCTGAAACCGTTGGATATGTCGGTATTTCAACCGGTGTTGCTGGCCGTCATGGACCGTAAAGGGTCAGACGCTGATAGGGATGCGGTGGCGGAGATCTTGGAGAGTTACCTGGTCAGACGCATGGTTTGCGGTGCCCAAACCAGGGGCTACGGAACTTTGGCGATCGAACTTATCGACGTTATTCACGCTGTGGATGGCGCAATGCCTGTTTCCCCCGCGATCTCTAAATATCTGACCGCAATCAAAGGCACCTTGTTCTGGCCTGACGACACACGCTTCAAGTCGGATTGGGGCAGCCGGGTCTTCTACGGCTACTTTCGCCGCGGACGCGTCCTTATGATCCTTCAGGCTCTGGAAGAGCACTACCAGGCGCCAGGAGCACTTGGCGAACCTGTGGTAGGCTTCGATTTCTCCAAACTTACGATCGAGCACATCATGCCTCAGAAATGGCGGGACCATTGGCCCATCGAAGGCGGTGAAACGGAACGACTCAACCGGGATCGCGCGCTTCACGGGATCGGCAATCTTACGCTGGTCAGCGATGCACTGAACCCATCGCTGTCAAACTCGGCCTGGAAACTCCCGCCGCGCGCCGATGGCAAGGCAAACTGCAAATCAGTCGCCCTCAAGGCGCACTCGAAACTGCAGATGAATGTGAAGCTGCTTGATCGGTGGTCGGATGTCTGGAGCGAGGAGCAGATAAACGAACGTGCAAAGACACTGTTTGAGGCGGCGCTCCAGATATGGCCTGGACCAGCGGTCGTCGCTCCGGCTTAGGTTATCCTACCTCGTTGGGTCGGAGGATGTTTAGGATTGAGATGATATCGCGAACTACCGAACAGACACCGGCGGACCTTTCGTTGTTGTCGGCATAGTCGTTTGCATGTGCGAGGTGATTTCTCAAGCTTTCGATCTGCTTTAGGTTTTTGACAAAGTGCGCGCGCCGTGGGTCATCACGAAATAGCAGCTTCATCAGTATATCTCGCTTGTCACAGAATTCCGTGTAGAGAAGTTCGTCGACAATGCCGCCCGTTGATCGCGCGAGCTTGATCCGGCTCTCCATCGACGAGCGCCGGCCTTCGGACATAAAGCTGGGCCAAAGCATCTGGTCTGGATCTTTGGCCCTTATGGCTTCGGTCATTGCGATCTCCAACTCCGTCACAAGCCCAAAGAGAGCGGCGCGGACCGGAAGTTTTTGTAAATCTGACAGGCTGACTAATCCGATAATGCCATTGTCGGAAACTAGAAGTCGGAAGGGATGAAGATCGGCTTCCAAGACGAAGGAGAGAATGCTGGCATCCGCGCCTATTAGGTATTTTTCGCTCAGTCGTTCAAACGCCTCACCAACGGATTTTTCGGGAGGAGGCGTCTCGAAGTAGGGTTCAAGATGCACGACGCCGACTACGTGCTCGGACTCGCTGCCCTGCTGGACAACCGGCATGTAGCTGAACTTCTCGCTGTTACCGGCTACCAGATCGCGAAGGCTGGTCGTCATTTGACAAGCGACGAAATCCGACCTCTTCGTCGCGATCATTCCGACCGTCAGCCCGGAGTGCAGGTCATGAAATTTGCTGAGCCGATATCGTGCCATTCTGTTCGCAACTCTCAAGTGAGCTGAAATTGCACCCATTTCATATCGCTAACAAGCGTCGCCGACAGCCGGCGTTACTTTGCATGCCTGAATCATATCCGACATTAGCACGACTGTTTAAATTGACTTCGACATCGCGGATTGCATGGGACCCTTCGCAGTGGATAAAGTCATGTAGCAGTAGAAACTCGACGGTGAATGTTGGAGCTTCGCTGGATGGGGCGGTAAATGCTGGAGGCTCCTCCAGCGGAGGGGTGAAGTAGCAGGGATGTTTAGTTTAGTTCTTGAGCTGGGAACCCTGGTAAAGGGCCTGGTTCTTTCCGCTGCGTCATTCCTGACGGGTGATGCGGCGCCAGGCATCGTTGTGATCGTGCTGCTGGTAGCGCTCGTGGTCATCTTTGCCCGTGCCTGGTTCACCTTTCATAAGCGGATCGGCTCGATCAAACGGTTGCGTCGCGAACTAGGCAGTGGCGACTCGCCACTGCTTCAAGGTCGCGAAAAAATCAGCGCATGGTTCAACAGCCAGAAGGGAGGCAAAGAACAGGAAGCTCTCCGTGAAGCGTGGAGCGAATTCGACGAGACGTTGTTCATCGATAATTCAAGCGGCGAACCGCTGCTTCGCAACTCGGTGCGTCCATCGGCGTTCTTCAACATCGAGGATTTGCATTTTGGCCAAGGCTTCTATCGAATCTGGCCGGGGCTCTTTGTCTCAATAGGCCTTGCTCTCACCTTTCTGGGGCTTATCGCGGCGCTGAATGCGCTATCTGGAGAGCGCATCGACGAGACGGCAATGGCCAACCTGCTGCGGATTGCATCGGCCAAGTTCATCATGTCTTTGACCGGACTGGTCTGTTCGATCGTGCTTACGATTGGGCTTCGCTTCTTGGTCGGCAGTCTTGATGAACAGTTGCATCGGCTTTGTAGGACGGTTGAAGGCCGGATTAATTTTGCCAGCTTGGAGCAGATTGCCGCCGATCAGCTTCGCGCCACGATCGAAAGTCGCGAACACCAACGACAACTCACTTTGCAGATGATTGCGGAGATCGGTGGGCCTTTAAAAACCGAGCTTCCTCAGGCTATTTCGTCCTCGATTACGACAGCCATGCAGCCCCTCTTGGACAAAGTCAGCCAACAGGGCACCGAGAGCATTTCGACTATGGCGACGGACCTATCGCAGCAGGTGACGCAAGGAGTCGCCGGTGCGCTTGGGCTGGCTAGTGAACACCTAGCACGCGCTGGCGATAAGATCAGCCAATTGGCCGAGCGCATGGACCAGTCCTCTGGCCGGATGGGAAGCGAGATGGAGACAGCTGTTGCGCGTGTCGCCCAGGCCGTGGACGAGTTGCGCGGAGCGATGTCGGCTTCTGCGGAATCCGCATCCGGCGTGTTCAGTCAAGGCGCCGAGCAACTGCTTGGTGTTATGAACCGGACACTGGAAAGTATTCGCGATAACACCGGTGAGGGTGCGCGCGCGATTTCGGCCGCAGCGGCAGACATGCGCGACGCTGCTGGAACCATGCGCAGTGAAATGGAGACCGCGGCGCGTAATGGTGCCGACGCGGCAAAGGCTCGCCTGGAGGTCGCGGGCGAAGATGCGGGCAAGGCAATTGGTGCAGCTGGACAGTCAATGCTGGAGGCATTCAGCAAGGCGGGTGCCGACATCACCGGAATGACCCAAGCCCTTTCCTCAAGGGCGGGCAATGATCTGATAGCTCCGATAGAAGCAATCGCACGCCAGCTCGACGGCATGGTGAGTTCGCTCACCGGCGGTGTTGACCAGATGCGAAGGCTTGCGGATGCCGTGCGCGACGGCGCGTCGGCCAGCGCTGAAGCCGCGGGCACCTTCCGTGGGGCATCTCAGGAACTCGTCGCAGCTGCGGCGCCGGTGCGAGCGACCTCTGAGCGCATCGAGGGCACGCTCCGCCAGTTTGCGGACGGCACCCGCGATGCCGTTGCAACGGTCAGGGAAAGCTCACGCGCAACCGCGGAGGCGGCCGCCCAGACATTGGAGGCAGCGCGCGCAACGATTGCCGCGGAGCGCCAAGGGGTCGAAAGTTCGCTTGCCGCGGTGACGACCATGCTTGAGCGGTTGCGCGGTCAAGGTGATCGCCTTGATACGATCGACGAGAAGCTTGGCCATGCGTTTGACCTCTACGCCAGCCAGACCGAACAGGCGATGCAGGCCGTTCGCAGCCATGTTCAGTCTATGGCGGGTCAGTTGAACACGGCGTTGTCGACACTTCAAACCATCCTTGATGGACTGCAAGAGTTCCAGCCCCAGCAGGGGCGTAGCTGATGCGAGCTGCCTCCATGCGTCGTCGGCGGCACGAGGAGGAAGAGGAGTCCGCGTTTGTGTCCATGACGGACATGACGGTAGGGTTTCTCTTCATCGTCATCCTGCTGCTCGCCTTTTTCGCGAGTCAATACAAACCGTCAGAAGTGGTGCCTCTTCCCAAATACGAGAAAGTCTTGGCCGAACGCGACGCATTGGCTGAAGAGCTCAAAGGCTTGGAGCAACGCGTCGCGCAAATTCTAAAGGAGCGTGACGCGGCCATCGCAGCCCGTGAACGGGCGGACAAAGAAATTGTCGAGCTGAAGTCCCGGATAGCTCAGCTCGAGGCTGAACTGGAAAGGTTAAGAAAGCCAAATCCTCTCGAAGCATATATCAACAACAGCATGGAGGCTCGGCGGCGCATCCTTCAGCAGTTGAGCGACCGTATCGCGCTCGATTTTCCGGGTATCCAGTTGATGCTGAGTGAAGAGTCGCTTCGCTTCCAGGGCGAAGGGCTTTTTAAGCGTGGGGAGTCTACGCTCCTCCCAGACAGGCTGCGCCTTGTGCAGGTTTTGGCAAATCGGCTGCACGAAATATTGCCTTGCTACACACTGGGTGGTGACGCCAGATTCGACGCGAATTGCAATTCGGGGTTCGCTCTTATCGAAGCCGTTCAGATCGAAGGCCACACAGACTCCGACGGCGACGACATGGCAAATCTCGTGCTATCCACCAATCGTGCTACGACCACGTTCCGTGCGATGACCACGCACCAAGAGAGCCTGCTGAATTTCCTCAACTTCCAGCGGCAACCGGTCTTATCTGTGGCTGGGTATGGTCGGATGCGTCCAATCGCTTCCAATGACACTGTCGAAGACAAAGCAACGAACCGGCGCATTGATCTGCGAATTATCATGTATGTCCCCCATGACACCGATGAGATCGACAAGGTCCGCGATGCGCTGCTCATCGGATCTCGAATGAGTAGCCCGTGACCAGCGAAGCACACCAACCGACCCTGTCCAGCCGACTTGGCGTTCTAGCACCGCTCGCGACTCCGTCCCCGCCGTCGTTTGAGTTGATCGAGCGGAACATCCGTCGGGTTCTGGACAGATATGACGCACCCGAAAAGCCTCCAGAGCGGGATGCTGAACGGCTCTTCGCCGAGATGCAGCGCAGAATAAGAGAAAACGATTGGCACAAGGTGCCAATGAGTTTCGTGACGCGCATAGCTTCTCTCGTCTACGCCGCAGGACACCGGTTTCGCGATGATCTGGCCGAAATTCGCCGCTTCCTGTGTGCGGAGATTCGCGCAACGACACGGCATGGTTTTCTTAACCCCATGGTGCGGATCTATATCGAGAGCTTCGAGACAGGCAGGGCCCATTCGGTGCACTTGGCTGAAGCGCTGCAACATTCTCGCTCCAGTATCGGAGCTCGCTGGCAGCCCCTCCTAGAGAACGTCCCTGAATTGCTCGACGCGCAGAGTGCGCCGTCTGCGCTTGCCGCCATGATGGAACGCATGCCGGACCCGTGGCATGGCCTTCGGGCCCTGGGACTGCATCAGCCACATGCGCCCGGTCTAATGGACGTGGCTCACCTCGAGTTTCTCAAGACCATCGGGCCGAAACTCACAACGTTCAATGAAATTGAGCGATTGCTGGGTTGGCTGAAGCCGGATGATCGTGCGCTGAGACAGGTTGGAGCGGGTGCGGCGATCGAAGTTCTGCTGAGCCATTGGCGGACACGGAACCCTTCGGCCGAGATTCAGAGCCTCCTGGTCGATCGATTGACACAGCTCTACAGTCATCCTCGGGTTAATCCACATCCTGCGTGGAGTGAAGTAGATCCAGCTTTGGTTCAGGTTTTCCTGCGCTGGCTGATGGGTGCGGATATCCGGTTCTTGTTCCGGGTTCTAACCGAGGTTGAACGCGGTCACATGTGGGCCGACCGGGAAAAGTTCTGGTGGACACTCCATGAGCAGGGACGCATCGATGAAGTCTGGATCGCTTTCAACGATGAAGGCCATCGCGCGGCTTTGTCGAAGTTGCCGACGGATATCCGTCAAAGCGGACGGCGCTTCGGCCGTCAGGTGGGCGATCGCGACAAGTCACTCCTCGTCATGCGAATCCGCAACAAAGTCGTCATTGAAGGAACGTTCAACTTTAGAGTGCATTTCTTCAGGGCAGATCAGCCACTCACCCCTGAGCTTTATAGACCGCGTTACGACGTGGCAGATATTCGCAACCTCTCGAACCTCGATGCCATCGCTCATCAGGGCGACTGGCAATCCCGGGTTCTGATGGCTTTGTCCCGATGACATTTGAACTCAGCTACGACGCTTCCAAAATCATGCTGCGCCTCCTGCCCGACCGCTCAGGCCTGCTGGGACGTTTTATGCCCGGCAGAAAGATTGATCTTGAAACCCTTTCAGGCGCCGAACGTCGGCTGGTCCTGGCTCTTGCAGATCTCAAATCCACGGCCGACCTACTCGACGAATCTATTCAGATTTCGTCGGATCGCATCACACTCGGACATCGATTGGCCGCAGCACTGGACAACTCCACCGCTGTTGAGATGGGCTTACCTGCCCTTACTGACCTGACCTTGCGCACTGATGCAGAGGGGGTGCTCGGGACCGAAGGTTTTCGACTTAAAGTCCAATGGCTGCGGTCGGGTCAACAACGAACTCCGAAGAGAACTGGAGCCATACTCGAAACGGACCGAGGCTTGCAGCGACTGCCCATATGGATGCTAGAGGCGATTCAGATTGCAGAAGGGCTTCGCAAATCCAAGGACGACGCGGAGCACTGGGAGGCCTTGGCACGCTTTCGCAAGACACTTGAGCCAGGTGTCGATATGTCCGCAGATAGTGCCATGGCGCGGCTTTCGATGACGGATTTCCTCTCCGGCTTGGAGGTCTCGCTCGCGGACGGATTCTCGATCAGCCCGACACACGATGGTGACGACTTCGAGGTGTTACCCTTTGCCAATGACAGGCTCGATCCTGAAATCGTCACGAGTGAGGCGATGGCCGAGCTCGGCGGCGCCGATCTCGTCCAATTTCAGCGACGATTGCGCGAGCGCGGTGCGCTCAATGCATTTCGACTCGCTCCGGGGAAGTTCCTGGTCGTTGACCGTAGCGCTAGCGCCGCGCTTAAAGTCATGACCGACATGCAGCGCGCGCCCCCGGAGGAGCGTCGGGCATTCGTGCGTAACCCTCGTGCACGAATAACGGAGGCGGTAGAGGCGCATCTTCGACGGCAGAGCGGTTTCCAGGAATTGTCTTCGGCAGCTCAAGAGGAAGCAGTCGAGGCTGCGGCTGGACCACTGTTAATTGAGACGGAGGAATATTCCCGGTTCTCAGATCGCGTGACCGGCATCGAAGTCTACGCTGGCAACCCGGTGACCGAATCCGCATCAAGTGGCACGACTTGGTTGCCTGAGGCCTTCGCGGAGGCGGTGCTCAAGCGCCTAGACAACCTCTCAACCTCCAAACTTGAGGACCTGCGTGATCGCGTCCGAATGGCTATTGAACGTAAGGAAGCAGCTCTGCCGTTCGGTGACATTGAGCTTCCTGCGAACAACCAGACGCTGCAGATTCTGGAGGGACGGCTCCAATCGCGGAAAGCTGCAGAGGCGGAACCGGATGACGTTGAGGTGGCCCGGAATGGCCCCGTAGTCCTGAAGACCGAGGTCAACTTCGAGGACGTTACTTGGCGTCCTACCCGAGGACCTCGACGGTCAAATCACAGCGACGGTGTTCCTCACGCGATCAAGACCAGGCTCAAAGACCACCAGGTCGAGAGCTTGGCCTGGCAGATTGAGTCTTGGAAGGCTGGAATGCCAGGGGTCCTCAATGCCGATGAACAAGGCTTGGGTAAAACGCTACAGACAATCGCATTCCTGACGTGGCTCAACGAGCACATGAAGCGTGACGGAACAGCGGGCCGCGGTCCAGTTTTGATTGTGGCTCCGACCTCATTGCTTGAGAACTGGGAACTGGAGGTCGCTCAACACGTGGAGTCGCCAGGGCTCGGTCATCTCATACGACTCTATGGATCCGCTACGGGGGCGAGGAAGCTTGCAGGGGCGAATGGGCGCGATATCGAGAACGGCGAATCTCAGTTGGACTTCTCTGATATCCGTGGTGCGCTCAGCGCTGGGGCGGGGCACCTTACCTGGATCCTCACCACCTACACGACGCTCACCAACTATCAGCATTCGCTTGGCAAGATTCCCTTCGCGGCCGCCGTCTTCGATGAGATCCAGAATATCAAGAACCCTGGCACCCTCGCAGCGAACGCAGCCAGGGCAATGAATGCCGATTTCCGTATAGGTCTCACAGGAACGCCGATCGAGAATTCGACAGTCGATCTTTGGGCCATTATGGATCAGCTCGCTCCAGGCGCTCTGGGGTCGCTACGAGAATTCCGCGATCGATATGGAACACCGGACGAAGACAACATGTCGGAACTCCATTCTCGCGTATTCAAGACGCAGAATGGTTTGCCACCACTAGCCTTTCGACGCTTGAAGGAGACTGTCGCTCGCGACCTCCCGACAAAGTCACGTTTCATGCATCCCAGAGGCATGCCACCGCTTCAGGCAGACCGCTATGAGGAGGCTCGCGTGAAGCTCGCAAGTGGTGGGCCCGGCGCTGCGTTGAAGATGCTACACCATATTCGCTCTGTTTCGGTGCATCCAGCAATTGACGCGCAAGAAGACGCGCAGGATTTTATTGATGCGTCAGGACGACTGGCAGCGACTTTTGACATATTGCGGCGCATCAGGTCGGCGCGTGAGCGAGCGCTGGTGTTCATTGAGAGCCGACAGATGCAGTTCCGCTTCATGGAACTGGTGCGTGCCGAATTCGGCTTAGCCCGAGTTGATCTCATCAATGGCGACACGCCCATTCAGAAGCGTCAGGCGATAGTGAACCGCTTTCAGGAGCACCTCACCAATGATGGCGGATTTGATCTGCTGGTTCTCGGTCCAAAAGCTGCGGGAACCGGTCTAACGCTAACGGCTGCCACCCATGTGATCCACTTGTCCAGGTGGTGGAATCCGGCCGTTGAGGAACAGTGCAACGATCGTGTTCATCGCCTCGGTCAAACTAGACCAATATCAGTCCACGTGCCTATGGCAGTCCATCCGGAATATCGCGAACACTCTTTCGACTTGCTGCTTCAAAGTCTCATGCAAAAGAAGCGCAAGCTTGCTAGCTCCGCGCTTTGGCCGATGGGGGATTCTGCGGACGACGCAGCACATCTCCAGCATATGTTGCAAGAGGAAGGCAAACCCACATCCGGTCACACAATCGACGGTGCCATGGCGGCGATGATGAGACGCGATGGTATTAGCTCGGGCGGACCGAACGCGGCGGGTGCCTGGGAGTTCAAATGATTGCCTGAACGCTAGCAAAAGGCGCCCGCGCGGCTTTTTACGAATTGGACTGAGCAGGTCAGCACCAGCAAAATTTTCTCTTAGACTTCAGTTCCTCGGCAACTTGTGAATCTCGAGCCTTACCGGTCCACCGCGATCGCAGCCGCTGCAAAACAACGCTTTCTCCACTGAACTGAAAAGCGCGCCTTTGCCGTATCGCCGGATAAGGCCGGCGGGCTTCACTTCAGCATAGTGAGAGCAGTTCTTGCACCAGGCACGCAGCGTGTGCCATTCGCGGAGGTCGCCGAGCGCGACGTCGAGGCCGGCGTGCACGCTGCCATCTACGATGGCCTGAGGGTCAATCTTGACGTCGCCAGGCGTTAGCATCTTCTCCATCACATGCCGTGCGTTGTAGTGGATCAGCAGCATTCCCGGCCGGCGCCGGATCGCGACATGCCATGCGGTTTGGCTGATAAAGAAATCCGGTGACCGGCATATCGTCTCGACGAGCTGGGTTTCTTCTCGATCCCAAACTTCGATCCGAAAATTGTCCTCTGCCGCTTTTCCATAGCTTCGCCTGCCAGCGCGGTGACGCCTTGCCATGGTCCCTTCTTGCCTAGACCGAGTCTGGAAATAAGGAACATATTCCTCGCCAGTCAAGATCATCTTGACTCTTGTGTTCTCTTTTTGTTCACTGTCGGCAGGTTGGCCACAGGAGAAGGTCATGGAGCTTCATTTGGACATCGAGGGCGCTAAGCCCGAAGAAATCGCGCGCTGGATCCACGCGGCCCAGGTTGATTCCTGAAGTTCGGGAGCTCATCAGGAAGCATGGCAACGATCGCGCGACGCTCCAGCGCGAAGCGATGTCGCTGGGCGGCTAGGTTAGCGCGAAGGATTGGAGGGGATTGAAGCTAGGTGGTAACCGCTGTTCTCAGGCCACGGCCTTGAGTGGCGCGGGGGCATAGGCCCAGGGCAGCAGGTCGTCGAGCTGGCTTTGCGGATGGCCTGCGACGATGCGGGTGATGACGTCGGCGAGGTAGGCGTACGGGTCGACGCCGTTGAGTTTCGCGGTTTCTACGAGCGAGGCGATGGTCGCCCAGTGCTCGCCACCGCCGTCGGAACCGGCGAAGAGCGCATTCTTCCGATTGAGGGCGATTGGCCTGATCGAGCGTTCGACGACGTTGGAGTCGATCTCGACGCGGCCGTCGTCGAGGAAGCGACCAAGTCCGGCCCAGCGCGAGAGCGGGTAGCGGATTGCTTCAGCGAGCTTGCTCTTCTGGCTGACCAGGGCGAGCTTCTCGCGCAGCCATGGCTGGAGGGTATCGATGACGGGGCGGCTTCTCTCCTGGCGCGCGGTGCGCCGCTCTTCAGGCGAGCGTCCCCGTATCTCGTTCTCGATCTTGTAGAGCTCGGCGATGCGCTGGAGCGCCTCCGTGGCGATCGGCGCGGGCCCGGACTGGGCCAGTTCGTAGAAGCGTCGACGGACATGCGCCCAGCAGAACGCCAGGCTCACGGCATTGCGCTCGGCCAACGCCCGGTATCCGGCGTAGCCGTCGACTTGCAGGATTCCGACGAAGCCCTGAAGGTGCCGCAGTGGCTGTTCGGCCTTGCGGTCGGGTGCATAGAGATAGGCGACGCCAGGTGGAGCGATCCCGCCCCAGGGGCGATCGTCGCGAGCATAAGCGAACAGCTGGCCCGTCTTGGTGCGGCCGCGCCCGGGATCGAGCACCGGCGCCGTGGTCTCGTCGGCGAAGAGCTTCCCGGACGCCTTCAGCCGCTCGAACAACCGCTCGTGGATGGGGCGGAGCAGGAAAGCCGCCTTGCCGACCCAATCGGCAAGCGTCGAGCGATCCAGGTTCACGCCTTGGCGGGCGTAGATTTGCGCCTGGCGATACAGGGGAAGATGGTCGGCGTACTTGGAGACCAGCACATGGGCGACGGTCGCCTCAGTCGGGATGCCGCCCTCGACAAGCCGTGGCGGAGCCGGTGCCTGCACCACGACCTCCTCGCAGCTCCGGCAGGCGTATTTCGGTCGGCGCGTGACGATGACGCGGAATTGGGCCGGCACGATGTCGAGGCGCTCGGAGCGATCCTCGCCCATGACATGCAGCATTCCCTTGCAGCACGGGCAGATCTTGTCGGGAATGTCGATGATCTGCTCGATACGCGGCAGATGCGCGGGCAGTGATCCACGGTTGGCGCGGCGCTTCCTGGCGCGAGCCTCGCGCTTGGCAGTATCGGCGGTGTCCTCCGCGGCGAAGCCTTCAGCCTCGATCTGCTCGGCCTCTTCCAGGCCCAGCAGCAGCTGGTCGACCGGCAGGCTCTCTGCTCTGCGGCCGAAGCGGTGGCGCTGCAGTTCCTTGATGATCTGGCGCAGCCGCTCGTTCTCGGCGCGCTCCGCCGCGAGCATCGCCTGAAGCGCGATCGGATCGTTGGTCTGAGGCTCGGCCGGGTTGCTCACAAGGCCGATTCAATCATGCATTCCAATGCTTTGCCAGCGCCTCTAGCCTCCCATGGAATCAACTTGCCGCGACCGGCGCGCGCGTCTCGCGGGTGTCATGCACGCGCCGCCAATCCAACCCTTCCAGGAGCGCCTGCAATTGCGCCGCCGACAACCTCACCACGCCATCGGTGATGGCAGGCCAGCAGAACTTCCCGTCCTCCAGACGCTTCGCCAGCAGGCACACGCCGGTGCCGTCGAAGTACACCAGCTTGACCCGGTCGGCGCGCTTGGCCCTGAAGACGTAGACCGCGCCAGAGAACGGATCGGCGCCCATCGTCTCGCGCACCAGCGCCGCCAGGCCCTCGGCCCCCTTGCGGAAGTCCACCGGCTTCGTCGCGACCATCACCTTGACCACACCCGTCGGCCCGATCACGACGGCGCCTTCAGCGCACGGATCACCGCCGCCACCGTCCTGGCGTCGGCGCCACGACCGACCCGCATGGCGACGCCGTCAATCTCCAGCTCTATCACGCCGGTTTCTCGCGCGGCCTTCCGCTTCCGTGTCGATCTCGCGCGCTTCCCCGCCGGTTCGGGCTCCTGTGCCGCGACCACCGCTGGAACAAACAACGGCTCCGGTGCCGGCGCATTCGCCAACGGCACCCGCGCGGACCGGCGCCAGGCGAACAGCTGCTGCGGGGACAATGCATGTCGCCGAGCCACCGCGCTCACGGTCTCGCCAGCATCGTAGCTTTCCGCCACGATCCGCGCCTTCTCCTCCGGCAACCATTCGCGCCGCCGTCCAGAACCCGTGAATATCTCAAGCCGTCGAACCGGCTCCTCGTCCCTGGACTTAAGCGTAAGCTCTGAAATCGTCATGTGTCGAAGCCCTCAAAGGCTCCGAGCATCGTCGCTCACGACAACGCGCGAAAGGTGCCAACGGGACAGCGCTTACGCTAGGTGCTGCTGTTGGTCACAGAATCGGATGCCGGTCGTTCGAGGTTAGGCGTTGGAGACGTTTGCAAAAGCCTATGCAGCGAAGGCCCTGTCCGGTTCGAAGACCATAGGCGTCCATTGCGCGGTCGTCATGCCATCCGCGCTGCGGCCCAGCTCGACGGTGATGAGCCGATCGCCGTTGAACGTTGGGCTCAACTCCAAGGCTAGGTAGTCGAACAACTGGCGGTCGTGCACAGCCAAAACCACCTGTCGTCCCACAAGCTTCAGAGTCCTAAGAAGCGCTGCGAACTGCGAGATGTGAACATCGTCCATGCTCTGCACGGGGTCGTCGATGATTATCCAAGGCAGCAGGGGCTTAGCAGAGAGGTTCAGTGCTAAAAACAGCGTCAAGGCCGCAGTGTTCAGGTTACCAGCGCTAAGCATGGCACGTGGGTTCCCTCCCTTGCCACCAGATCGATAAATGGTCTCAAGGATGGCCTCAACCGACCCACCAGGGATAGCGGGCAGCGCGAAAGCGGGCACGAACGCCTCTTCTGGCGCAAGTCGAATGAAGAGGTCTTGCCAAACGCTGTTCAGTTCTTCGTTGAAGACCTGTTTGACCTGGGTGGTGCGAAGCGCTTGTGCGCGGGTGGCCAACTCCTTGCCGACGGCGATACGGCGCTCAGCCTCATCGCGGCGTGTCTTGGTCAACGCCAGTTCTTCAGTCGCCGCCTTAAGCGTGGCAGCAGTAGCCGTCTCTGCGGCGCGGGCAAGTGATAGTTCGCTTAAGGTTGTTTCGATATCGCTGAGACGCTGGGTTATTTGCTGCGCCGACGCTTCCTCACTTTCTACGAAGGCCGTCAAATCGGTGAGAACAAATTCTATCGGGACGTCCTCCAATGCGATGGGGCGGCCTAAAGCGACGGCATGCTGTGCGAGTTCGGCCCTTAGCCCCTCTACGCCGGCTTGTCGCGTATTGAGAACGGAAAGCTGGAGTGCTGCGGCCAATGACCGTGTCTGCAGGCGAGTGCCCTCCGTCGCCGAGTCGAGTTGAGCCGAGAGACTGTTCTTCCATTCACTTAGCTGTGCCAGGTCTAGCTTGCTGGCGCTCCGTTGTTCTGGAGACAATAGCCTCGCAGTCAAGTCGCTCTCGCGGCGCTGAGCGTTGCTCATTGCTCCAACTGTTGTAGAGCGATCTTTGATCAAGCTCTGCACTCGGCCAGCCGCTGATATCAGCCTTTGCACCTCTTGGGATACATGCGCTGCCAAAGGTGTGTCTGATACTTCGCTAAAATCTCGACCGCAGACCGGACACGTCTCATCTCGGATATGGGATGAGATTGCGGTGAGTGCTTGCGCTAGTTCTTGATTCGCGCCTCTGTCACGCCCTAGTTCCTCCTCGATGTTCGCCAATCGTGCTTTGCCTTGCCGCAGTGACTCTTGGACAGCGCCGAGCTCTTTCTCAGCACTTTGATCACTCTCCAACAACACTCGTATTCTCTCGAACTCGGTCGTGACGAGGCTCGTGGCGGCCTCGTGCGTAGCCAGCGGGTTTGCATCTGATACAGATAGCTGAACGAAGCGGGCACGGATCAAATCGAACAAATTTCGCAGTTGCGCTCCAGGCCCACGGGCCCAAGTTTCCAATGCTTGCCGAGCAGCCGACGCCGCTGCCTCGACGATCTGCCGTTGGCTCACTCCATCCCCGGCGGCATCGGCCAATTGACGACCTGCGGCATTCAGATCTCGGCGTATACGCGCTAATTCAGCGAGCCGATCATCCGCCTGTTCCTGCAATCCCTTCAAGTGAGGAGATACAGAGGCCGCATGTAGCGGTGTGCCCTGCGGAGCAAAACCATCAAGTAAGGCTGTCAAAGCGCCTTCGGCAGCTGCTCGCACCTCAGTTGCGCTCTTCCTGGCGTTCTCGGCATTGGTCTTCCGCGAGGCAGACGAGGAGTCGGAACGGGCCATCCAATAGCGGGGCGCCGGTTCTCGAAACCTTCGCACGTCACCACTCGCATGGAGGCCGTCGATCAACGCATCCAGTGCTTCCAGCCCTAATAGCTCCTTGACGAACCGGGTGAGTGGGGAGTCGGTTCGCCGACTGTCCTGATGCTCATAAAGCTCAAGCAAACGTCCAAGCGCAGCTTGCGGAAGGTAACACCGCTCGGTGAAAAACCTGGACAGGTCTTCTTTTAGCAGCGCGGTGCCCCATATCCGCGAACCGTCAGCTTCCACTTCAGCAGATTTTGAGGCAAGGCCCGTCGCATCGAGTTGAATACGGCATCTTCCTGTCTTGCTCAGCTTATGCGGCAGATACTGGATATAGGTGGGATCGAAGCGGCCCAGAGACGCGACAGATCCGGTCAGAGCGAATTCTATAGCCGACAGAAGGCTCGTTTTGCCGGTCCCGTTGGGCCCGTGTATGAGGACAACAGGAGCATCTAGAGAAATCCGTTGCACTCCACGGATGCTTCGAAAATCTTCGATAAGCAACGAGGTGAGACGGGCACTCATGCCTGGCTCCCATTAGACTCATGGTCTTCCTCGAACGGCTCCTCGACCATCCCTATATATCGATCAGCCACGGCCTGGGCTCCGCTGGTGGCGAGATCAATCAACTCTACAGCCTCCGTGCTTGCGGAGGTGCGGAGTTCCTCGAGACAATCGATACCACGCGCCTCCACAGGTTTGGGGAGCTTCAGCGGCAGGAGCACCGCGAGCCAATTGTTGAGACTCGCGTCGTCTGCAGTCTCACCAACGGGAAGGACGCGGGCATAGCGGCAAAGCTGCGCTAAGGCGCTCGACTCTAGTCTGGGGCCCACTAGCACCAGCGTGAGCGGTCTGCGAGACCGGACAACATCGAGCGCGCGCCCGATCCCTTCGATAATCGTCTGCAGGTCTCTCGCCGTCTGCATGGCGGAATCTCCTACGATTACCAAGTCAGGCGACGGTGATTGGCCTACAAATGCGGCAGGGGCTTCAAACTTCAAGCCACCTATCTGTAGCGGGGATTTTATGCGTAGGAACTTCGCTTCCTCCAGCATGCGCGCTACGCGCTCGACGGGTGTGGTTTCGGTCATAGCGCTGCCTCTGCCTTGAACCGCTGCAGGAGAGTGTCAAGACTCACTGCGCCGTTCGAAATCAAGGATACACTCAATTCACGGAGTTGAACCTTACCCGTTCGCCCTGGCGCGCGTGTCGGATTTCGGGCAGCTCGTTCTGGTGGCGCGAAGCTGTGCACCACGACGGCGTCGTCGTTGTCGTTCAAATGACCTTCTGCAAACATCTGCGCCGTTGCATGAGCGCTGCTCGCGAAGAAAATTTGGCAACTACCCGCGATGCCTTTCAGATTGATAGCGCCGGATTTTGGATCGGGTGGTTCAGAGACGGCACAGCTCCAATGGCCTTGCCGTTCGCCATGGCCGATAATCGCGAGGCCTAACGCAAGCTCGACCAGTCCCGAAGAGCCGAGGTGCGGAGCCGCGAGAGTCCGAGCTACGCCGACATCTGTTAGTGGAACGTAGATTCCTTCAATTGCCACACGATCGCGACCGCGATTAAACAGGCGAATACTCCGCCCGAGCTGCGAGAGTGCCGCCTGCATGAACTCCTCGTGATTGCCGACGGTGGCCGCACCGGCAACCAAGTCCCGCAATCGCTGCAACCCTAGACGTAAGTCGTCACGATCGCCCGCGGGCAGGTTGGCTGCCCCGATGTCAATCATAGCGAGCAGTTTCGCACACATCACGTGTAGCCAAAGAGCTGGCAAAAGGGTGCCGGCGTAGGACCGAACCAAGGATGCGCTGTGAATCGCCGCCGAGTTTGTCGGATAATCGTTTCCGTAAAAGTTCTGCAGCAATGTTCGTTGACGAACACCTATTTGATCTTCCGATACCATCACTGCGGGTGGGTGGGTT